>CAWBFL010000163.1:0-9466 GCA_963787905.1 uncultured Acidobacteriaceae bacterium | reverse complement strand
CGAGAAGCCATTGCCAATTCGGTCCGTCACGCGGACCCCAGCCATCTGGAGATTTCCATCGCGTATGAAAAGGAACTTGTGAGGATCAAAGTGGAAGATGACGGCTGCGGCTTTGTAAAGAGCGGCGGCCTGCTGGGGTTTGGGTTGCGAGGCATGCGCAAGCGGGCCGCCGCTATTTCTGCAAAGTTAGAGATCGTCAGCCATCCTGGAGACGGAACTTGTGTCGAAGTGACAGCCCCATTGCCGCCCGGTTTCACCGGGCCGACGTTCATTCACAATTTGTGGGACCATCTGATGGAAAGGATTTCGCATGTCGACTCCCAAACCAAGTGACGGAATCCGTATTCTGATTGTCGACGACCATCCTGTTGTTTGTTCGGGCCTCACCAGCATGTTGAGTCTGCAGTCCGATTTTGAAGTAATTGGCTCAGCTTCATGCGGAGAGGAAGCCCTCGCCATCATTCACCGCGACTGTCCGGATCTGATGTTGCTTGACCTTCGCATGCCAGGGATGGACGGAATCGGAGTATTGAATTTCCTAAAGCAGATGCAAAAACCTCCGCGCGTCATTGTTCTGACAAGCTTCGAGAAGGAGGAAGACATCTACCGCGCCATTCGTGCAGGAGCACATGGCTACCTGCTGAAAGATACATCGGAGTCCGACATGATTACCGCCATTCATATTGTCCATGAAGGCAAGCGCTACATCCCCAGGAACATTGCGGCACATTTGACAGATAGGATGATGCGATCCGACATCACCGCGCGTGAGTTGCAAATTCTTGAATTGCTGGCTCAGGGCTCGACAAATAAGCAAATTGGAAGCGCTCTCGATATCAGCGAAAACACCGTTCGCCACCACGTCAATAACATCATGGAGAAGTTGCAAGTGTCTGATCGCACGGAAGCCGTGGCAACCGCACTCCGTAACGGGGTGTTGTCCGGCACCGACTAGGGCTCTCCAGCATCTGAGTCACCCAACCATCCACCAGACGACTCCACCGTTCTGCGCCGCTCATCTTTATCGCTTTGGGGTGGGTGAGGTCGCTAGTTCGAATCTAGTCGTCCCGACCATTACTTTGCTCCATCGGTTCAGCGAATTGCGGGCCAATCGATTGGCCGTCTGCGAGTTAGCTATGGCTGCGGGTCTGCCGACCGGCGGGCGAGCGCAGGTTGCGAAACGCGCGGCTTGCGCGAGCATGCGGACTGTTCCAGTCGTCTAACCGGCAAGGCAACTGCTTTACGGCACAGCAACGGCAAAGCTGGTGACGTCCAACGTGGACGTGCTCGTCGTCGAGGACGAGACCGTGAAGCCGACAACGCCTCCGCCGGCCGGCGGGGTCCCGGTGTACGTCCCTACGCTCTGACCGTTGACCAGGAGCGTGGCTACGTTGCCTTTGGTCTGGACCTGCAGTGTATTGACCGCCCCCATGGTTTTGATGACGGCGGCATTGGGCCCCCAGGCAATTGGGAAGGTCCATCCCGTCGAACCCATCTGGGCGAGAGACATTTGGCCGGTAGCCGGCTCGATCTGGAGAGCATAGAAGTTGGCGGCGCTCGTTGCCCAGAAGATGATGCCTACTACCTGATTTTCTGCCTTATCGGTCTTCAACGTGGTAAACGTTGCGCAGATATTGGCGTCGCCATATTGGGTGCCTGCGTATACGTCATTGCGGGAATAGCCGGCTTGCAGAAAGGTGACCTCTGCCTTGCCGTCCTGGATCGCGATCTTGCTTGCGGCATTTGGAGAGATGTCCAGAGCGGGACTGGGTGTTTTGTACGGATCCTGGAACACGACGGTCCCGGGGCAGGGGGCGGCTGCTGCGGGCAGCACGAAATACAGGCTAAGCATCACTGCGGCTGCCAAGACATTGCGCATAGGGGAGTTCCCCTTTCGTTGCGATCGGCCCGAGTGCCAAGAGAATACCCTGCCGGGAGGCCGGCTGGCAATTTCTGGCACATTCGATCCAAGACCACGGCGGGGGCGGGGGCGCGTGAGATGCATTGGCAAATTTCGGAGGCGCTGGGTGTGGCTGGCCGCGAGCCGTCCGGGCTAGCGCAGGCCGGGATAGGTTCTGTAGGCAAGGAGTTCGGAACTCAACGAAGTTCCACTGAGGCGCGAGGTCTTGAGCAGGACCTCGAAGTAGGGGAGACTCTTGACGTGGAGAACATTCTCGAATTTCTCGAGGTCGTCTTCCGAGGTGAGGAACTCGGCCGCCGCATCGGTGGCGTCGGAGTCGGTGCCAGCGAGGATGATGGCATTGCCGGTGTGGCCGGGGTTGGGCAGGTATCCGATGACGCTGTAGCCGACCAGCGCATTTGGCTCGTAGGAAACCTCGTAGCGCGCCTGTTCTCCGGGCCTGGGATGAAGGTCTGCGACGAACGCCGCGGAACGGCCGTTGTCGAAGTCGGTGACAAAGTTCATCTGGTCGTCGAAGAGATGCACCCATGGATTCGCCTTCTTGCCGCCGATGAGGATGACATTATTGCGCTTGATGGCATCGGCCGTGTAGTAGCGCGAGAGGGTGAGATGGGTGGGGGACGATGCAGGGAACCTGGCCGAGCATCTGCTGCGCGGCCCGCACTCCGCCGAAGGTAATGAGATTGTGAGAATAGACCTGGTCGAGATCGAACTTACGGTCGGAGCTGAGGTCGGACGCCTGGACCTCGCGCATGTAGTTCCGGTCGAGGTAATCGCCGAGCGAGATGGGGTGGTGCACGAGATCGGTGATGAGGCTAAGCGAGTCATCGGGGAGGACGACGTCGGTCTGCTGATGGAAGCTGAGGAAGTCGCCCCAGAAGGACGCGAGTGCGGGTTTTCCCTCCCAGATGTTGGAAGCCTTGCGCATGGAGCGGTTTTGCTGAAACTGAACGAGGCAAACGACCGCGAGCGCGAGGCACAGGGTGGCCCACAGCCGAGCAGCCAGGCTGCGGGGCGCCTGGGCGGGAGCCGGGGTCGCGGTCACGGGCGGGACGAGGCTGGGCAGGAACGGGCTGGGAGAGGATTCCGGCGGGTGGTCGGGGAGGGTGCGGCGGTGAAAGACCGGCTTATAGGCGCCGCGAGGGATTTCGAGGACCAGGGTTTCCTGGGCACCTTCGGTGGCGAAGTACTGATCGATGCGCTTTCTCAGCTCGGTGGCGTTGACGCGAACGATATTGTCCTGACTGCGGTCGTAGGAGGAAGAGCGGCCGAAGACCTTGGCGCCGATCTCCTGCTCGTGGATTTCGGGACAGCCCTGCTTGAGCGATTGATTGCCGACGTAGAGGAGAAAATCGCGCAACCGGGCCGAGCGCCTGAATTGCGCACTGGCGGCTACACGCCCGATGAGGGCACGGCGTTCGTCAATGGACGGCTGATCCAAGCCCTCTTCCGGCGGGGCATTCGCAATTGAAGCCATAGGCAATCAGGCAATCCGGGGGCGGCGACAAGTGTAGCACGCGGCTACAACGCAGCGTCCGCCGGTTTTTCCCCAGCTGGAAACAACTGACACGCAGCGACTTATCGCGCTTCTTACGGTAAATTAGCCGGTTTGCTTCCGGTAAATTAACTTGCTCGCGTTCGGCCCGCTCTCCACTATGAGCCATCTTCAAAACGCTGCATGGCCGTGCCCGGACTTCGATCGGCGTTGCCGCGAAGAAGTCAACCCGAAGGCATCAATCGTCTTCGTTTCAACAATCTTTGGAGGTTTTTGTGCCGATTACCCGCTTTCGCAACTTCGTGACCTGTTCCGGAGTGCTCTTGGTGTTTAGCATCCTGCTTGCGACCACGGCCCAAGCACAGCAGTATCTTGGAACCATCAGCGGAAGCGTAGTCGACGCCTCCGGGGCCAAGATCGTCGGCGCTGCGGTGACGGCGACCGATACAACCACGAACTTCGTGTCGAACGGAGTGACCAACGCGGCGGGCGACTACACGGTCCCGTCGCTTACTCCCGACGTCTATACCGTCACCGTGAACGCCAAGGGCTTCCGCGTTGAGACGCGTACCGGAATCACGCTGACTGCCGGCGCGACGGTAGGAGTCGACTTCGCTCTCACGGTCGGGAGTCAGACGGAATCGGTCATTGTGAAGGCGGACTCGCAGATGCTGGATACGGAGTCTCCCGGTCTGGCGACGACGATCCCCAATCAGCAAGTGACGGACCTGCCCAACAACGGCCGAAACCCAAATGTCCTGGTAACTCTTACCGTCGGCGTCATCAATGGCGGGTCGGGAGGTTACTTTCAAGGCAAGTCGAGCCAGTACACCAACCCGTTTAGCGGTGTGCCGATTCAAACGGTCTCCGACGGCAGCAGCGGCCACAACCGGGTCACTTTGGACGGCATCCCGAACGATCCACCGGAGCGTCTTTCCGGGGTGACCTACTCCGGGTTTACGCCTTCTCCGGAATCTGTGCAGGAGGTGAAGGTCACGCAGTCGATCTTCGATGCTCAGGTGGGACATGGCAGCGGCACGGTCACCGACACGATTCTTAAGTCCGGAACCGACAAGTTCCACGGCGCGGTCTACTATGCGTTCCAAAACACGTATCTCAACGCCAACACATCGGAAAAGAGCCATCTGAACCAGCCTCGCAACAATGACCAGCTGAGTCAGACCGGTTTTGTGTTTGACGGTCCAGTCCTGATTCCCAAGGTGTACGACGGCCGCGACAAGACCTTCTTCCTGGTTGCGTACGAGCGTTACCATTCGCACACGGCTATCAACTATTCCTCGCGCGTGCCAACGGCCGCCGAATTGACAGGTGACTTTTCGGGTCTTTGCAATACCTTTGTAGGCGGTCTCTGCACCTCCGGCATTCAGCTTTACATGCCGAATTCGCCGGTCGATGTGAATGGCAACCGCACCCAGTACTTTGCCAATAACAACATCTCCTCAGCCATTTCGACGCCCGGGGCCGCATTGGCCAGCTATTATCCTGCGGCGAACGTCGCCGGCGCTTCGGCACAAACCTCGCCAAACTACGTATCGACCCAGACGGCGTATCCCAGCAACTACCCGTCGTGGGACGTCCGCATCGATCATCAGCTCAGCGTGAACGACAAGATCAATGCGATCTACTTCCAGGCGGGCCTCACCCAGAGCTACCCACTGCAGGGCTTTCCCAAGGGAATTGGACCGAACGGTTACGGATATACCGTCATTCGCGATACCCGTGGCGGCAGCCTGGACGAAGTCCATGTATTCTCCCCGAGCTTTGTGCTGGATTCGCGACTGGGACTTGAAGTCCATCCCTTCGGGCTGGTGTATCCGGGCAATGCGAACTTCAACCTCGCGTCTCTCGGCATCTCGGCGACCGGTCTTCCGTACGATTCCTTCCCGGGCGCGTCGAACGGAGATGGCTATGCCAGTCTCGCACCTGGCGCGGGCGGCCAGGTCAGCACCAGCACGCTGGGATCGCTGAACGAAATCGCAACCAAGACGGTAAACACCCATTCGATCCGCTTCGGGTTTGAGGGCAACATCCTTCGCTATGACCAGCAGAACCCAGAAAGCGGCTTTGGCAACGGCAGCGGCACCGCAGGATTCAACTTCGACCGCCGCTTCACGCAGCAGAACGTTCAAACAACGAACGTAGGGGCGGACCCGAACTCGGGCGATTCCTTTGCCGATCTCATGCTGGGGGCCTTCTCGTCCACCACGTACACCATTGCAGCCTCGTATGCGCTCCAGCAGATTTACATTGCACCGTGGGTGCAGGACGACTGGCGCGTGAACCACAAGCTGACGGTGAATCTCGGCCTGCGCTGGGACCTCGAGTCACCCTACACTGAGCGGTTCAATAAACTGGTCACGACGTTCTGCACCACCTGCGTCAACCCGCTGCAGGCGTCTGTCTCGGGCGTACCGTTGTACGGGGGCCTGCAGTACACCAGCAGCAGCAACCGCAACCCGTACCCGGCCAACTATAAGGCCATCCAACCGCGACTCGGAGTGGCGTACCAGGTCACGCCGAACACCGTTCTCCGTGCCGGCTATGGACTCATCTACTTCAATACGTTTGAGAGCCCCATCGGCACCGGCTTCACCCAAACCACCAGCTACAACAACTACGTCACCAATCCCCCGGTGAACACGCTGAGCAATCCCTACCCGACCGGGGTGGTTCTTCCGACCGGCAGTTCGCTCGGGTTGGCTACGTCGCTTGGGCAGAACGTTTCCTTTATCGACCCGGCCCACGTGCAGCCGAGGATGACCCAGTTCACGCTCAACGTGCAGCAGCAATTGCCGGACAACTTGATTGTGCAGGTTGCTTATGTTGGTGCCCGGCCAACCCATCTTGAGGTCAACCACAACATCAATATCCTGCCCGCGACGTATTACAACCAGGGCTCCGCGGAAGTTACACTCTTGAACGCGGCAGTGGCCAATCCAATGGCGGGCAAGATTCCGCAGTCTACGACGCTGAATGCGGCCACAATCGCGCAGAATCTGTTGTATCTGCCCTACCCGGAGTTTGGTTCGGTTACCGAGGACTACTCCCCGATTGGCTCGTCCCCCTATAACGCGTTGCAGATCCAGGTAACCAAGCCGATGAGGCATCATTACACCGTCGCGGGCAATCTGACCTGGGACAAGTTGATGTTGCACAACGGCTACCTGGACAACTTTGCAGCGGTCAATAACCAACTGGAGCACGTTCAGGATTCTGCCCCGAATTTCTTCGGCTCGATTTACGGGACGTGGGAACTTCCGAAGTTTGAAACGATGCCGTTCTACGCCCAGGAGATTCTGGGTGGATGGAAGCTGAATGGCGTGATGCTGTATTCCGACGGCGCACTGCTGGGCGCGCCTGGAACTGTGAATATCATCGGCAATTACAAGCAGCCGAGCTGGTCGCTGCACCGTCAATACAACACCTGCTTTGAGAACACCGCGGGAACTCCGGTCAACACCGTGGTCAGTTCGTCTGGATACAACACACTCACAGCGTGCGACTCGACATCGCCCACTCCTGCTTTCATTCAGCGTTTGGCCTATACCTCGCAGAGCAACAGCACCGTTCTCAAGATCCGCCAGCAGCTTCACCCGTTGATCAATATGTCGCTGTTCAAGCAGTTCGCCATTCGCGAAGGAGTCAATTTCGAGATTCGTGGTGAGTTCTTCAACGTCTTCAATACGCCTGAATGGGGTGGTCCCGGAGGACTTAATTCGTCCAACGCAGGATCTTCCTCGAGCTCGTATTCTGCGACCAACCCGACCGGATACTTTGTTCAGGCCAACGATCCGCGCATCGGTCAACTCACGGCTCGCATTAACTTCTAGGTTTCATCCGGCGGCCCTCGCGCGAGCTTCAGTGCGCGCGGGGGCTCCCATCTTCTCTCCATATCTGCTGCCAACCGATCGGGCCGACCATGGTGAAATCCTCCACCGCAAGAGTGTTTCCGCCTACCGTGGGCGCCGATTCTGGGTGGCGGGTCGAGACTTGTCGGCGAGAGCGGCAGCCGTCAGATGAGCGCGACCCGCGGCAATGCCGAGCTGCGGTGTGCGCCGAATCTTACCGGAGGCGTGCCCGCGCCGGCGGCATCCAGCAAGGCCGTCCGCACAGTCGCGATGAAGGAGCGAATTGAAATGGCAAGCAACGATAGGGCTGTCGATCCCAGGAAAACGCCAACTGTCGAACTCCTCCGCAAGATGATCGCGAGCGGAAAGTCCATCCCTTCGCGACCGGGCACCCATTGATCGACCTCTCTCAACACGCGCTTGCGCAGACAACCCGCAGAGGAATTGCCGTGCTGGCAATGCTGGCGGCGGGCTGGTTGCCGATTCGCGCGGTTGCGCAATCGAGCGCTAAGCCGGATGCTCAGTTGCGGAAGGAGTTCGCGGACCCGCCGGCAACTGCGAAGTTGCGATGCTACTGGTGGTGGCTGAACGGCAATACGACGGAAGAGACCATTACCCGCGATCTGACTGAGATGAGCGGGAAGGGATTCGGCGGCGTCCTGCTGGTGGACGGCAATGGCTCCAACCAGCATGGAAACGAGGATGTGCCTGCGGGGCCGCGCTTCGGGAGCCCGGAGTGGGTCCGGCTTTATGTCCACGCACTGAAGGTCGCAAGCCAGTTGCATCTTGAGTTGAACCTGAACATCGTGAGCGGCTGGAATCTGGGCGGCCCCGACGTAACTCCTGAGCAGGCGTCGAAGTTGCTTACCTGGTCGCGGACCACGGTGGGGGCGGGCAGCAGTTTCAATGGCGCGCTGCCCATGCCGCCGATCAAAAACGGCTTCTATCGCGAGATTGCCGTGCTGGCGTATCCGCTGCGGCACGGCGCTTCCCTGCCCGGTTCGGAGGGAGATACGCGCGCACCCATTCGGCTCCTGAAGTACAAGACGGCCTCGCTGGAGACGGGTATCTCCATGCCCAAGTCGGAACCCCTGCTGAATGACGCGCCCCCAACCCCGGGGGAGCAGGATACCGAGTTGGGCAATGTAATCAATGTGACCGGGCTGGTTGACCAGGCAGGCCGCCTCACATGGCACCCACCTTCCGCAGGGACCTGGGAGATTCTGCGCATCGGCTACACAGATTCCGATACGCGCGTCTCCACCTCCAGCGACACCTGGCAGGGGCTGGCCATCGACTACCTGGATCGCGGCGCGTTCGACACTTACTGGGATCACACCGTTGCGCCCTTGCTGGAAGCGTCCCGGCCCTACCTGAAGACGACCCTGGTGAACCTGGCGACTGACAGCTGGGAGGTGGGCGGGACCAACTGGACGGGTCGATTTGCTGCTGAGTTTCGCGAGCGACGCGGCTACGACCCGATCGGCTACCTGCCGATCGTTGCGGGGCGGATCGTGGATGACCGGGCAACCAGCGATCGCTTTCTCAACGATCTGCGGCGGACGGTTGGCGACCTGATCACCGACCATTACGACCATTTTGCCGAGCGGGCCAGGGAATACGGGCTGGGCCTCCAGTGCGAGTCCGGAGGCCCGCATGGCGCTCCCGTTGACGGGTTGGAGACCTTTCGCTCGTCGGCGATGCCGCAGACCGAGTTCTGGGCGGAATCTGCCGAGCATCGTTCGGGAGACGAGGACCGCTTCTTCATTAAGGAAGCTGCGAGCGCGGCGGACATTTACGGCAAGCCATTCGCCGCGGACGAGGGCATGACCAGCATCGGTCCGCACTGGAGCGAGTCGCTTGCCACCGATCTGAAGCCGACCTTCGACCGGGCGCTGACCGAGGGAATGAACCGGCTGGTGTGGCACGAGTTTACCTCGGAGCCAAAGGCATTTGGCCTGCCGGGAATCGAATACTTCGCAGGCACGCATATCAATCCGAACGTCACCTGGTGGAATCAGTCAGAGCCGTTTTTCCGCTATCTCAACCGTTCGCAACTGATGCTGCAGCAGGGACACGCAGTGGACGACGTCTTGTACTTTTACGGCGACGAGGTCCCGAACTTTGCGCGGCTCAAACGGGATGATCCGGCGCACGTATTGCCCGGATACGATTACGACG
>CAWBFL010000162.1:0-8844 GCA_963787905.1 uncultured Acidobacteriaceae bacterium | reverse complement strand
CGGCATCTCCAACATCAAGCGCAGCGGCGAATACGAGGAAACCTCGGCTCCCGCCGTCATCGACGACATGGTCATCGTTGGCTCCTCGATAGCCGACAACGATCGGGCAGACAGCCCCGACGGCGTGGTCCGGGCTCTTGACGCAAGAACAGGCCATCTCCGCTGGAGCTGGCGCCCCCTTCAGGGCCTGGCGCCGACCGGCGCGGGCAACGTCTGGTCGACCATCTCGGTGGATCCGCAGCTCGGTCTGGTCTTTCTGCCGACAGGAAGCGCGAGCCCGGACTATAATGGCTCCAAGCGCCCCGGCGACAACAAATGGGCAAACTCCGTCGTTGCGCTGTCCGCAAGAACCGGTGAGCTGGTGTGGGGCTTTCAACTCGTCCATCACGACTTGTGGGACTATGACACGGCTGCCCAGCCGGTTCTTGGCGTACTGGGCCGCGAGGCAGGCGGACAACGCCATGCGCTTCTCCGGGGAGACGCTGGATACCTCCTCGCTCCATTCGGTTACGGTCGACAAGCACTCCACCGGCGGGGTTGGCGACAAGACCTCGCTGCTGATCGCTCCCATCATTGCCGCGGCCGGCGCACCCCTGGAAGCAGGCGAAGGCTTCAGCCTCTGCGATCCCATGATCTCCGGCCGCTCGCTCGGCCACACCGGCGGAACCCTGGACAAGCTGGAGACCATCCCCGGCTTTCGCACCGCAGCTGCCGCTGCCCGAATTCCTCTCCATCCTGCGCACCTGCGGCTTCGCCATGGCCGGCCAGACGCCCACCCTGGTTCCCGCCGACCGCATCCTCTACGCGCTGCGCGATCACACCGGCACCGTCGAGTCGCCCTACCTGATCACCGCCAGCATCATGAGCAAAAAGCTCGCGGCCGGCCTCAACGCGCTGGTGCTCGACGTCAAGACCGGCTCCGGCGCCTTCATGTCGCGCTATGCGGACGCACAGCTCCTCGCTCGCCTCATGGTCGAAACCGGAGAGCTGGCGGGCACGCGCACCGTGGCCCTGCTCACGTCCATGGACCAGCCGCTCGGCCGCTTCTCCGGCAACTGGATCGAGGTGCAGGAATGTCTCGAACTGTTCCAGCATTTCTCGCCCGACTTCGCCTTCACCCTGCCGCTGGAGAAGCTGCGCCTCAGCTCCGACCTGCTCAAGCTGACGCACGCCCTCGCCGGCCAGATGCTCTTTCTCGGCGGGAAGGCCCCAACTCCCGAGGCCGGAGCGGTCCTTTCGGCACAACTGCTCGCCGACGGCTCCGCCTACCAGCGCTTCCTCGAGATGGTCGAGCTGCAATCGGACGACTGCCCAGCCGCGGTCGCCGCGTTCGCCCATCCCGCCGCCTTCCACCGGCCCGCCGCAGTCCGCACCCTCACCGCAGACCGCACCGGCTACCTGGCGTCGATGGACTGCACCCAGGTTGGCTGGGCCGTGCAGCGCCTGGGAGCAGGCCGTGTCCGCCCCGGCGATCCGGTGAGCGCGCATGCAGGGCTGGAGATGCACGCGAAACTCGGCGATCGTCTCGAGGCCGGCCAGTCCCTGGTTACCCTCTTCAGCGACGACCCCGCGCTGCTCGACGAACCGGAGCAAATGCTGCGCGAAACGCTGCACCTGGCCGCGAGCCTCCCGCCCCCATCTCGCTCATCCACGAGATCATGACAAGGAGTGATCTCGGTTGATGGTTTCTGACGAATTCCTTCGCCGCGCGACCGCGCGATTCGTTACACTCATCCCACATTCCACCCAGCGTTGACACCCCACGCATTCGTCAAACGGAGCGCACGTGGCACGATTCACCGGTCTACTCGGACTCATCACCTTCCTCGGCGTCGCCTATGCCTGCTCCACCAACCGCCGCGCCATCAAGTGGCGCACGGTCGCCTGGGGACTCAGCCTGCAGTTCGTCTTCGCCTTCCTGGTCATCAAGTGGAGCTACGGGCAGACCGATCCTGCACGTCGCCAGCGCCGCGGTCACCTCCATGCTGGGCCACGCGGCGGATGGCTCCTCCCTGGTCTTCGGCCCGCTGGGCGATCCCAACAGCCCGCTGAACGTCTTCGCCTTCGCCGTGCTGCCCACCATCATCTTCGTCTCCGCGTTCTTCGCCATCCTCTATCACATCGGAGTGATGCAGCACATCATCAAGGTGGTCGCGTGGGTCATGCAGCGCACCATGGGCACCAGCGGCGCGGAGTCGACCAACGTCGCCGCCAGCATCTTCATGGGCCAGACCGAAGCCCCGCTCACCATCCGGCCCTTCCTCGCCGGCGCCACCAACTCCGAGCTGATGACCATCATGACCTCCGGCATGGCGCATGTCTCCGGCGGAATCATGGCCGCGTATATCTCGTTCGGCATTAACGCGAAGGACCTGCTCTCCGCGGTCATCATGACCGCGCCCGGCACCATCCTCGTCGCCAAGATGCTGGTGCCGGAGACCGAAGTTCCCGCCACCGCCGGCACGGTCCACATGCCGCCGTCGGAGGAGCACGAGAACGAGAACTTCATCGGCGCCATCGCCCGCGGCACCATCGACGGCGGCCAGCTCGCCTTCAACGTCGCCATCATGCTGATCAGCTTCCTGGCGCTGGTCGGCCTGCTCAACGCCACCATGACCGGCATCTCGAACTTCGCTCTGGGCGCATGGCCACATTCCGTTCCCGCATACCCTCAATGCCATCCTCGGCATTCTTCGGCGCGCCGGTCGCGTGGCTGATCGGCATTCCCTGGAACGAGGCTGCCAGAGATCGGCAACCTGCTTGGCACGCGCGCCGTGCTGAACGAGTTCGTCGCCTACACACAGCTCGGCCTGCAGGAAGGCACGCTCTCCCCGCGTACGTTCTCCATCGCCACCTTCGCCCTGTGCGGCTTCGCCAACCTCGGCTCCATCGGCATGCAGATCGGCGGCATCGGCGCGCTGGTTCCCAACCGCCGCAACGACCTCGCCCGCCTCGGCTTCCGCGCCATGCTGGCCGGAACCATGGCCAACCTCATGTCCGCGAGCATCGTCTCCATGCTGCTTCACTAGCTGCAACTCTCCTCGACGGAGGTTGTTGGAATGCAGGCAGTCTGGCCCCAGCCCTATTACCTTTTTGGCAAGGGGCTTGCCTGTCTCCGCGCTGCTGGCAGTCATTCCGACGCTGGTGCTGCTGTATCTGCTTGGAGTGAAGCGCAAAGCATCGTGGATCGCAGCACTGGCCGGACTGGCCGCGACTCTGCTGCTGGCGATTTTTGGCTATGGCATGTCGCTTGCGGCATACCGTCAGCAGTGCTGCCTATGGCGCATGCTTCGGGATCTTCCCTATTTCGTGGATCGTGTTCTGGGCGCTGGTGCTTTATGAGATCACGGTAAGGACCGGCAAGTTCGAGGTCATCAAGGACTCGATCGGCTCCATCACCTCGGACAAACGGATGCAGGCGCTGCTGATTGCGTTCGCGTTTGGCGCGTTCATCGAAGGCTGCGCCGGCTTTGGAACGCCGGTGGCCGTGGCCGCGGCCATGATGGTCGGGCTGGGCTTCTCCGCGCTGTATGCGTCGTCGATCTGCCTGCTGGCCAACACCGCGCCGGTTGCGTTCGGATCGATTGGCATCCCGGTAATTACGCTGGCGGGCATTACGGGATTGCCGCTGGAACGCGTGAATGGCGTAGCGGGCCTCAGCGGCGTCGCGGGTACGCTGACCGCTCCCATCGCATTCATTCTGCCGGCGTACCTGATCCTGGTCACCAGCGGCCTGCCGGCCATGCTGGAGGTCTGGCCGGCCGTGCTGACCTGCGGCGCCGTCTTCGCGACGATCCATTTCCTGCGTGTCGAACTACATTGGTCCGCAGTTGACCGACATCCTCAGTTCAATCGGCGCGATGGGCGCATTGGTGCTGCTGCTGCGCTTCTGGGAGCCGAGGCATACCGAAGAGCACGAACGCGAAGTCGACGAATCGATGAAGACGCGCCGCGGATGAGCTGCCGCTGCGCAAGCATGATGTCCGGTCCGGGCCGCATTATAGACGCGCGAGATTTGGCTGGCCTGGATGCCCTACGCGCTATTGGTGGTCTTCGTGCTGGCCTGGGGTTATCCGGCCATTCACAGCGATGCTGAATCGGGCTACGATCTCCTTTGCGTGGCCCGGGCTTGCACAACGAGATTCTGCGCATGCCGCCGATCGTTGGTGTCCCGTCGCCTTACGCGGCGAAGTTCACCTTCAATTGGCTGTCCGCATCCGGCACCTCCTGCATGTGCGCCTCGCTGCTGGCGGCAGCCTTCTCCGGCATGAAGCCGAGTGCGCTGGGCAAGATCATTCTGTCGGTCGCGCATAAACTGATCCGCCCGACGATCACTGTAACGTCGATGCTGGCCATGGCGTTTGTGATGAACTACTAGCGGCGCGACCGGAACGCTGGGTCTCGCATTCTCCGCCACCGGCAGCGCCTTCCCGTTCTTCAGCCCGATCATGGGATGGCTTGGCGTCTTTCTCACCGGGTCGGACACGTCCGCCAACGCGCTGTTCGGCAATCTCCAGGTGGTCAGCGCGACCCGGCTCGGGTTCGACCCGGTGTTGATTGCGGCGGCGAACTCGGCCGGCGGCGTGATGGGAAAGATGATCAGCCTTCAGACCATCGCAGTCGCCGCAGCCGCGACCGGGATGTCAGTCGCGGACCAGTCCAAACTGTTTCGCTTCACCTTGAAGCACAGCATTTTTCTGGCGCGATCATCGGCATCGAAGTGATGCTCTGCGCCTACGTCATTCACCTGCGCTGATCATTTTCGTGTTGCCCTCACCATAACCACCGGGCCCAGAAGCCCCGACGGCTGCAACGGCGAATCGGCGGTGTAGGGCGTGATGTCCGCAAAGGTGTACTTGGTTGCATTCGGCTGCTGATCGCCAATCAACCGGTTCACCCACGCATTGATGACCTTGACGGAGACATCATTTTTCCCCGGGCTTCAATGCCTTCGTGACATCGACGCGATACGGCGCGTGCCACACCATGCCCAGCGAAACGCCGTTCACCGATACCTCCGCCAGGTTCTTCACGTCGCCCAGATCGATCCACAGGGACGCGCCCGGCTTGAACCAATCCGCTGGCGCCTGGATCGTCTTGGCATATGTGCCCACGCCGGAGAAGTACTTCACGCCCGTGTCGGTGCTGTCCGTCCACGACATCAGCTTGTCCAGCGTAATCGATGCTGGGCGCGCCGCGGTCTGCCTGAAAGCTCACGCTCCACGGCCCATCGACGTCGCCAGCTTGGTCTGGACTGTCGTTCGGGCTCAATGCGCGCAGGCGCTGCTCGCCGGGCTTGCGGAACACCACGAAGACCGTGCCCCACGGCTCGAGATGCAGCGGCACGCGTGGTCCGTCCATTCGCAATCGCGTAGGTTGCCGGTTCCGACTTGCCCGTCTCCGCATACCACAGCTCCGGCTCCTTGCCGGTCACGCGGAAGCTCGCATCGACGGTCTCATCGCGGTCGTTGCGGTTGTCGAGAAAATAGATGTCGCCATCCGCCACCTTGCGATGGACGAACTCAATTCGCGTGTCCGCTCTCCGGCTTGCTGTGGTCGAAGTCCGGAGCCACATCCAGCGCTTTCAACGCCGATGCCGCATCCTGCCCTGCATAAACTCTGCCCCTTACCCACGCGTGTGTACGCCGGTTCCATCGCCGAACAACTCATCGTTGAGTCTGGTGAACTCGGCCTGATCGTCGGCGAGGCTGGGCGTGTCGGTCGGCTTCTCCCGGCCACGACCGCGCCCTGCTCCACCAGGTTGTGAATCGCGCGCAGCACCGGCAACGACATGTGTTTGCTGTACGGGTCCAGCGCCAGCAAGCGATAGTTCATTCCGCTGGCAGTGGTGATCCGGCCCATCGGCCACGTTCAACATGTGGATCAGCGCGTCCGCGTTGATGTAGTCGAACCCGTACCCGTCAGGCAACTTGGGAGCCGAGTTTACGAAGATCGCCGTGAGGTTCGAGTCTTCGCCGTAGAAGTAGAGCAGGTCCGCGGCAAACCGTCCCTGCTGCAGCATGTAACTGCTGCGCGCCAGGTAGTCCACCCACGGGCGCGCCTGCTCCGCCCAGGTTTCGTTGCGGTTGAACCACTGGCCATACGGTCCCGAGCGTCAGCCCCGGCGCCTTGTCCACCAGCGGCTGGTGGGCCGATTCGTGAATCACGATCCGGTTGATGCCGTTGACCAGCTCCTGGTCCGCCGTCGGCTTCAACGTCGCCGGCGACCACGCCCACGCGCTGTTGATTCGCGCCGTCATCGACTCCGCCGCGGCCAGATTCTGCCCGTAGATATGCGCCACCGAAGCCGACTCGCGATCGTCCGCATCGTAGTTGTACTGCTCCTTGTTGACGCCCGGCGCCTGGGCCCACATCGCGCTCATCGGGAATGTCGTTGTACTTCTTCACCTCCATGCCGTCCGCAATAAACGCGCGCCCGGACTCGTGCGATTCGCCATAGTGGCCCATGCCGCGCTCCTTCAGCGTCGCCTCCAGCTGGCCGTAGTGCTCGGTCGCGGTCAGGTCGGCGATGGTCTTGCGCAGGTCCCACAGAAACTGGTCGCTGGCCTGCGCGCTCTCCACCACATGGCCGGCCAGCACCGGCAGCCACGGATGCGGATCGTAGCCGCGCAGCCGCGTGAAGTCGGCGATCATGGTGTCGGTCCAGTTCTGCGTGCCCGCCTCCCAGCTATCGTTGATCACGTAGCGGATGCCGCGCTTGCCCATGAAGTCCGCGCCGACCGTCTCTTTGTAGCTATCGAGGTAACGTCCATGTAGTTCTTCACATAGCTGCGCGTTCAGCTTATCCACCTCCAGGCCCGGTCGCCTCCTGCGTCGCCGGGTGGTTGGTAATGCCAAGCAGCGAGTAGCCGATGCGCAGCACCACCCACTGGCCCGGCGGCGGCGTCCAGTCCAGCGTGCCGTCCGGACGCATCTTGCCGGTCAGGTCAATCACGTCGCTCTTGCGGATGGCGATCCGGCGAAACATCCGGCGTCGCGAAGCCGTAGAGGTCCGGCATCTGCGTGAACGCAGCCTTCTCCTCGAACCGGTTCACTCGCGCATCGGGATGCAGCACCAGCTCGGCCAGTGCGATGTCGGGTGTCCCATCCGGTCCGGGCGTCCTCATCGTCCGGAACGTCACGCGGAAGTACCTCGCGAGGGTTCGCGGGAACGCGACGGTGTGTTCCGGGGACCCGCCCTTGGGAATGGTCGCGACGACGCGGAAGTCTGACCCCATCGTCGCTCGCTTCCACTGCCTCGCCTGAATCGGCGCTGCCTCCGCGGGCAAAATAATCATCGTCTCGGCCCTCCCTGGCGGCGCATGATGGTTACGCGCGAATGATCTGCTGCGGCTCCGCAAACTCGTATTGGATCCAAGCCTTCGCGCCTGCCGCGGCGCCGCGGGGAGCCGGGTCGTCCTGGTCAGATCGCCGTCCGTCGAGCAGCGCCGGATCGATCGCGCCGCTGCTCCACGTGATCTTTGGCTGCTGCATTCGCGGCACCCTGCGGCAACGGATACGCAACCACCGAGCTGTCCGCGTAGAACTGCGGTTGGGCCAGTGCGCTGCTGGCCGCAGGCAGATTCTGAAACGGCCCGTTATTCGTTGGCGGATGCGCCAGCGTGCCTGTGAACGGCTTGCCGCCGTCGACCATGGTCTCGCTCCACACGTACTTCTTCATCGCCTCCGGGCCCGGCACCCACGGTCCGCCGCTCTCGCTCCAGCCGGGAGAGCCCGCGATCGCCTCCTCCATCCCCAGCTGGTCGGCCAGCGTCGTCGCATACTTGAAGGCATCCTTCCATTCCGGCGTCATGTAGGCCAGGCGCTTGTCCACCACCTGCGGAGTCGCCAGAGCGGCATCGAAGTTCTGGAATCCGCCAATGCCAACCCGATGCATCCATTCCAGGTCGAGCTGGATGCCTTCCTTCGTGATGTTCCCGTTCATCCAGTGCCACCACACCAGCGGGCGCGCGCTTTGTGGCGGATTCGCAAAGCCGCTCTGCAGTGGGTCGCCTCCACTGGGCGGCGTCGCGGCCGCGGTTTGGGCCAAAGCCGGATGACTGAGAAACATGAGCAGAATAGCGCCAGAAATTGCCTGGAACCGCCGTTGCCCGGATGCGCCAAAAGTTCGAACCTTGATCGTCATTTCCACTTCCTGTTGGGGATGCTGCTGTCTTGCGTGCGCGGCCAAGACGCACTATACGCTGAAGTGACGAAGGCGTGAAAGACGCCTTTTCTGCACATGAAGCGCGCGCGCCGATCCTCCATCCCAATCAGGCGAGGGGTGAAGCCGGTGTCGCGATCGCGGGAGGACTCAGCCAGTCGAGGGACAGCAGCGCTTAATTCAACCGGGATTGGTATACAGTTCGAGGATGCGGCGCCCTTGCGGAGAGCCGCAATTCTTCGATACGGAGCGGACTGATTTGCGTGTAGCGATCGACACCGGAGGCACGTTTACGGACTGTGTCTCGTTCGAGGAGGGACGGCTCAAGGTCTTGAAGCTGTTCTCGACTCCCGCAGATCCCGCGCGCGCGGTGCTTGCAGCATTAGCGCAGATTGGCGCAGGGCAAGCCCCGGATGTCCGGCATGGCACGACGATTGGCACCAATACCATGCTGGAGCGAACAGGAGCGCGGGTGGCGTTTGTGACGACGGCTGGCTTTGAGGACACCATCGCCATCGGCCGTCAGACGCGCAGCAAGCTCTACGACTGGTTCATGCCCGTACCGGTCAGCCTGGTACCGCGGGAACTGCGCTTTGGCGTGCCGGAACGGGTCAGTTCCGCCGGCCAGATTCTGCGCTCACCCACCGATGCGGAACTCGCACTTCTGGAGCAATACATTC
>CAWBFL010000161.1:0-6789 GCA_963787905.1 uncultured Acidobacteriaceae bacterium | reverse complement strand
CGCTTGAGCGTGATGTGGGGGTACGCGGCCGGGGCGGGGACGTGGGCGAGCGGGGTTTCGCTGCTGGCGGCGAGCGAACTGAAGTGCTCGGCGACCTGGGCGACGAAGGTGTCGTGGTCGAGATGGCCGGCGGCGGAGAAGACCATATTGCGCGGGGTGAAGCGGCCGGCGTAGTAGTCGAGGACGATCTGCCGATTGAAGCTGGCTACGGTTTTGACGGTGCCGAGGATGGGGCGGCCGAGCGAGTGGCCCTTCCAGAAGTTCTGGGTGAAGGTTTCGTGGACGAGGTAGTCGGGGTTGTCCTCATCCATTTTGATCTCTTCGAGGATGACGCCCTGCTCGCGGGCGATGTCTTCGGGGGTGAAGGTGGGGTGGAGGACGAGGTCGGACAGAAGATCAAGTGCCGCATTCACGTGTTCGTCCAGAACCTTGATATTGAAGCAGATGGATTCCTTCCCGGTGAAGGCGTCGAGATTGCCTCCGATGGAGTCGGCTTCGCGGGCGAACTGCTGGGCGGAGCGGGAGGTGGTGCCTTTGAAGACCATGTGCTCGACGAAGTGGGAGATGCCGTTGTGGTCGAGGGACTCGTCGCGGGAGCCGGAATCGATCCAGACGCCCATGGAGACGGAACGGACGTGGGGGATGGATTCGGTGAGGACGAGCAGGCCGTTGGGCAGGCGGGTACGGCGGATGTTGCGGGCGGGGGATGCGTTGAGGGAGGTGGGGGTGGCGATTGCGGACATGCGGCTCCTTGAGATTTATTGTGTCACAAGGTACTTCGTACCGTTCTCGATGCTTCGTATGAAGGCAGGCGCGGGGCTCAAGCCCGCTTTGTGGGTGGGCGGGGCTCGTGGGGCTGAAGAGGGTGCGGAAAAAGGCGTTGCGGCAAATGGACAATGACCCCAGCGGCTCAAGCCGCGCTGCAAGGCAAGGTCGTTATGGCACGGCTGAAGCCGTGCCCTTAACGAAAAAGCGGTTGCTCAGCGCCTTCTAAAGCCGCACGCTCCCTCCGGGGCCGTGCCGGCGCACGGCGGAGAGGCGAATGCGGGGGGTCTCTCCGCTTCGGCGCTGAAGCGCCTTCGGTCGAGATGACGGGGGTGGATGGGCTAGAAGAGATACAAAGGAAGTAGCAAAAGCAAAAGCAAAGGCAAAATCAAAATGCGGGGGTCTCTCCGCTACGGCGCTGAAGCGCCTTCGGTCGAGATGACGGGGGTGGGGGATGGGAGCAGCAAGGTGGGGACGCGGCCGCAGGGTTTTGGTTGGCGGCACGAAAGGCAACTACGGAGATTCTGACCCGTCGGGTCAGAATGACGGCGGGTGGGGGCGGGGTGAGAGCAAGGGCAGGAACAAAGGCAAAGGCCAATGCGGGGATTCTTCGCCTTCGGCTCAGAATGACAAGCGGAAAAACAAATGCGGGGGTCTCTCCGCTACGGCGCTGAAGCGCCTTCGGTCGAGATGACGGGGGTGGGGGTTGGGAGCAGCAAGGTGGGGACGCGGCCGTAAGGTTTTGGTTGGCGGCACGAAAGGCAACTACGGAGATTCTGACCCGTCGGGTCAGAATGACGGGCGGTGGGGGTGGGGCGCCCGGCTTCGGTCGAGATGACGGGGGCGGGGGTGGGTGGGGCCGGGGGGCGTAGCACGGTGATGCGATGGTTGGCTGTACTCGCGGTCACAGTGGATGGGGATGGGGATGGCGATAATCGGTCAACCAGACTGAGGGTGCGAGGGCCATCGATCCTTCATCGAAGGGAGGGCCGTATGCGTCCTCGCTCTTGCGCAAGCCAACCTGTCTTTCCGGTCGACGCGGTGCGCCGGATGAACCTGGTGGGCGCCATGCGGTTGCTTCCGCTTGCGGCTGTGGCGTGCGTTGCCGGGTTGACCGGTTGCGGGGGAGGGGGCGGCCAATACAGCTATCAGAACGTCACCCTCACCGTCTCCCCGCAGGTGACGTCGATCCCGGTGAACGCGACGGTCACGTTTACGGCGACCACCACGAACGAACCCAATGACCCCGAGTGGATCCTGCTGGGTTACGACTATGCCAATCTTGGGAGTCCTTCGGTATCCCTTGGCTCGCCCACCTTCGTCTACACCGCGCCCCCAACCCCACCCATCTACAGCAGTGTGGGCGCCTTTGGGGCTACCCAGGGTTCCGTTACCCTGCAGGCTTCGGTACCCGACGGCGCAACTTTCAACGTACTCAACTCGACCCAGACCTTCGTCATCACGGCGCCATCGATCTCCGTTGGCATCACTCCGGCGACGGCGACGGTGCCGCTCAACACCACGCTTCAACTGAATGCGTACGCGGTTGGCAGCGTCAACAACGCGGTTACTTTGCAAGTGAATGGCGTTACGGGCGGGTCGACGAGCGTGGGCACCATCTCCCTGGAGACCACGGGCATCCCCGACTTCTACATTTACACGGCGCCGGCCAACCTGCCCATGAGCGGCGCCACCGTCACCATCACGGTGATCTCGCAGGCCGACCCGACCAAGACCGCAGCGGCCGTGATTACGCTGCATTAGCGAATCCGGCGATCGCTGCCGGGAAAGGGACTTTGCCGGTTACAAGGAGCGTGATGAGCCATGCGAACGCAAAGCAAGCGTATCTTTCCGATCGTCGCCGATAGCTGGAAGTACCGCCGCACGGGAGTAGTGTCCATGCTGGCGCTGAGTTGCTTTCTGTTGAGTGGAGCAACCGCACCCGTAACCTGTGCTGACCCGCAGCCGAAGAGCGACGCAGGCGAGGTGGTGGCGGTTGCCGTGGTGAGCGTCGCCGTGGCCGGCACGGTGGTGCTGATTGCGGTGCACAACGCGCATCACACCATCAAGGGCTGCGTGCTGAAGGGAGCAGGCGGCCTCAGGGTGCAGGATAAGGACCTGAATCTCTACGATCTGAGCGGAGCCACGGCCGACCTGAAGGTTGGCGATCAGGTGAAGGTGCATGGAGACAAGTTCAAGAAGGCGAAGGGCGCGACCAGCCAGCTTTTCGTGGTGCAGAAGATGAGCAAGGACTACGGCCCGTGCCAGCTCGGCGTGACGGCGGCGGCGAGCGCGGCGCAGGCCCCGGGTGCGGCGGCGAAGTAGGGGCGCTTCCAATCTTTGCGGAGGTTGGGCTATAGTCAGGGGATGCTGGGCAGATTGACAACTTCGCCGATGCGGACTCCGTGGAGAATCGTTGTCGGCGTGTTGTGCATTGCCCTGATTATGCTGGGCGGGATCGTCTCGGTCACGCACAGCCACGCGCAGGGCGAGAGCTCGCACCAGGATTGCGGATTGTGCGTTACGGCGCACATGGCGGTGCAGGTGGCCGTCACGGTGACGCAGGTGTGCGTGGCGCAGGTCTTCACGCGGGTTGAGACGTCGAGTCCGATTGCCCAACCGCAGTTCACTCCACAATTTGCATTGTTTTCGCGGCCTCCTCCGGCTGGCTTGAACCGCTCCTAACTTAGCGATTCACAGCCAGGCTCATAACCCAGGGAGGTAGTGCATGCACACGCTTATGCGGCGCGCGTTGTTCGCGACGTTTTTAATCTCTATTGTCTTCAGTTCTTCCACGCTTCAGGCACAATCGGCCGGCAACTCGGGGACGATTAGCGGCACGGTGACGGACGCGACGGGGGCGGTGATCCGTGGCGCGAGCGTCGCGATCGAAAACCCGGTGAGCGGCTTGAGCCGGCACACGGCGACCGACAGCTCGGGACGCTACCAGTTCACCAACCTGCCGCTGAATCCGTACCACATGACGGTGTCGGCGCGGAGTTTTGCGACGGTGACGCAGGACGCGGATGTGCGTTCGACGGTGCCGATGACGGTGAACACGACGCTGAAGCCGGGCGAGACTTCGACGGTGGTGGAGGTGACGACGACGGGCGGCGACCTGATCGAAAACGACCCGGTGGGACATACGGATGTGGACCGGGACCTGTTCCAGAAGCTGCCGCTGGAGAGCCAGTCTTCGTCGCTGAGCTCGCTGGTGACGCTGGCGTCGCCGGGGATTGCGGCGGACTCGAATGGGTTGTTCCATGGGCTGGGCGATCATGCGTCGAATTCGTTTTCGATCGACAGCCAGCCCATTACGGACCAGCAGAGCAAGGTGTTCTCGAACCAACTGCCATCGAACGCGGTGCAGTCGCTGGAGGTGATTGACGGCGCGCCGCCGGCGGAGTTTGGCGGGAAGACCAGCGTGGTGATTGTGGTGAATACGCGGTCGGGGCAGGGGGTGACGACGCCGACGGGATCGGTGACGACGTCGTATGGGACGTTCGGGTCGGCGACGGCGTCGCTGGATTTGAGCTACGGCGGAAAGAACTGGGGGAACTTCATCGAGCTGGACGGGCTGAATACGGGGAGGTTTCTGGATCCGCCGGAGTTCGCGGTGTTCCACGACAAGGGGAACGAGTTCAATGGGTTCGACCGCATCGACCGGCAGCTTACGGCGGCGGATTCGATGCATTTGGACCTGGGGGTGAGCCGGTCGTGGTTCCAGACGCCGAACACCTACGACAATCTCGGCTACGACGGCCTCGGAATCCAGAACGTGGTCAGCGGCGGCGCCACCGCGAACCCGACCTTCGGGAACGTCGGCGATACCGACCAGCGCTCGAAGATCGTGACGTTCAACCTTGCGCCCACGTATACGCATACCATCAACGTCAACTCGGTGTTCAACTTTACGGGCTACGTGCGCCGCGATGCGTACGACTACTACCCCAGCAAGAACGCCCTCGCCGACCTGGGCGCGCCCAGTGAGCAGAACCAGACCATCGGCCAGAACCGTTCGCTGACAGACTCCGGCGCCAATACCAACATCGCTTACGTCAAGGGCATCCATAACATCAAGATCGGCGCCGAGTATTCGCAGACTTTCCTGCGTGAGCTGGATACGCTCTCGGTGGTCTCGCCGACCTTCAACTCGCCGTGCCTGGACGGCAATGGCAATCCGCTGCCCGGCTTCAACCTGAGCAACTTCACGCTGGCGAACTGCTCGGCAGCCAACCCCAGCTACACCACCAACGCGGCTTACGATCCAACCAATCCGACCGGCGGCGGGTACAATCCTCTGCTCGCGCCGTACGACCTTACGCGCGGCGGCGGCTACTACACGTTCAACGGACACACCGACGTGAAGGAGCTGGGGCTGTACGCGGAGGACCAGATTACGGCGGGCGACTGGACCATCAACATGCGGGCATGCGCGGCGACCTGTACAACGGCCTGGCGATCCAGCGGCAGGCCGAACCGCGCATGGGGGTGGCCTACAACATCAAGCGGACGAATACAGTGTTGCGTACGTCCTATGCGCGGACGCTGGAGTCGCCGTTCAATGAGAACCTGGTGCTCTCCAGCCAGGGCTGCAACAATCCGACGAGCAATCCGCTGGCCGAGCTGCTGGTCTGCTCGCCGGGTGTGGGCACCACCCTGCAGCCCGGCTTCCGCAACGAGTTCCATGCGGGGCTGCAGCAGGCGGTGGGCAAGAACTTTGTGCTGTCGGGCGATTACATCTGGAAGTACACGCACAACGCGTTCGACTTCAGCGTGCTGGGCAATACGCCGATCACGTTCCCGATCGACTGGCACAACTCGAAGATCCCAGGGTTCGATCTGCGGGCGGACGTGCCGCACTTCCACGGGCTGTCGGCCTTTGTGGTGATGAGCTCGGTTGCGGCACGCTTTTTCCCGCCGCAGATTGCCGGCGCGGGCGCGACGGTGGGCCAGGGCGGATATCCCTTCCGCATCGACCACGACGAGAGGTACAACGAAACGACGCATTTGCAATATCAGATCCCGGGCCGGTTCTCGCCGTGGTTTGCCTTCAACTGGCGGTTCGACAGCGGGCTGGTCGCCGGCTCCGCGCCGTGCTACGGCACCGCCGATCCCAACAGCCCGTGCCTCGCATCCTCAACCACTCTCAACGGTCAGCCGGCCATCCTGATGGTCAACCCGGTCGGGATTCCGCTCACGGCCGACCAGGAGTTCGAGGGAGGCTTCGCCTGCAACGGGGTGAAGGCCACTCCCTACGCCGCCTTGCCCAGCACCTGCCTGGCGTCGCAGTTTACTTCGAGCCTGATCTCGATTCCCGCGCCGAATCAGGGGGACAACGATCACGATCCGCAACGCATCGCCCATCGCAACGTCTTTGACGCGTCGGTGGGGCAGGACAACCTGTTCAACGGCGACAAGTACAAGTGGAGTCTGCACCTGACCGCCGTCAACCTCACGAACAAATACGCGCTGTACAACTACCTGTCGACGTTCTCGGGCACGCACTACCTGACGCCGCGGGCGCTGACGGCGGAGTTGGGGTTCCATTTCTAACCAACGCTGAATTCAACCATGGGATGCCCGGAGGCTGCGAAATCGGCCTCCGGGCGGGCTCTTCGAAAGGAGGGGGTTGTGTCCGGAGTTCCGAAATGGGGTCGCAGCAGTAAACGGAGAGTGCGGCTGATCCGGTGGACGCGCTGGGAGATTGTGAGCGTGACGGGACTGGGATGCCTGGTTTCGTTGCTGAGCCTGATGCTGGCGCACTGGCTGGCGGGGCATCCGTTCGATTGAAGGAAGCAGCAAGCTGGGGACGCGGCCGTAGGGTTTTGGGTTGGCGGCACGAGAGGCCAACTACGGAGATTCTGACCCGTCGGGTCAGAATGACGGGGTGGGGGTAAGGGCAGGAACAAAAGCAAATGCGGGGGTCTCTCCGCTACGGCGCTGAAGCGCCTTCGGTCGAGATGACGAGAGTGGTGGCGGGGTGGGGGTTTGATTAGGAACAAAGGCAAAGACAAATGCGGG
>CAWBFL010000160.1:0-3721 GCA_963787905.1 uncultured Acidobacteriaceae bacterium | reverse complement strand
TTTTTATGTAACGCCTTTACATTCTCATCTTGCTCCAATGATGCCGCTAGGTCTCATGCTTCTGTTTCTGTCGAGTCTTCTTTGGATTGCATGGCGCTTCAGTTTCAATCAACTGAGATCAACGCATGGGCAAGATCCGCAAATGGCATTCCAGGCCGACAAGACTTCCTATTCGCGTCAGATAAAAGGGATGGGCGACTTGACCTGGCTATGGTCTGCGACTCACAGCATTTCAGACAATGCACGGATCGTTCTCATTACGGTGCGGAGGGGGCACTTTCTCTTCGTCCCACGTCATGCAGTGTCCGATGCTCAGCTACAACGTCTTAAGCAATTCTTGCAGGAGAATAAGAAGGTTTAGATGCTGACGAAGCGGATTATTGCGTGTCTGGATGTGCGGGGCGGGCGGGTGGTGAAGGGCGTGCAGTTTGTGGACATCGTCGATGCGGGCGATCCGGCCGAACTGGCGCACCGGCATGCGGCGGCGGGCGCGGATGAGATTGTGCTGCTGGACATAACGGCGACGCATGAAGGGCGCGGGACGCTGCTGGAGACGGTGCGGCGGACGGCGGCGAAGTTATTTGTGCCGTTCACGGTGGGCGGCGGGGTAAGGACGGCCGAAGATGCGGAGGCGGTGTTCACCGCGGGGGCGGATAAGGTGAGCATCAATTCGGCGGCGATTGCGAGGCCGGAGCTGATTGGCGAGATTGGCGCGAGCTTTGGCGCGCAAGCGGTGATTGTGGCGATCGATGCGAGGCGCGCCAAGCCCACTCATCGCGATGGAACTGCGATGAATGGGGCACCCATGCCGGTTGAGCAGGCCGAGGTGTACGTGGCCGGCGGACGCAAGAAGGCCGGGTTGCGGGTGGTGGAGTGGGCGCGGGAGGCGGAGGCGCGCGGTGCGGGCGAGATCCTGCTGACCAGCATGGACACGGACGGGATGCGCGAGGGGTTCGACTGCGAGCTGACGGCGGCGGTGAGCGAAGCGGTGCAGATCCCGGTGATTGCGAGTGGGGGGGCGGGGTCGGCGGAACATTTTGCGGAGGTTTTTGGGCGGGGCAAGGCAGACGCGGCGCTGGCGGCGAGCATTTTTCATTTTGGAGTGACGGATTCGCGCGAGTTGAAGGGAAGGTTGCAGCGTGCGGGCGTGAGCGTGCGGCTGCCGTGCTGAAGGGACAGCCAGTTAGCGGGTTGGCACGTTAGCAAGGCGGCCAGGTCGAGGGTGAGAGGCAACCCGGGAGTTCACCGCTGATTCATAGAGGTATGCCAAAGTGTTTTGTAGTGTGATTCTGCAAAGAAAGTATCACGGAGTCACGTTGCGGCTTGCCTATACTTGTGGAAACCACCACACCGGACTACAACACCGAAGACAAGGATGAGTGCATGCTTGACATTCTGCAGTTGCACGTCAATCTTGATGAATTTGATCAACTCCGCCTGTGCCAGGCAGCGCCTCCAAGCGATTGCCATGCGGCTTTCACGGTGAGGGGGGCGAAGACGATCTGGCCTGCGGCGAACTGGGACGAGACGGAAGCGGCGGGGAAGATCAACGTGCGCGGCTGGTTTCCGCTGCTGGACAAGATGGCAGACGAGTTCCTGATCTGGCGGCCGCAGGGTGGGTGCTTCTTTGTCCATCGCGAAAAAGTGACGTACCGGATTGCCGAGCATGACCCGCGCAACGTGATGTTTCTGCTGCTGGAGCAAAATCGCATGGCGGTGGTGCCGCCGCGGACGATCGAACCGGCGATGCCGTTGCGGGCGTATCTAGCGCGGTAACGGGTGCGGCGGGCCGGCGCAAGGGCTCCCAGCGTTTCAAGCGACGAGCTACCGCGGGCTGAAGAGGCTTGAGTTGTCCATTGCAGGTGCCTGCGGCGACCTCCGGGGGCTAAAGCCCATATGTTTCCGCGGCTTTTACGGCATCCTTCGGCTTCGCTCAGGACAGGCTCTGAAGCCGTGCCCTTAACAAGGCAATTTCTTAACGGCCTTGGGTGGGCTGAGTTCTCCGGCAACGCCTTGGTCGTGCCAAGTGGCGATCTCGAAGCTGCGACAATAGAAGTATGTTGATTCCTTCCATTGACTTGATGGGCGGGCGGATTGTGCAGCTCGTTCAGGGCGAGAAGCTGAAGCTCGCGTTCGATGATTTTGAGTACTGGATTGAGCGGTTCGCGAAGTATCCGCTGGTGCAGTTGATCGATCTGGATGCGGCGATGCGGCAGGGCGAGAATCGCGCGCTGATCGAGATGATCTGCGGGCGGCTGCCATGCCAGGTGGGTGGCGGACTGAAGACGGCGGAGGATGGGCGCAGGCTGCTGGATGCGGGGGCGCAGCGGGTGATCTACGGGTCGAGTTTGTTTGGGGTGGATGAGGGTGATGCCAAGCGACGGCACAAGGTGATTCGGCTGGAGTTTGCGGAGGAGCTGAAGCGGACGCTGGGCGAAGAGGCGCTGTGCTTCTCGGTGGATACGAAGGGCGGGCGCGTCGCGGTGAAGGGATGGAAGGACCAGGTGGACCTGACGCCGGAGGAGGCGGTGACGTGGCTGGAGGATAGCTGCGCGGCGTTCCTGTATACGCATGTGGATACGGAGGGGACGATGCAGGGCTTTCCGCTGGATGTGGCGGCGGTGCTGCGCGCATGCACGGCAAAGCAGTTGATTGTGGCGGGGGGAATTAAGGAGCGCGCGGAGGTGGACGCGCTGGACGCCATGGGCGTCGATGCAGTGGCGGGGATGGCGGTTTATTCGGGGGCGATGGAGGCGTAGGCGTTCGCACGCCCTTTTACTGCTTCGCGCGGTCCTCCCGTTGGTCGGCACTAAATTCCTATTTTGCGGTAATGCGGGCGAGGATTTCGGCTGGCGATATGCCCTGTTGCCGGAGGGTGCGGATGGCGAGGGCGTCGTGGCGCTTGGCGAGGCGGACGCCGTGTTCGTCGCGAAGCAGGTCGGTGTGGAAGTATGCGACGGGGGGTAGACCGAGGGCGCGCTGGAGAAGGATCTGGCGGGCGGTGGACTTGAGCAGGTCGGCGCCGCGGACGACCTCGGTGATGCGCTGGTGGGCGTCGTCGACGACGCAGGCGAGCTGATAGCTGGGCAGGCCGATGTCGGCGGGGTCGCTGGTGAGGGGTTTTCTCCAGGCTGGTTTTCTCCAGATGAGGAAGTCGCCGAATGCTTTCTCGGGTGGGTCGGAGGCGATGCCGGCGGTGAAGGCTTGCGGGCCGAGGTTTGCGTCAGTGAAGCGGATGGTTTCGCCGTCGGGGACGCGGAAGCGGTAGTTGGCGGCGGCGAGGGTTTGCGGCGTGAGGTGCGCGGGGCGGCAGCGGCCGGTGTAGAGAGGCTCGTCGTCGGGATGGGGCTCGGCGTTGGGGTCCTCGTGCGGAGCTTGTGTTATTAGCGCGAGGTCGCGGCGGGTGCAGGTGCAGGGGTAGACGAGGCCGGAGGCGAGGAGTTGCTCGAAGGCGGCGCGGTAGGCGGGCAGGCGCGTGGATTGCGAGAGCATGGGCGGCTGCCAGGCGATGCCGAGCCAGGCGAGGTCTTCGAGCATGGCGGAGACGAATTCGGGGCGGGAGCGCTGGGATGAAGGTCTAGCAATTCGTGGTGGAGGGAGGAGAGGAGAGAGAGAGGAGAGAGAGAGAGAGAGAGAGAGAGAGAGAGAGAGAGAGAGAGAGAGAGAGAGAGAGAGAGAGAGAGAGAGTGTGTGTGTGTGTGTGTGTGTGCGCGAACGAAGG
>CAWBFL010000159.1:0-19407 GCA_963787905.1 uncultured Acidobacteriaceae bacterium | reverse complement strand
ACTGTTATCTGCTCGACGTTACGTATTGCTAGCGCCACGCTGTACGGCACCATGGTCCGCAGCCCGATGTCGAACGAATCCTTCACACCCGTCTGCCGAATCATCGTCGGCAGCCAGAATCCAATCGCGTACGATCCCATCTCGATCCCGAAGTAGATCGTCCCCATCAGCCAGATACGCGCGCTGGTAAACACCGACAGCGTCGTATGGTGCGTCTTGGTGCTCGCTTCCTCGCTGATCTCCGCGACCACCACCGCCTTGTCTTCCGCCGCCAGCCACTTTGCGTCAGCCACCCGGTCATCGAAGCTGCACAGCACCACTACGCCCAGCACCACCGCCGGGATCGCTTCCAGAACAAACAACCATTGCCATCCTGCAACTCCCAGCACGCCCGCAAAATAACGCAGGATGAACCCCGAAATCGGCCCGCCGACAATCCCCGAGATCGCGCTGCCCGTCAGCAGGATCGCCACTACGCGCGCCCGCCGGTGCGACGGAAACCAGTACGTCAGGTACAGAATCATCCCCGGGAAGAATCCCGACTCCGCCACGCCCAGCAGGAAGCGCATCGCGTAGAACTCGAACGGCGTCCGCACCAGCGCCGTGCATCCCGAGATGATGCCCCACGTCACCAGCACCCGGCAGATCCACACTCGCGCACCCACCTTGTGCAGGATCAGGTTGCTCGGTACCTCGAACAGAAAATATCCCAGGAAGAAAATACCCGCGCCAAAGCCATACACGCCTTCGCTGAACTTCAGGTCGCCAATCATCTGCAGTTTGGCAAACCCCACGTTGATCCGGTCAACGTACGCGACGATATAGCAGATCAGCAGAATCGGCAGAATCCGCCACGCAATCCTGCGATAGAGCGAATCCTGCGCGCTGAGCGCGGGCGTTTCGGTCGCGGCGTAACGTGCTGGTGACAATCTCCCCCCCGGGCAACCGCCGTTCCTTGTCTACTCCGCAGCCTTGCCGCGGCCCTTGCGGAAGGCCTCGTACCGGGCGCGGTTCTCTGCATTGATCGGGTACATTCCCGGCAGCGCAGCCCCCGCCCGTACCTCGTTCACAATCCACGCTTCCAACTTCTCCTGCTCCACTGCTGCTTCCACCACGTCGCCCAGCAGCGCCTGCGGAATCACCACCGCGCCGTCTTCGTCCGCGACCATCACATCGTTGGGAAACACAGCGACCCCGCCGCAGCCAATCGGCTCCTGCCAACTCACAAACGTCAGTCCGGCCACCGACGGCGGCGCCGCAACTCCCGCGCACCACACCGGCAGCCCGGTGCCGAGGACTCCAGCCGCATCGCGCACTACTCCATCGCTCACCAGCCCGGCCACTCCGCGCACCTTCATGCGCTCGCACAGAATGTCTCCGAAGATCCCCGCATCGGCTACGCCCATCGCGTCCACCACCGCCACGCAGCCCGCCGGCATCGCCTCAATCGCCGCCCGTGTCGAGATCGGCGAACTCCACGACTCCGGCGTCGCTAGATCTTCTCGCGCCGGCACAAAGCGCAGCGTAAACGCCGGGCCCACCAAACGCTTCTGGCCGGGCCGCAGCGGCCTGGTGCCGCGCAGCCACACATTGCGCAGTCCCTTCTTCAGCAGCACCGTCGTCAGCGTGGCCGTAGCCACGCCGGTCAGTGCTTCCCTCGCATTTTCGTCCAATTCCACTCGTCTCGGCCCCGGCTCCGCCCTCAGGCTGCATTTCGTCCCCGCCATCATATCCCAGCAAATTCCACGCTGTCCTTCGCCCGCCTTCTTGTTTGTTTCATCCGCGGGATACAATCCTCCCACCTGAAAGACCGTCAAATCTGCCCTTCGCATTCGCTGCTCGAGGAAACGGCAAACTGAACATGGCCTTTGCACCCGGCACCGCCCCAACCATCGACCGCGAAACCAAAGGCTGGAGATTCGCCGTCGCCTCCGGAGTCCTCGGCTGGGTGCTCGACGCCTTTGACTTCTTCGTCCTCATCTTTCTCTTCGACGCCGTCGCCGCGCGCTTCCACGTCTCCAAGGCCTCCATCGTCTACACCCTCACGCTTACCCTGGCCATGCGCCCGCTCGGCGCCTTATTCTTCGGCGCGCTCGCCGACCGCTTCGGCCGTCGCCGTCCGCTCATCGTCTGCGTCCTGTATTTTTCCCTCTGCACCGTAATGACCGGCCTCGCGCCGAACTTCACCCTCTTTGCGCTCTGCCGCGCCCTCTACGGCATCGGCATGGGCGGCTACTGGGGCATCGGCGCCTCCTACGCCATGGAGTGCTCTCCCCGTCGCTTCCGTGGCCTTCTCTCCGGCCTCATGCAGGCCGGCTATCCCATGGGCTACCTGCTGGCCTCGCTGGCCATGCAGACGCTTACCCCCTCCTTCGGCTGGCGCGTCGTCTTCTTCGCCGGAGCTCCGGTCGCGCTCCTCATCGTCGCCCTCACCCTCTTCGCGCCCGAGTCCGAAGCCTGGCGGCAGCATCGCCCCGCCTCCCTCGCACGCATCTTCGCCGCCATCGCCCAGCACAAGGGCACCTTCCTCTATCTCCTGCTCATGATGGCCGTCATGATGGGCCTCACCCACGGCACCCAGGACCTCTATCCCGACTTCCTCAAGTCGCTTCCCCACATCGCCGCCAAGACCATCGCCGGTATGCATGCGCCCTACGGCATGGCCATCCTCTACACCGTTGGCGGCATCGTCGGCTCGCTCTTCTTCGGCCAGCTCTCGCAGCACTTCGGCCGCCGCAACACCATCATCCTCGCGCTGGCAATCGCCTTGCTGGCCATTCCCGCGTGGGCCTTCGGAACCTCGCTGGCGGCCCTCGTCGCCGGCTCCATCCTCATCCAGTTCGGCGTGCAGGGCTCCATGGGCGTCGTCCCCGCGCACCTCAACGAGCTTTCCCCCGATTCCGTCCGTAGCCTCTTCCCCGGTTTCGTCTATCAGTTCGGCGTGCTGCTCGCCTCGCCCGCGACCGCAGTAGAATACTTGCTGCGCGACCACTTCGGTTATCCCTGGGCGCTGACCATGTTCGAGGCAGCCGCGATCGCGGTAACCATCGTGCTCCTGTGGTTTGGGACTGAGGCGCGCAACCGCAGCTTCCTGCGCGAACCGGCAGCTCCAGCCTCCGTGCCCACAATGGAATGAGGAATGAATAGAACATGAGCGAGCAGCGCATCGGCATCATCATGAACGGCGTCACCGGACGCATGGGCCTCAATCAGCATCTGGTCCGTTCCATCCTCGCCATTCGCCGGCAGGGCGGCATCACGCTCGCCGACGGCTCGCGCCTCATCCCCGACCCCATCCTCGTCGGCCGCAACGCCGCCAAACTCGAGCAGATCGCCCGCGAAGCACCACGTCCCCCGCTGGACCACCGACCTCGACGCCGCGCTCGCCAACCCCGCCGACGCCATTTTCTTCGACGCCGCGCTCACCAACCTCCGCGCCGCCGCCGTCGCGCCCGCCATCGCCGCCGGCAAGCACGTCTACTGCGAAAAGCCGCTCGCCGACACGCTCGCCGACGCCCTCCGGTCGCCGCCCTCGCCACGCGCGCCGGCATCAAGCACGGCGTGGTGCAGGACAAGCTCTTCCTCCCCGGCCTGCGCAAGCTCAAGCGGCTCATCGACAGCGGCTTCTTCGGCCGCATCCTCTCCGTGCGCGGCGAGTTCGGCTACTGGGTCTTCGAGGGCGACTGGCAGCCCGCGCAGCGCCCCTCCTGGAACTACCGCGCGGAGGATGGCGGCGGCATCATCTCCGACATGTTCTGCCACTGGCGCTACGTCCTCGACCACACCTTCGGCCGCGTGCGCGCCGTCCAATGCCTCGGCGCCACCCTCATCCCCCAGCGCTGGGACGAGCAGGGCAATCCCTACCCCGCTACCGCCGACGACACCGCCTACGGCACCTTCCAGCTCGACGGCGGCATCGTCGCGCAGATCAACTCCTCCTGGTCCTTCCGTGTCTATCGCGACGAGCTCTTCTCGCTCCAGGTCGATGGCACCCTTGGCAGCGCCGTCGCCGGCCTGCGCGAGTGCCGCACCCAGTCCCGCGTCAACACTCCGCGCCCCGTCTGGAACCCCGACATCGAAAACCCCTTCCGCTTCCGCGACCACTGGCAGGATGTGCCCGACAATCAGGTCTTCGACAACGCATTCAAAGTCCAGTGGGAGCTCTTCCTCCGCCACGTCGCCGAAGACGCGCCCTTCCCCCATGACTTCCTCGAAGGCGCCCGCGGGCGTGCAGCTCGCCGAGCTCGGCCTCCAATCCTGGCACGAACGCCGCTGGCTCGACGTCCCCGAACTGGAAGCATGACCCAGCCTCTCCAACTCGTTCGCCCCGACGGCTCCCTCTACCCCTACGCCCCCGCGCGCGACCCGCTCGCCCCCGTAACCCGTGGCCCCTTCGCCACTCGCATCGCCTTCGCCGCCGCGCACGTCGTCGTCGACCCCCTCCGCACCGCGCACCCGCTCACCCACCCCGTTCTCGACTGGGACGCAACCCTCGCCTACCGCGAATACCTCTGGTCGCTCGGCTTCGGCGTCGCCGAGGCCATGGACACCGCCCAGCGCGGCATGGGCCTTGACTGGCCGCTCGCCCTCGAGCTCATCCAGCGCAGCACTGCTGCCGCCAACGCCCGCGGCGCGCTCCTCTTCAGCGGCGCCGGCACCGACCATCTCCCCGCATCCACGTCCCACTCCCTCGACGACGTCACCCGCGCCTACCTCCACCAGTGCGAGGCCATCGAAGCCGCCGGCGGACGCATCATCCTCATGGCCAGCCGCGCCCTCGCCGCCATCGCGCGCCACGCCGACGACTACGCCTCCGTCTACGCCCGCGTCCTCGCACAAATCAGCCAGCCCGTCATCCTCCACTGGCTCGGCCCCATGTTCGACCCCGCCCTCGCAGGCTACTGGGGTTCACCCTCCATTCCCCAGGCTACGCAGAACTGCCTCAGCATTATCCGCGCCCACGCCGCCAAAATCGACGGCATCAAAATCTCCCTCCTCGACGCCGAACTCGAAATCTCCATGCGCGCCCAACTCCCTGCCCACGTCCGCATGTACACCGGCGACGACTTCAACTACGACCGCCTCATCCTCGGCGACAGTGCGGCCCACTCCGACGCCCTCCTCGGCATCTTCGACGCCATCGCTCCCGCCGCATCCCTCGCCCTCACCGCGCTCGACGCCGGCGACGTTCCCCTCTACCACCGCCTGCTCGCGCCCACCGTCCCGCTCTCCCGCCACATCTTCGCCGCGCCCACGCAGCACTACAAAACCGGCGTCGTCTTCCTTGCCTTCCTCAATGGCTTCCAGTCCCACTTCCGCATGGTCGGCGGCGCCGAATCCGCCCGCTCCATCCCTCACCTCTGCGAGCTCTTCACCCTCGCCGGCCAGGCCGGCGTCCTGCGCGACCCCTCCCTCGCCGTCCACCGCATGCGCGCCTTCCTCGCACTCGCAGGAGTTGCATGAGCACCGATCTCCTCGCCCGCCTTAGCTTCAACCAGATGACCGCCGATCCCTGGCCGCTCGAGCGCGCCGTCCAGCAATGTGCCGCGCACAGCGTCCCCCACATCGCAGTCTGGCGCCATAAGTTCGAAGACGCCGCCCGCGCCTCCGCCCTCATCCGTTCCGCCGGCCTCGGCGTCTCCAGCCTCTGCCGCGGCGGCTGGTTCTCCGCGCCCACCCCCGCCGAGCGCCGCGCCCGCATCGCCGACAACCGCCTCGCCATCCAGCAGGCCGCCGCCCTCGGCGCCCGCGTCCTCGTCATCGTCTCCGGCCCCGCCCACGGCCAGTCCCTCGACGACGCCCGCGCCACCGTCCTCGACGGCCTCCGCGAAGTCCTTCCCGACGCCGAGCGCGCCGGCATCACCCTCGGCATCGAGCCTCTCCACCCCATGTACGCCGCCGAACGCTCCGTCGTCGTCACCCTCCGCCAGGCCAACGACATGGCCGACGCCCTCGCCAGTCCCGCCGCCGGCGTCGTCATCGACGCCTTCCACGTCTGGTGGGACCCTGAAGTCTACGCGCAGATCGAGCGCGCCCGCGGCCGCATCGCCGGCTTCCACGTCTCCGACTGGCCCGTGCCTCTCCCCGGCATCCTCATGGGCCGCGCCATGATGGGCGATGGCGTCATCGAGCTCCGCCGCCTGCGCCGCGCCGTCGAAGCCGCCGGCTACACCGGCCCCATCGAAGTCGAAATCTTCAACGACGCCGTCTGGGCCAATGCAGACGACACCCTGCTGCCCCGCATCCAGCAGCGCATCCTGGACCACGTCTAAGTCTGCCCGCGCAACCTGCCCTCACTGTGGCTTCGCTCCCGGTTCCGTCGTCAGCGCCGACACCTCACCCGCCACCGCCTGCGTCTGCAGCAGCCGGTATCCCGTCCGCGTCCGTATGTGGTATTGCTGCAGGTTCTTCCCCACCAGCTTCACCGTAATCGTCCGCCAGCCCCGGTTCGGATTCTGCTGCGGATAGTAGCTCAGCGCATACAGGTGCGCCAGGTCGTCGCGGATCGACGCGAACGCCTGTTGCTCATCCTTCCAGTCCTTCGAGAAATACGCCTTCCCTCCCGTCGCCTTGCTCATCCGCTCAAAAATCGCCGTCGAAATCGGCTCCGACTGCGCCTGCCGCGTGCTGATCATGTAAATAATCGTCCCCGTCGATTGCGCCAGCTCCGCCACGTCCTCCGGGGGAACCAGGCTCGCATTGTCGGGCCCGTTGGAAAACACCACGATCGCCTTGCGCCCCGTCAGCGGAGCCGCATCCTTCACCGTCAGCAACAGGCTGTTGTACAGCGCCGCGTCATCCCCTGCCACCGTGCTCCGCACCCCGCGCAGCACCTGCGACCGGTCCGGCGTGAGTGGCGACACCCGCGAAAGATTCCGGCTGTACGAATACAGAGCCACCCGGTTCACGCCCTCCAGCGAGCGGATAAAGTCCGCAATCGCATCCTGTGCAAACACAAATCCCGGATACATGTAGTTGCTGGTGTCGAACAGGATGAATACATTCGCCCCCGCAACCCGCGTGCCCGCCGCCTCTGCCGGCTGCGTCGTGAAAGGAAGATCGTCGGATGCCGGCTGGTTGATCCGCATCCGCCCCGGCTCGGTCCCTTCCTCAAACGTCGCCGTCTTCTCTGCAATCCCGTCTTCCTGAATCTCAAAATCCTCAGGCTTCAGGCCACTCACATAGTTTCCCTTGCGATCGGTCACGGCCACGCTCAACTGCACCAGGATCACGTTCACGTGGATGCGTGATGCCCCCTCCTGCGCAGCCGCTCCCTTGCTTCCCTCCGGGAGCGGCAGCGAAAACAACAACAAACATAGAAAGATTTTCTTCGTCATGGATCCCCCCTACTGCGCATTGCCAACGTCAGATGTCCGCGCAATCGACGCCGACGTGCTCGCGGCCGGCAGCAACACAATCTTGCCCTGGCGAAACTCCTCCCCGGTCTCTTCCATGGCGCGCAACACCGCCGGCCAATCTTCCAGATCGGTGGCAAAGATCTTTGCGATCATGTGCCGCGTCAACTCTGGCACCATCCGGTTCAGCATCACCGGCGAGTAACCCATCTCATCCGCCAGCCGTGCCCAGTACAGATTCCCCGACTCCCAGCGCTCCCCGAAAAGCCGGCTGGAATACGCCCCATAGAACGGCAGCGGCTTGGTGTTCAGCAGTTCGCGCGCATAGGTTCGCGCCAGCGTCGGATGCGGTATGCCGAAGTCCTTCGACAGCCGCTCCCAACTCACTTCCGCCGGATAACGGCTCGCCAGCTCCTGGAGTTGCCGGCCCGTCGGTCCCAGTTCGGCGGCCTCCTCCGGGAACCGTCTCTGAAATTCGGCGCCCAGGTAGAACGTATTCGCCGGCATCACCAGCGGCAACATGGCCGCCGTATCGTGCGCACTCCCAAACGCCAGCACTACCTGCTCCAGAGTCTGTGGCTCCATGCGGTCGGAAAGGATGCTGATCACCTTCCCCCGCAGCACCTGGTTTTTGACCGACGCGCTCATCAGTTCTTCGCCGAACTTTTGATCGAGCGCCACCGCGTGCAGTTCGTTCGGGGTTACATTCCACCAGCGCACCAGCACTGAGTCCGCCAGCAGCTCCGGCACCAGTTCTTTCCAGATCAGCGCCTGCACATGTTCCGGTGCAATCATGTCCTGCTCCGCCGTGGCCAGCGAGTACGGCAGGTCCGCCAGAGATCCCATCAGGTACGCGCCGCCGCCCGCCGAGACTCCCGCCCCAATCAACATCGGCGTCTGCCACATCCGCTCTGACCCGGAAACCGTAACTCCCAGGAAGTCATGCGAGCGCACAAACAGTGGATTAATGTGCAGGATCTGCGCGTTCGGCGGCTCGTAGTACGCGTAATTCAACCCCACCAGTGCATCCCGCAGCAGCGGCGTCAGCTGCCCGCGTGCCGCTTCCAGTTGTGCGCGCGATGCATGCTCGCGAATCACCTTGGTCAGATCGGTCTTCGCCTGGAGCTCTGCATGACGCCCATTGTTCGCTCGCGGCGCCCACTCCACTTTTTCGCTCTTGCTGAAGATCTGGCGCGGCAGCTCAAAATCGCGCAGCTCTTCGGCCAGCCCCAGCAGCCGGTCGTTGGCCGGCTTGCCCTGGGCCATCGCGTGCAGTCCATCGCTCAGCGCGAACAGCGTGTCCAGCGACACCAGCCGCTGGTCATTCAGCACCGATCGAATCCGTCCCGCCAGTTCCGTGTGCACCTGCTGGCCTTCCAGACTCTGTTGCTGCGGCCCCGCCAGCAGCTCGACAAGCTCATCCTGCGAGCCGCCCTGCTTGCCCGTTGCCGCGAGCATCAATGCGTTCAGCGATTCGTGCGCAGCGTCAAACAGCTGCACTGGCGACCCGATCTTGGCGAACGGCGCCATCGTGCCCTGCCACGATCCATCCAGTTGCGCGCTCGCAATCTCTCCCTGGCGCGCCAGAATCTGCCACAGGCCTACATTCGCCTGAAACGCACCCATAGCATTCCCGCGCAGAGCCTGGTCGGAGATCTTGTCGATCGCGTCCGCCGTGCTGATAAACCGCGCAATCGACTCGTCGCTCAAACTCGGGAACTCGGTGAAGATCAGGTACCAGCTGCTGAACTGCGAATAGTGGTTCGCCAGCAATCGCGCCGTCTCCGCCGACAGACGCCGTTGCGCCGGCCGTCCCCGGTCCAGTTCGCTCAGGGTCAGATACATTTGCAGCGGGCCCCGGTCAGACTCCATGCGCGACAGCGCAACCATCGCCTCCAGCAGTTGCTCAGGCCGCTCCAGGCTGCGGACCCGTCCCGCCCAGCCGTGAATCAGCTTGCCGTCCGCGCTCTCGCGCAGAATCTCGCGCCAGACTTCGAGCCCGCCCGGCACCGCAATCTCGCCGTTCGGCTCCCATTGCAGTCGCGAGAACAGCACCACCACGCCGGATCCCTTGGGCAGAACCCCCCTGGCCGCAGGCGAGTCATCCGCAGGCGATCGAAAAGCCTCATACAGGGACTTCAGTCGCTGCGGTTCTGTCAGGTGGCCTTGTTGCGCTTGGCTGGTCCGCGAGACAGCATCGTAGTACGCCGTCAGCCAGCCGTTGTCTTTCGCCAGCAGGTGGGTCACAAACTCGCCCGGCGAGTCTGGATTCGCTCCGGCGAGTTCCTTCCAGCTCGGCTCCGCATTTGCCCCTCCGGGAACCACTACCCGCCCGGAACGAATTGAAAGCTGGCTTCCATAGAAATCGAGCGTTGCTGCAAACGGCAGCAGCCGCTTCAATCCCGGCGACTGCCGCAGCGCCCGGCTCGTCTCCGAATCGTCCTTCGCCAGCGCCCAGTAGAGCCGCGCGATATTACGGTCGTTGGCCAGAGTATCGACCACGCTCCCATAGCCTTCCTTTTCGCTCGCGCCCAGCGCCATCCAGTCGCTTTGCCCGAACAGTACCGGGACCCACGAAGTCGGATACGCATAATTGAACGGGGCATCCTTCTCCAGAGCCTCCTCCAGTTCAATTAACGGAAAACCCGAGTCGATGGTGAGAAACGCACGCGTCGGATTCGCCGTCTCCAGCAGCGCATTCTGTTGCCCGCACCCCTCCCGCAGCCGGTAGCCCAGCACCTTCAGCAGGGTGCCTGCATCATTGCAGTTGTCCACGTGGATGGTGCCGTTCGCTCCGGCGAGAATTTGCAGTTCTCGCGCCTGGTGCAGGTAACGGTTGAGCAGCCGCAGAAACTCCGTCTGCGTGCTTTCGTTGTACCCCAGCAAATACGTATTGCGCGCCAGCAGCGGCAGCACCTGGTCCGGCGGCGCCTGCTGGCTGATGCCGGCCATGCGCAAAAACGATCGCAGCGGCCCCGGAATCGCCACCCGCTCAGTTTCCGGCATCGCCGCCGTTCCAACCCCGGCAACTCCCGCTCCCGGCACATCCGGCATCCGGGCCGCATACACCCCGCCGCCACAGCAAAAGCAGGCGCACACCGCCAAAACCACCACAGCGCCTACGACGGAAATCAACCGACGAAGAGAAGATATCATCGCTGAACACCTCTTCAGGGCCCTTTGCAATCGCAGCAACCAAACCGGTTTTGGGGAAGAAGCCGCAGCCACAGCCCGTGGAGGCGGCAGGGAAGCATGGGAACGCAATCCCAGATCAATCTTGTTTTGGAGCAGCCTTTTGCCGTTGCTGTGCCGTTCTTACCGCGCCGGACTTGGACGCCGCTGATCTCGGAATCTACAAATCTCGGGGCTTCGAACCACGAAGTCTCGCCACACACCAAACCCGGTCAAAATACTCTACTCCTGTCCCCCAACAAAATTCCAACCCCACCCCGTCTGGGTCGAAAAATCATGAGTTGGAGGCACCTGGCCTCGCCCCCTGGAGCAAATTCCCTATACGTGGAATGAGAAGGTACGACATCCACGCCGTTTTCTCTCGAGGAAAACGGCAATCCTCAGACTTATCCAGTTCGCAGCAATAGGAAATCTCCTCTAGTAGCGCCCGTATGGCTCTGCCTTCAGAGTCACCTTCAGGCTGCACTTGTCCACGTGGTCGCTGCCGACCCGCTGCACCAGGATCTCCATCTCCTGGTCCGGCTTCTTCCACCGGCCCTGGTAATACTCGTCCGCGTGCTCGTTGTGCAGGAAGCCCTCGCCGCAGTCGTAGGTATAGTCCAGTCCGCGAATCGGCGGCCCCAGCAGGTCGGCCCTCCCAAATCCGTGCACGCCGAACTGGTCGCGTGCCCGCTGCGCCGTAAGCACCCGCAGATGCAGCGGATACGCCGGGTTGGGCGCGGTGGATGCAACTCCCGGGGGTTCGTGCTGCGCGCTGGCGGCAGGAGCAGCCACGAATTGGGCAAGCAGGAATGCGCTCAGCAGTATCGGTATTCTCATCGGCAGATCGCCTCCTAGGGGGTGGGGGTCGTGGGCTGGGCCGGGGTTTGGGGGTTCGTATAGCGGCCGTAGGGCTTGGCCTTCAGCGCGATGTTCAACTCGCACCGGTTGGTGTGGCTGCTGCCAACCGGCTGCAGCAGAATCTCCAGCTTTTCGTTCGGCTTCTTCCACCGCGCCTGGTAGAACTCCTCGGGCTGCCGGTTGTTGTTGAACGGCTGTCCGCACGAGAACGTGTAGTCGAAGCCCTGCAGCGTCGGCCCCAGGATGTCGCCCCGCCCGAAGCCGTGGTAGTCTCCGCTGCCGCCGCTGGCTCTGGCAATCAGGATGTGCACGTGCACCGGATAATCCGGGTTGGGCGCGGTCGCAGGGTCGCTGGGCGGCGTTGGGTAGAACTGTCCGAACATCGCCAGAAGCAGAACAATAGGCTTCATCGGTACGTCTCCTTGGCGCTGCATGCTGGGTGCGGCAGCGAAATCCGTCGCGATCTCCAGTGGCCGGTGAGCGCAGTTCTCTCCCACCGAGCGGCCGCGCAACCTCCGCTCTTCCTTTACGGCTTCGCCTTATCGTCGGAACTTCCCCCGAACAGGCCATTCAGCACGTCGGCAGGGCTCACATCCGTATCTCCCGGCTTCTTCGCCGGAGGTGTCCAGTCCGTCTGCGCAACCGTCAGCCGCGCCGTATCGACGTCCACATCGCCCAGCATCACCTCCGTCGTGTCGGTCCCATACCTGTGCAGAATCTCCGGGTTGGGAATGCTGATCCCCAGAAACTTGCCGCCCGTGCCGTTGCTCCGGCCGTCCGCCGCATCTTCCACCGTCAGTGTGTAGGTCACTCCGCCGGGAAGGTACTCGAAGTGGAAGCTCCCGTCGTCGCGGATTGCGGCTTTCAGATGCAGCGCCGCATTGTCCTTGCTGGTCAGGCCCACGCTGCCCACATTCAGCGTGTGGCCATCGCCCTTGGCGTACACGTGCCCGACGATATTGTGCAGCGAGCGCGCCGGAACCGTAATGTCCACGCCCGGCTGCTCCTGCCCCGCCGTCAGCTTCACCGCCTTTGCGTCGCCCCGGCTGAACGTGTCGCCCGAGTAGACAACCAGGTTGATGCCGCTGCCGCCGTCGCCCATATTGGCCGCGCTGATGCCAATCGCCGTCGCCACCATGCTGGCTCGCAGCACGTACTCTCCGCCCGCCAGTCCCGAGATCCGGTAGTGGCCCATATCGTCAGTCTTGAAGATCTGCGCCGCGCCGCTCATGGCCAGCGCCTGTTTCATCGCTTCCGCCGTCGCCTCGCCCGGATCCTCGGGCGTCTTCGGCTTTACCACCGAGAGGCTCCACCCCGACGCCGGGCTGCCATCGTCAAACACGATCCTCCCGCTCACCGCCGCCCCGCGCTCCAGCCGCAGGTCTGCCCGCGCCGTGTCGGTGCCATTCACCGTGATCGTCGGGATCTGCGCAATCCGCGCCCGCATTGCCGGGTCCGTGCTGGCAAAGTCTTCATCGGTAAACTGGCTGAACGGGTCGATGTACCCCGGATACATGGCATGCACGTAGTACGTGCCCGGCTTGATCCCGGCAAAGCTGTATCCGCCATCCAGCCCCACCGTCGACGAGTTCAGCATGTCCGTCACCTGGTTCATGCTCTTCGCCGCCACCGCCAGCGCCCGCTTCTGCTCCTCGGTCTGCGGCTTCACCGGGGCCGACGATCCGCCGCTCTTGGCCATCGCCTTCTCCATGTTGGCTTCAATGCTCTTCATAAAGTCCTCGCCCGCGTGGTCGCCTGCGGTGGACTTCAGCAGCACCTTGGCGAAGCGTGCCGGCGTGTTCGTGTCCGCACATACCACGTGCCCGCTCACCGTGCTGCCAACCACCGCCGGCGACTGCTGCGCTACCGCCTGCCGCAACCCCGCCGGCCCAAACACCAACGCCAAAACAACCACCGTGCCGCGTACGTTTTTCACAATCTCCCTCCCAACCGGCGCTCAGCCGCATTCTTAGAACCCGCCAGTATAGTCACGTTCCATTCACTGCCCGAATAATTCGCGGCTCCCCGCCTCATTCGGCTGCGTCCACATGCGAATCATCGTGGGCAGCACCAGCACCGCTACGGCAATCCACGTCACCACAATCGCTGTCACCGCCAGCGGCCCCCGCACCGCCTCAAACGGCCCCAGCAGGCAGACCGCCCAATAACCCGCAACCACCACCATCAATCCCGGCCGCAGCAACCGGTACGCCGCGCCCTCGGCCTGCAGCCGTAACTCCGCTTCGCGCTCATCCAAAGGAACCCGCCAAAGCAGAAAATCAAGGAAGCGCCTCTGCACCAGTTGTTCCCGCTGCGGATTCGTCAGCGCATCGAACTCTTCGCCGTGCTGCATCATCGCGCTGTCTTCGATCGTCGGTTGCGCCAGCCCGAACTGCGCCCCGCGAAATGCCAGCCACGTAATCAGCAGTTGCGTCGCCGTGGGCAGCAGCAGTTCCGGCAGCATCGACAACGCCGCGTAGCTCCGCACCAGCCGCGACACCAGCCACGGATCCAGCGCCAGCAGCCCAACCCACAACACCACCGCGAACCGCCGGAACCGCCGCGTGTTGCCCCAGTGCGAGGCTCGCCGCACCTTCGTCCAGTCGTCGTGGTTCGCCATGCTCACGCCCCCCGCTTGTGCATCTGGTACACCTGCTCGCTCAGGGGACGAAAAGGGCGCGGCGAAAATACCGCCTCCACCGGCAGATCGAAGTATTCGCTGATCTTGAACGCCAGCTCCAGCGAGGGCGTGTAGTCTCCCCGCTCCAGAAACCCGATCGTCTGCGGATTCACGCCCACCTCCGCCGCCAAACCCTGCCGGCTTAAGGCCCGTTCCGACCGAAGGACCGCAATGCGGTTATAAAGCATATGATTCCTCGCAGCAAAAGATACATTGCTTATACACAATAGTCAATTTCGAATATAAAATATTTCAATCGACCGCCGCATTGACGCTTTCGGCCTCGCCCGCTACCCTAGTCGCAGATCTCAGGAGAGCTTTGTGCCCATCCGCCGGTATGCCAATGTCCTTCTGCTGGCTCCGCCCATCGCCAGCGCCCTGGTTGGCGTCCTCGGCCTGCTGCTGGGAGTTGTTCTGCTCTCGCGCCACAGTCACACCGGCAATCCCTCGCTCGACGCACGCACGCATCCCGCACCCTCCACCGCGCGGAATCCCGCCGCTTCCGATCGCTCGCCGCAATTCGTCCGCGCCGCCGGCACTGCGCCAGCCACCATCCCCGAGCGGAAAGCCCGCGCGCCGCGTCCACAGGCAGCCAATCCCCATCTCCGCCAAGCCCTGTTTCTGAAGCCCATCCCCGCCAGTCAGCTCGCATTTCTCAACGACGATGCCGGCCTCACCGCAAACGACGTCATCCGGCAACATCAGCTCCGCGAGCTGCTCGATCAGGTCGTCCCCTACGTTCCCTTCCACCTCGGCCAGGACATGCCGCTGCCCCAGGTAGTCTCAGCCATGTTTTCCGCCTCACCCCAGCCGGTCGAAATCCGCGCCGGCCGCTACCTCATGCTGACCGGCATTCGCGGCCACGGCGGCCGCGGCCGTGCCTTCCTCTGGATCGACATGACGCAAGGCATCGCGCTCGGCGGAATCTTCTTCTATCCCTCCAACGGCGAACCCTCCCCCACCCTCACCCTCTTCTCCCGCCAGATCGATCGGCCCGCCCTTGGCATGCGCCAGCTCCCGCCGGCCTTTCTTCAGGATCTCAGCCAATGGTCGGTCGCCCAAGGTCTGCCACTCCTCACTACGCGCTACTTTGTCAACGCGTCTGGCCAGAAGACCGTGCTCTCCCACGACGAAGACCTTTGCAGCGCAATCGGATCAATCCCTTCACTCCCGCACAACGCTTGCAGCCAGACCAACGCCGAGGCCGCGCGCCTCGACGCCGCGGCATCCGCATTCCTCAGCCGCGTCAACTACGCCTCCAACGCCACCATGCGCATGGTCGCCGGCAGTCCCCGCAGCGAAGTCCTCGTCTCTCCTTAGTCGCCGCCGGTCGCCGCTCCTATTGCGAAGCGCCCGGCTTTCCCGCCGCTCCCGAATCCGCCTGCGCTGCTGCCCGCGCCCGCTCCACCCACGACTCCCACACATAGTCGCTCTTGTGCGCCTCCCATTCCTCCGCCGGAACCGCCTGCAACTCCTCGCGCGCCACATTCGGCACGCCCGCATCCAGCGCCCTCACCCCGCCCTCCGACAGCTCATTCGCAAACCCGCTGCCCACGTGCGCGCCCGTCTGCGCCGCCCACTCGCTGATGTGCACCTCACCCATCGCCTGAATTGAAGCCTCGGTCCAATTCGGAAAATGCAGTTGCTGCTCCAGCCACAACGCCGCCGGCCTGGTCACAAAGTTCGGCCGGTGTCCCGCGCCCTCAATCCAGTAGTTCTCGAATAATCCCGCACGCGTACCCGTAATCGCCGCCGTCCGGTTGCGCAGGTCCACAAAAAACGGCTCCAGCGTATTCTTCGAATTCACCAGCGGGTCCTTCGTTCCATTGATCACAAACGTCCCGCCCCGCTGCTGGTTCAGCGCATACAGCACCGCGCCGCGATCGCCCAGAAAGCTCAGCGCCTTGTATGGCCCCGCCTGGCACATCACCTTCGGGCTCGACTCCCAGTACCCGCCTGCCCCATCCAGATTGCCTCCGCCCGACAGCACCAGCGCGTGGATCCGTGGGTCGATCGCCCCCGCAATCGCCGCGTGGAACGACCCCATCGAGTACGCCAGCACTCCAATCCGCCGCGCATCCACATCCCTCCGCTGCGCCAGGTATCCCACCGCCTGCATCACGTCCCCGATCATCTGCCCGCCCATCCGCTCCGGCATCTCCGCGCCCGGCACAAACGTGTCGTGCGCTTTCGTCTCGGAGGCGTGCCCGCTGTTCCGCTCATCCTCGCCCACCGGATCGTAGGTCACCACCACCGCGCCCGCCCGCGCATACAGAATGCCCGCGTAGTACGCGTACCACGATGTCTTGTCGCCGCTGTGCCCGTTCACCACCACCAGTCCCGGCATACGTCCGCTTGCCTTCGCTGGCCGGTACACGATCGCGGGCACACGCATACCATACGTCGTCGCATACGTCACCCGCTCCGCCACCACCCCCTCCACGGGAGTGAAGCTTCCATAACTCCGCGCATCAATCGCCGGCATCGCCTCCGGGATGAACAGCGCCTGCTTGATCTCCCGCCGCCACTCCGCAATCTGCTTCGCATCAGCCGGTCCGCGCAGCGCACTCAGAGGCGCCGGCTCGCTCCCCGCCGCTTGCGCCAACCCCACCGCGGGCATAGCTACCACCATCGAAAGCGCCACCACCACTGCATAGGCCTTCATGCCACGAAGCATAAGGCCGCGCCTCCAACTTTGTCATTCCTGATACCCTTAATAGGTTATGAACGCATCCGCGCAAGTCATGGAAGGCACGGTTCGCAGCCGCGTCGCTGCCGCCCGCCGCATCGTCATCAAGATGGGCACCAACGTCATCATGCGCGACGACGGAGCCCCCGCCGTCGGCCTGCTCTACGGCATCGTCGAATCCGCCGTCAACGTCCTGCGCAGCGGCCGCCAGGTGCTCTTCGTCAGCTCAGGGGCCATCGGCCTCGGCGCCAAATCCCTGCGCCTGGAAAAGTCCCCCTCCGAGCTCGCCCTCAAGCAGGCCTGCGCCGCCGTCGGCCAGGGCCGTCTCATGTCGATCTACGAGGACGCCTTCCGCCACTTCAACGTCACCACCGCCCAGGTCCTGCTCACCGAAGATGACTTCCTCAATCCCGAGCGCTACTCCAACCTGCGCGCCACCCTCGACACTCTGCTCCAGCTCGGCGTCGTCCCCATCATCAACGAGAACGACACCGTCTCCACCCTCGAGCTCGATCGTCCCAGCGGCACCACCGGCCGCCAGCGCGTCTTCGGCGACAACGACAAGCTCTCCGCTCTGGTCATGACCAAGATCGACGCCGACCTCCTCGTCCTGCTCTCCGACGTCGACGGCCTTTATACCAGCCATCCCCACGACGACGGCGCCGAGTTCATCTCCGAGGTCGACGACATCACCCCCGAACTCGCCGCCTACGCGCGCACCTCCCGTGGCCGCGGCCGCGGCGGCATGTCCACCAAGATCGAAGCTGCCCGCATCGTCGCCGAAAGCGGCAAGATCACCGTCATCGCCAACGGCCGCATTCCCGGCGTGGTCGAGCGCGTCGTCACCGGCGAAGCCATCGGCACCGTCTTCCATCCCCACACCCGGGTGTCCGCATGAGCACCGCCGTCGAGACTCCCGTCAGCGAAATCGCCCGCAGCGCCAAAGCCGCCAGCCGCGTGCTCGCCGCGCTGCCCACCGCCGCCCGCGACGAAGCGCTCGAGGCCATCGCCGCCGCGCTCGAAGCCAACTCGACCGCCATCCTCGCTGCCAATGCCGCGGACGTCGCCGCCGCCGAGCCGCTGGTCCTCGCCGGCGAACTCTCGCAGTCGCTCTTTCAGCGCCTCCTGCTCTCGCCCGAAAAACTCCGCGCCATGATCGAAGGCGTGCGCGCCGTGCGCCGGCTCCCCGACCCCTCCGGACGCATCCTGGCCCGCACCCTGCTCGCCGAAGGCCTCACCCTCGAAAAAATCACCGTCCCCCTCGGCGTGCTCGCCGTCATCTTCGAGGCGCGCCCCGACGCCATCACCCAGATCGCCGCCCTCGCCATCAAGTCCGGCAACGCCGTCATCCTCAAGGGCGGCCACGAGGTCGAGCACACCATGTACGCCATCCTCGATGCCATCCACGCCGCGCTCGCCACCACTCGCGTCCCTACCGGCGCTGTCTCTGGCGTCTATGGCCGCGAAGCCGTCCAGACCCTGCTCAACCTCAATCACCTCATCGATCTGGTTATCCCTCGCGGCTCCAACGCCCTGGTCCAGCACATCCAGCGCAACACCCTCATCCCCGTGCTCGGCCACGCCGACGGCGTCTGCCACATCTTCATCGATCAGTCCGCCGACCCCGCCCTCATCAACCCCATCGTCGTCGACAGCAAAACCCAGTACCCCGCCGTCTGCAACGCCGTCGAAACCGTCCTCATCCACGCCGCCATCGCGCCCGCCGTGCTGCCCTCACTCGTCCGCGCGCTCGAAGAGAAATCCGTCCGCATCCGCGGCGACGCCCGCACCCGCGCCCTGCTGCCCGATGCCCCCATCGACCTCGTCTCCAGCGCCGAATGGCACACCGAGTACTCCGACCTCATCCTCGCCATCCGTATCGTCGACTCCCTCGACGACGCCCTCGACCATATCGAGCAGTACGGCTCCCATCACACCGACGCCATCCTCACCCAGGACCCCGCCGCCGCCGCGCGCTTCCTCGCCGAAGTCGACTCCGCCAACGTCCTCCACAACTGCTCCACCCGTTTTTCCGATGGCTTCCGCTACGGCTTCGGCGCCGAGGTCGGCATCAGCACCAGCAAGCTCCACGCCCGCGGCCCCGTCGGCCTCGACGGCATCGTCACCTACAAATACCGCCTCACCGGCGCCGGCCACATCGTGCACGATTACACCGGCCCCAACGCCCTCCCCTACCTCCACCAACCCCTCAACATCGACTAGTTCCGTACCCCGTTTTGCGACCATCGGGAGCACCACGCGAAGCGGTATACGCGTCACGAAGTGACAGCACCACGCGAAGCGGTATACCCGTCACGAAGTGACAGCACCACGCGAAGCGGTATACCCGCCACGAAGTGGCTTACCGCGACATCCGCGTCCGCTCCGACCCCAGCACCTCGAAGCTGATCCCCGCGCTGATCCCGTACGGATGGATCGATCCGTACGTGAACGTCGGCCACGCCTGGTATTCGAAATCCACCAGCCGCACCCGTATCCGCTGCCCCACCCGCACATCCACGCCCGCGCCCGGCGCCATCACAAAGTAGTCCCCGTATCCGAACCCATACGGGTACTGAAAGCGCGCGCCGCCCACCAGGAACTTCACGTAGGGCACAAATCCCTTGGGATGAAACGACCACCGCGGCCCC
>CAWBFL010000158.1:0-19042 GCA_963787905.1 uncultured Acidobacteriaceae bacterium | reverse complement strand
GGAAATGGGTACGGTCGAAGAACTGGATGATGGGGTCGCGGGCGAGGTCGCGACCGTAAATGTTGATGTCGGTGACGGTGGAGTCGAACATCCAGCCAATGTGGGCGTGGAACAGGCCGCGGAGCGAGTCGGGGTGGTCGCAGTGGCCGTCGACGAGAGGACTGTGCGCGTCGCCGCATTGGTCCGATTGGGCGTGGTGGCGGCGGTGGTCGGTAATCCAGGTGAGCAGCGAGCTTTGGAACGACATGGAGCCGGCGGCACCGAGGAGATAGGCGACCCAGGCAGGGGTGAGGAAGCTCTTGTGGGAGAAGTAGCGGTGAAAGCCGACCCCGGTGCCCATGCCAATGACGAAGTAGCCGAGGATGAAGGTGACGACCTCGACGGCGTGGATGGGATGGGTACGAAACCAGAAGAGGCAGCCTACGGAACCGGCGAAGGGGATGCCGATCAGGAAGGTATTGGCGACTTTCTTCCTGAGCGCGGGACGGCCAGCGATAACGCCTCGCGGGGGTGCGACCGCTACGGGCAGGTCCAACTGGGAGATAGCCACTGCGAACGCTCCATTTCTTTGCAGATGCTACAACGTGCCAGCTCACTGGGTTGAGCGGTTGCCTGGCCACGGCCTGCGCCTGACGTGCGCCACCTACTTGTTCTCAAACCCATTGATGGCGATTCTCGACGTCCCTCAAGTGAGATTCAGATGCGTAATGGTATCTGTTTGGTTCGCTGAATACCGTATGTTCCGCCTTAATGTTCGCACAATTCCAGCGATTGCCGCGGATCAATCGGACGCCAGGAGCGTTGTGACGTGTTCCTTTCCGTTGGGAAACACCGTTGCGTTGCGGCAGGTTACTGAAAGCCCTGCCGTTTACGGCACCCGATCCGGGGCGGGCATTGCTTCCTCCGGAGGCTGACCGATTGCTCTCTCCGCCATCTAGATCGCGAAGAGGCTTCCGCAATCGTTATGTTTCGTCTCCGCCAAGAAGAGCACCGAGCCAGTCTGGTCTTGATGGGCTCACGGCGTTCGAGAGATCCCGGGATGGTTCATTCGGTGAGATCGCAGTTGGTCTGCCAATATTGACCTCGGCGATGGTCGGCACGCCGGTGCTGCCGTTGTAACAGCCGCGGCAGGCGTCCTCCGCGAGGCTAAACAATTCAATGGCTCCGTCGCCGCCCAGACTAGCGAAGCACGGCGACTTCTGAGCAACCGCGATCTGGCTGATTCCGACCGAGGACGCGCGCGACACCACCAACCGGGGTGCGGCCGCCCAGGCCCCGGCAAAATGGCAATTCGCAGGATCCGCTTTTTGCGCATCCAACCTAGCTATAGGGAGCGTTCCTCCGGCACGGCCGATCAAGGAATTCGATCAAGCTATCATGGCTATTTCCGTTCCTGAGTGCGGGGGCTCGAGATCCAAACGTCATCGCCGATCCTGAAAGTTCAAGCTCCCGTTGAGGCAAGAGGCGATTTCCCCTGGTCCGGAGAGGTTGCGAAAGGCGATCGGGTGATGCCTGAAGGGTGTCGGCGACCAGGCTGCCGGAGGTCGAGGTCTGAAGACAGAAAGGGCCGCGCCGTTGCAATCCAGAATCTGCGCGCTACAATCCGGCGGAACGGCGAAACGACTGAGAGGTCGAGTGGCAGCGCCCGGTGAGTCTCGTTTGTGGTTGACCTTCGTGCTGGTTCTGCTGCTGGCCTGCGCGCGGCCGGCGGGAGGCTTTTCCGTGCTGACGCATGAAGAGCTGATCGACCTGACGTGGGCGGACTCGATCCGTCCGCTGCTGCTGAATCGGTATCCCAATCTGACGCCGGCCGAGCTAAGGAACGCGCGGGCCTATGCCTATGGCGGATGCGTGATCCAGGACCTGGGGTACTATCCGTTTGGCAAGCCGCTGTTCTCCGACCTGCTGCACTACGTGCGCACGGGCGACTTCATCCGCGCGCTGTTTCGCGATGCGAAGGGACCCAACGACGTGGCCTTCGCCATTGGGGCGATGGCCCACTATTATGGCGACACGATTGGCCATCCCGAGGCGGTCAACCTTGCGGTGGCCGGAAATTTCCCCAAGCTCGCGGCCAAGTATGGACCCAACGTGAATTACGCCGAGGGGGAGCGGCAGCATGTCCGAACCGAGTTCGCCTTCGACATCAATGACATCACCAAGCACCGGCTGGCTCCGCTGGGATACCTGAACCACATCGGCTTTGCGGTTCCTGTGCCGCTGCTGTCGCGCGCGTTCTATGACACCTACGGGCTGGACCTAGCCAAGGTGCTGGGCCAGCATCGCCCGACGCTGGCGGGATACCGCTACGCGGTGCGCACGCTGCTGCCACGGGTTGCCTACGCCGAGGCGCTGCTGCACCGCAAGGGCATGCCGGCGGACGTTGCCGGCCCGGAGCTGGACGACATCAACCAGCAGATTGCGGCGCTGGCTGCGGACGACAACTGGGCGAAATACCGCAAGCATGCCGGAATTGGCACTCACCTGCTGGCCGGTTTCATCCTGATCGTGCCCAAGATTGGGCCGCTGGACGACCTGGCGATCTGCGTGCCGAGTCCGGCGGCGGAGCAGGACTATGTGAAGGCACTGATGGACACCGCCAGCGCGCTGCGTACGGCTCTGGCGCGGGCGACGCAGGCCGGCGGGCTGCCCAACAAGGATCTGGATACGGGCGACGCGGTTCGTCCGGGGACGTACCGGCTGGAGGATTACGCGTACGCGGACCTGCTGCACCAGATGACGAGCGATCCGACGCAGGCGATTCCGTTCGGCATTAAGCGCGATCTGCTGGCGTACTTTGCCGATATGAGCAAGGTGAAGTACGTGGAAAACAACCGTAAGCTGCTGGCTCGGGTGCAGGCGGATTTGCCGGTACTGAAGACGATTTCGACCAAGGCGGCGTATCCGGAGAGCGCGCTGCTGCCGGAGCCGGATGAGGACAAGCCGGATGGGGGGAGCGGGGCGACAGCACCGGCGGCGCCAGCTTCGGGAGATGCAGCGCCACCCACAGGGAAAGCCCCACCCAGGCAATAGGACTGCCGAGATTCATCGCTGGCGGGTCGATGGAGGGGGAGGAAGTTCGAGTTGGGCGCGGGTGCGGGCGACCGTGCTCACCGTCAAGCCATTGGCAAGGCCCACCATGGCGCGGGGGTTTTGCTTGCCGCCGGTGGCCTGGGGGACGGACTGCTTGAGGTAGTTGAAGAGCTCGCCGGCGGTGACTACACCGTCGTGATTGGCGTCGGCCTTGCCCTGAAGGCCCTGAAGGAGGAAGTAGGTAAAGACGCCGTGGCCGTCGCCCCACTTGGCGTCTTCGAAGGAGGATTCGCTGATATCGCTGGCGGTGATGACGGCACGCTGGCCTTTGGAGGCGTAGCGCTGCAGGTATTGGTTGACGAGGTTGTTGGCGTGGCGCTGGCCGGCGCCGGCGCGGGCTCCGCTGAAGCCGTAGCTGTGGCAGGTGTCGGCAAAGGTGATGACACGCCTGGCTTTGAGGACGCGCTCGAAGACGTCCTGAAGCTGCCACATGGGGAAGGCGGTGCCGCCCATGTCGTCGGGCTTGGCGTCGGCGGTCAGGAAATAGATATTGCGGGGGTCGAGCGGGTCGGGCGCGCCGTGCCCGGCGATGTAAATGATGACGGTGTCCTGCTCCTGGGGCTTGGTGAGGAAGGTGAACAGGGCGTGGCGGACGGACTCGGTGGTGGCGTCGCCATTGAGGAGAAGCAGCGAGTCCTCGTCGGTGACGCCGCCGCCAGCCGGAGACTTGAGGAAGTCGAGGACGGACTTGGCGTCGCGGTCGGCGAACTGGAGGTCGTTGATCTGCTGGTCGCCGCCCTTGGCGTAATGGGACACCCCGATGACGACGGCGAAGAGGCGGCCGGCGCGCTTCTCGACGGTTTTGGCGGGCGGGATGGTCTCGAAGCCACGGCCGCTGGGCGTGCCGGCGGGACCCGCGAAGTCGAGCAGGAAGTTGTAATACTTCTGGCGGCCGAACTCATCCTGGTATTCCAGTTCGACGGAGTTGCGCCCGGGCAGCATGGGAAAGCCACCGGCGCCGGTCAGGTCGACGTTGAGGACAAAGCCGTCGAGGCCGTTGGTGCTCTTCATGGCGACGTCGGTGGATTCGGTATTCACCTTGGTGTGGATGGAGCCGTAGTTGATCCTCGGGCCGCCGGCGGGGATGCGCAGCACCAACTGCTGGATGGAGCCAGGCGGCCGGTCGAGGACGACGGAGCTGTCGACCTCGACGCGCTCGCTGGCCTGGGGCAATTCGAGCCACGGATCGCTGGTCCGGGCAGGCTGGCTAGCGCCCCCTCCCAGCGACAACAGTGCCGCCCCAGCCATGGTCACCAGCACACCGCGAACAACTGTCATTTGGCACCCCGACTTCAAAAAAACCCGGTCTGGCGGTCGCTATTACTTTGACACCGCCTGCGGAAGAATTTATTCTATTGCCCTCCCCACGGGCCTGCACAATCCAATTTAGTTTCAAGGGAGTCTGTAATGCGGACCTCTTCCAAGCTTTCACTTGCGTGCTGCATTTTGGCGCTCTCGAGCGCTGTTGCCATCTCCCAACAGAAACCCAACGCTGCCGCGGCTGCCCAAAAGCCAACCTCCAACCCGGAAAAGGCCCCCGAGTTCTCAGACGCCGACAAGAAGAAGATGGCGGAGATCGAACAGCGGCCCGAGATCAAGGACGCGATCCAGGCTGCGTGGGATGACAAGCGCCGTGCCGACATCGACTACGCGTACAACATCAACTCTTCGGCTCACTTCTCGGATATGTCCGGTCCCGAGTTTGCAACCTTCCGGGATCACTACGGGCAACTCTACAACAACCCGATGTTGCAGCGCTATCTCAACGCCATCGGGCAGCGAATGGTACCCAAGGACTCTCCGAACATCTATAGCTTCAAGCTGCTGCTGGACCCAATTCCGAAGGCGGAGGCGCTGTCGACGGGAACGATCCTGGTCAGCACCGGCATGGTCTCGATGCTGGACAACGAGGCGCAACTGGCCTACGTGCTGGGCCACGAGATAGCGCATGTGGAGAAGAACCACGCGTACCAGATGGTGCGCATGAGCGTGCTGGAGCCGGCGCTGAACGAGGAAAAGGAAAAAGAGACGAAGGAGAAGCGCGCCATTGTGGGCGCAGCCGTGACCTTCGCGACCGCAGGACTGGGCGGTGTCTATGGCGGACTGAGCGGCGCTATCGGAGGCGGCATCGCAGGACTGGCTGCGGGGATCGTGGGCAGTAACCTGATCTTCCGCGACCACAATACGGTGACGGAATGGTCGGATATTTACGAGAACGAAGCGGACGAAGAATCGCTGCACTACATGCTGGCCCAGGGCTACGACGTGCGCGAGGCGCCACGGCTGTATGCCCGACTGCAGACGGAGGCGTCCCGAGATCCTCGGATCGGCCTTGGATTTATGGCGAAGGACAGCCGCATGAAAGCGCGCACGGCCCACATCCAGACCGTGCTCTCCGGTGAATTCAAGCCGCAATGGGAGGCCAAGCTGAAGGCCTCAGGCCTGACGGGATCGAGCGGGGAGTTCTCGCTGATCATGTCCGCGCTGAAGCGGGACAACGGGATTATCGCAATCGACTACGACCTGTTTGCAATGGCCCGGGACAACCTGGAAGACGCGGTGAACCTGCGATCGAACGATCCGCGCGCGCAACTTTACCTGGGCAAGGTGATCTCGCTGACCGCGCGCACCGCCGAAGACCGGCAGCAGGCCGAAGACCACTTCATGAAGGCGATCCAGTATGACGGGGCGCGGGGGGCTTACCCGGATCCGCATCTGGAACATGCGCTGCATCTGATCGGCGAAAACGGCGACAAGGGTGAGATCAAGAACGAGATCGAAGCTTATGTTGCGCTGTACCAGCGGGAGCACATGGGCTCACTGCCGAACAACATGGCGATTCTGTACGACTATCTGACCCTGGTGGGCGATACCAACTGGTACGCTGCTCCGGCCGCGGTAGTTTCGACCAAGAACGTGGAGGCCATCCGGATCAATTCGTCGGGCAGCGGCGGACCTCTGACCGGGCCGCAGGTCATCTCGTCGGTGCTGACTCAGACGCCTGCGGGGGTGGAAGCGCAACCGGCCAGTGCGACGCAGTCCACGCCGACGCCGGCGAAGAGTCGCTCCAGCGCGAAGAAGACAGGCGGGCAATGAGACTCCGGGAACTTGCAGTTGGGCTGGCTTTTCTTGCACTCTGCTTAGCAGCGCCGGGACAACGTATCGCAATCGGCATCGCTCCTGCCTACGATGCCGGCGGGGAGGATTACGGCGAGGCTGTGGTGCAGCATCTGACGCTCTTCATCTACCAGGACCTGGTGGACAGCAAACAGTTTGCGCCTTCCCTGCTGAATCCCGGGCGGCGTCTACACACCGCTGGATACCAGTTGGCTGACGGAGTATGTGCAGGACCGTCCCGATCTCGATCTGCTGCTGGTGTCGACCCTGAAGCCTACGGTCACCGAGAAGGGCGGCGGAGCTATACCATCATCATCGAGCTCACCCTGCTGGATGCCCACACGGGCGACACCAAGAGCACGTGGACCGTCTCCGAAACGATCAAGGAGAAGAACGCGTGGCTGCAAAAGGGACAGGCGATGGTGACCTCGGCGGTGAACGGCCGGGCGACTCATACGGCGTGTCGATCCTGTCGACTTCAACCGACTTTGAAAAGCAGCCGATCGGGAAGACCACGGCGCACCTGGCGGACCAGATTCGCGACACGCTGCCGGCGCATCTTGGCGGCTTCGTCAAGAAGGTCTCCGGCAAGCCGGAGGAGGTGCGCTGGCGGGTCATCCGCCGCTCCCTGCGACATGCACACGCGGGTGACTTACAACTACCGGCACAGCGTGTCCCACTCGTACACGCTGCTAGCCAATGGCCTTGACCAGACCTTGACGATGCAGGATGGGGTGAGCACGTTCAAGGCTGCCGAAGGGCCGCTGCTGCTGCAATTCGCGCTGAACGACACGCCCTACCGGCTGGAGAAGGAACCGATCTACCAGCTCTCGACGATCCACTCCTGCAAGGTGAGCACGCTGGTCATCGACGTTGGCCAGGGCGGCGACGCACACCATCATTGGGAATAGAGCGTAGCCGTCTTCGGCTGAGCTGCAAGCGTTGGCGAGATGATCACTGGGAGGCGGTCTGGGGCACGCTGCGCAGAGGCTGGACCTCAATTCCCCAGTTGGTCGGGACCTCCACTTCGGCGCCGATTCCGCGCGATCCGCTGCTGGCGCTGGAGAGCAGCTGCTCCAGCGGCGTCTTGGCACCGCGGGTTGCTCCGCGTGCCACGCCTTCAAAGTTGAGCACCGACGGGTCGGGCAGCGGCTGCGCTGTGCTCAGCAGAATCATGGTGTCCACTCCGAAGGGCGGCCCCACTTTCAAGATGGGGGCGTGGCGAAGGATCACCTGGTTGTCAGCGTCGCCCTCGCCGGGATATTGGTTCTCGGAGTAGTTCTGCGGGATAGACCAAGCTTCCCTTGCCGTGGCAATCGATGTCCAGGATGTAGACCCAGCGCGGGTCCTTGACCACGCCGTTCGCCTGCAGCGCGAGCCGCATGCGATCGTTCTCGCGCACGGGACTGTTGGGGTCGAGCGGATTGGTGGTGGTCATGGGGACGAACACGAGCTTGTAGAAGCTCGACTCGGACGCTCCGGCGACGGGATTGTCCGCCAGTTGCAGCCAGCCGTGAACCTTGGCCAGGCGAGTCGAGTAGGTTTCGAGGGTTGCGGCCGCGGTGGAGGCAGCGGCAGCGTCGGCGACCGGGACCCAATCGCTGCGAACCGGATAGGGCGACGAGGTGGAACAGCCGGGGCTGTGGTCGGGGACGGCGGACGGATGCGGGACGACGGCGAACTCGTTCTTGTGGAACCAGGTGTAGCTCGGGCTCCCCTTTGACCAGGGAGCCGGCGAGAACGTAGCTGGCGTCGGCGAGAGTGGATGCGGGCTGGGCCTCGCTGTTGGCGTCGCCAAGCTTCAGGTTGCCGGCAAGTTCGGCCGAGGCGGGAAAATCGGCCCACAGTTTGGCCTTGGGCGTGAGGTGCGCCTTGAGGGCGTCGGCGGAGAACTGCGGGCCGAGGTTGACCGGACCGTTCTTGTGCCGCTCAAAACTGAAGAAGGAGTGGCTGGTTGGGGTGGAATCGGTGTGGCGCACGGTCCATGCGGTGCCGTTCCAACTGAGCACGTCGGTGTAGGCTTCCTCGGCGGGATCGGAGATGGTTTCGACGCCGGAGGCCTTGATCTGCGATGCGGCGGCGGCGATGTCGGCGATGGAGAGGTTGGCAGAGCCGATGAAAAACCGCAGTGGATTGAGCTGGCCGGGGATGAGGCGGGTGAGCTCGAAGACGTCGCCGATCTGGACCTTGGCCCCAGCAGGACTGAGGATAGTGGCGCTGGAGCGCGCGATGCCGAGTGCCTTATCGATGCGGAGTTTGACTGGAGGAGCGCCGGCAGCGGAGGTGATGGAGGTAAACTCGCTGCCCGGACCGATTCCGGAGACGGTGCCGATGTCGAGCCAGACGCTGCCGTCGTCGTCGATTTTCAGGGCCGCGGTGCGTACCTTGTCCGCATTGGCTGTATTGGCTGCGCCGCCGAAGAGCGGTTGCGCGCGGCGTGCGGCGTTCGCGTCCAGGTCCGGCTCCTGCTCGGGAAAGCCGCTGCCTTCGAGGATGGCCTTGACGCGTTGAAAGACGAGCGAGGACGGGGCGTCGGCGGGCAGGACCTGGAGGGTCTGAATGAGGGCTGCGGTGAAGGCTCCGTGGGACTCGGGCATATCGGCGGAGGGATCGGCCTCGTTGGCCTCCTGGTCCTGCTGCACGGCGGAGAAGACCAGCGCGGGGTTGTCGGGGCGCTCGGTGGGCGGAGGAACCCGCTGCCCGTTGGGGAGCGTGTCCGGCGGATCGGTGACGGGTCGGGGATCGTAGGGCAGAGAGCGCTGCCGGCCCACCACCATGCCGCGAGTCGAGCCGCCGCTGTGGCAACTGTCGAAGATGACGGTGAGATGGACGCCCTTGTCGAGCGCGGCGTTGAAGATTCGGGTCATCTCGCGGTCGCGGACGTCGTAGCCGCCCTTGTAAGCGTCGGAGGGGACCAGGGTGCTGTCGACATAGACCAGCTTGCCGTTTTCGTCGCGGACGGTGAGCTTTTCTCCAGCGGTGTTAACGCGCAACGAACCGTGGCTGGCGTCGTAGAAGACCACCGTGTCGCCGCTTTGGGGCACGTCGACGAGGTACTTCTTCATGGCGGCCAGAATGCCGTCGTGGGTAGTCTGATCGGCAGGCAGGATCACCAGGCCAGGACGGCTCTTGCGGGGAGCAGGATTGGTGAGCAGGACAACCTTGTCGGCGGGAAAGCCGAACTTGGGGCCGGTAAGGACGTCGGCAATGGACTGGGCGTCATTGACCGCGCCCTCAAGGTTCTGGAAGCTGCCCAGCTCGCAGCGACCGTAGACACAGCCTGCCTCGTGCATGGCGGTGGTGCCGGTGGGCTGATACGTATCGATGCCGATGATTAACGCGCGCCTGGTTTGGGCCGGCGCCGTGCCGAGGAGGGACAACACCAATGTGAGGACAGGAACGCAGCGCTTCATAGACACATGCCTCGCCTTGCCAGGAGATACGAAACCGGCCCGCCTCCGGATCAGGATGGGGTCGGCGTCGGCGTCGGGCCGGCACTGGCTGGGTCAATTGGCTTGAGACCGATGGTGGCCGACAGATAGGTAATGTCGGGCTTGAGCGGAAGCGCCAGATCGATGATGGATGTATTGGTCGGCGAACCCTTCGGCACCAGATACCCCTGGCGCAGCTCGAGACTGTCCAGGTGCGGTTGCAGAGCTGCGGTATAGGCGTGAGGCACCAGGATATAGTCGCCGGGGACGAGATTGAAACCCTGCTGGGTGGCCGCAGCCGCGCGAGCCTGCTGGGTGGCAAAACCCAGTTGCGGGAAGCTGTTGAGCAGGAAGGTGGTTCTCTGCTCGAAGGCGCCATACATCTGGCTGAATCCCTGCAACGCCTCCACGCCGATTTGCGGCAGACCGACGATCGGGGCGAACTTGCCGACCGCACTGGTGATAGTCTGCAGGACACTGACGAACGAGGACTGTTTGTGGGCCATGGAGAGGTTGACCGCCCATTGCCCCGAACCGCCGGGCAGAACCACCTGCTTCATCTTCTGCGAGGCAGCGCCGGGGTCAAAGCTGAGGTTCTGCATGGGGGGCAGGTTGCCGGAACTGTCTGGGAACAAGGAGGCCAGCGAGGTCCAGGCCATGGGATCGAGGAGATCCTGTATGAGCGACTTGGTTTGAACGACGTCGATGCGGAGCTGGGCGGATTGCAACTGCTGGAACTGAGCGCGGTCTTCCGCCGCCATGCGGAATCCATTGACAGCCAGGCTGGCGGATACATCGCCGTTGTAATCCATCAGTTCTTTGGGTTCGATACTGGTGGCGAAGCCGCAGCGTCTTATTGGTGACATCGTACTGGAAGAAATCGATCTGGCGATCGAGCGCACCGGCGGTCGGATCAGGTTTCTTATGGGAGAACAGGCCGCGCGTCCGGCTACCTGGCTCAGCGGGGGTGGGAACGATGGATGCGCCGAAGCTGCTCCAGAACTTCTCGGAGTCGTGGGAGCCCTGCGCGTCGCTGGCGCCCCCCTGGCCAGCAGCTGCCATCATGCTATCGAAGAACCGGCGACCTGAGGCCGATCCAAGTAACGGAGCAAATGCTCCGCCAAGTAAAGAGTTCTGCAGAAAATCCCGTCGACTCGCACTCATATCCACGTCCTCGTCCGTTGGCATGGCCCGTCCGTCGGAATGAAATTCGTACAAATGACCCAGGCGGCTAGCATACCCCAAAAACGGGGGATGCGCTCACAATCCCCATAGACGTTGGAGGCTTTCTTAAGTACGCAACCTATCTCTGAATTCGCAGGGGACAGACCGCGGCGCTCGCCGGGGCGTGCGTGGTTTGGGCCGGGCGCTATTTTCTCGCGGGCGTGATGTCGGTCACAGGCAAGTCCCAGTGGGCGAGCAGAATTTCGAAGCGCCGCTGCTCTTCGCGCTTGTAGGTCAACTGGTCAGGGTAAAGCTGACGGATGAGGGCGTCTTCGTCGGGATTCGCAGTCGTCGCCAGAGTCGAGTTCTTGTAGGTGATGGTGACGCGATAATCCCAGCGAGCGTCCTCGGTCATGTGGTTCGCGGGGGTCTCGATCTTGAGTGCGATGATGCGGCCGCTCTCTGCAATTTTTTGCAGCAGTGGATAGTGGTTCTTGAGAAAGAGGTCGAGGAATTCCTGCTGATGGCCCCATTGCGTCTTGTAGTAGTACTCCATGGTGTAGGGCTGGTTGGCGCCACCTTGCGGGGGCGCACCCTGCGCCAGGACCGGAATAGCGCACATTGCCAGTAGGAATTGGATTGCCAGCTTTTTCATTGGTGCCTCCGATAGTTCAAACGAAATTGGTTAGAGTTTTCGCAGCGCCGCGCAGGCGCGGTCGAGTGCCTCCGGCTGCTTGCCGAAGCAGAACCGGAGCAGGTTTTCTCCGCCACCCGAGGCGAAGAAGGCGGAGCCGGCCACGGCGGCGACCCCGGTCGCGGCGAGCAGCGTGCGGGCCTTTTCGGCGGCGGTTCGTCCGGCGATGCGGGTGGCATCGGCGAGGACGTAGTAGGCGCCCTCGGGGACGGACGGGGTGAGGCCAGCATCGGTCAGAGCGGCGCAGAGCTGGTCGCGCTTCTGCTGGTACTCGCGCGCGAGGTCGCTATAGAACGCGGCGGGCAGGCCGACGAGGCCGGCGGCTGCTCCATATTGGAACGGGCCGGGCGCGCAGATGTAGACGAGGTCGTGGAAGTAGCCGATGGTGGGGAGCCAGCGGCTGCTGGCCGTCAGGTAGCCGACACGCCAGCCGGTAATGCTGAAGGTCTTGGACAAGCCGGAGATGGTGATGGTGCGCTCGGACATGCCGGGGAGGGTCGCGAGACTGATATGGCGACGGCCGTCGAAGAGGAAGTACTCGTAGATCTCGTCGGTGAAGACGAAGAGGTCGTGTTCGATGGCGAGGGCGGCGATGGCTTCGAGTTCTGCGAGCGAGAAGACCTTGCCGCAGGGATTTGACGGGGTGTTGACGAGGATGGCGCGGGTGCGCGGAGTGATGGCGGCGCGCAGACGATCGAGATCGAGATGCCAGTTGGGAGCGTCCAGCGTAACGGCCACGGGCACGGCGCGAAGCGAGAGCATGGTGTTCCAGTGATAGCCGTAGAAGGGCTCGAAGAGAATGACCTCGTCGCCGGGATCGAGCAGGGCCAGCGCGGCGGTGTAGAGAGCGCCGGTGGCTCCCGAGGTGACGAGAATCTCGGCTTCGGGATCGGCGCGGATGCCGTTGAAGGCGCAGAGCTTGGCGGCGATGGCTTCGCGCAACGGGGCGATGCCATCGAGGCGGGTGTAGGTGTTGAGGCCACGGTCGATCGCGCCGACCGCGCCCCGGGCGGCGAGCGGCGGAAGTTCGGTATCGCAGACGCCCTGGGCGAGATTGACTCCGCCGATGCGATCGCACTCGACCGACATGGAGCGGATCTCGGACTGGAGGATGAGCGGCGAGATCTGGCTGAGGCGGCGCTGGGTGGTGGCTGTTGGCACGGGCGGACTTTCTTGGCGAGACGATACTGTTCGATTGATGCGGACGAGGTTTGAAAAAGACGCGAGACTAGCAACAGAATAATCCCACGGGCGCGTCGCCGCAGAGTGATATGCCTTGCGAGGAGCAGGTCATCGTCCGTAGGTGCCCATCCACTGAGCCTGGGAGAGGATGTGCGGCTGGATGGCGAGTTCGAGTTCGCTTCTGGTGGCGCCTGGCTTGAGTTCGAGCCGGGCGTCGAGCGCGTAGAGCTTGAAGAAGTAGCGATGCGGCTTGCCCGGAGGCGGACACGGGCCGCCATACCCGATGCGCTTGAAGTCGTTCGCACCCTGGCGCGCGCCGCTGTCGAGGAGTGGAGCCTTGGGCGTGTCTTCGGGCAGCAGCGTTGCCCTGGCGGGGATGTTCCAGAGGAGCCAATGGGTCCAGGTGCCACCGGGCGCGTCGGGATCGTCCGCGATCAGCGTGAGCGAGTGCGTGCGCGAGGGAGCGCCATCCCAGGTCAGTTCGGGTGAGAGATCCGCGCCATCGCAGGTGTACTTGGTGGGAATGACGCCACCGTTGGGGAATGAGGTTGATTTCAAGGCAAAGGACATGGGACGTTCTCCTTGCATTTCGCTCGCGCCGAGTTTGACGGGGACAGGTGCGTTGGTTGGGTCGGGAGTGCCCTGCCGGGCGCACGCGAGCGAAAGCAGCAGGGCTGCGCAGGTGAGAAGCAGCAACGATTGCCGGCGTAGGGGCACGGTGTAACTCCCGCGCCAAGATGTTACCACCCGACTGCGGGTGGGTACGGCCGTTCCAGGGTCGCGAGCGTGTCCGCGAACGGCGCGGAGGCTATGGGGCGCGGCGGAGCCGATCGATGACTTCTTCGTCGGTGACCTGCGCGAAGCTACGGTAGAACTGGCCGACCGAGAAAAAATCGCGGGGCGTGTGCAGACAGACCAGCCGATCGACCGATGTTCGCAGCCAGGCGCAGGTGGACTCGGGCGCTATGGGGGCGGCGACGATCAGAGACGCCGGGTTCATCTGGCGGAGCGCGCTGACGGCGGCATGCATGCTGGCGCCGGTGGCGATTCCGTCATCCACGAGAATGACGGTTCGACCCGCGACCTGGATGGGCGGGCGATCGCCGCGGTAAAGGACAGCGCGCCGGTCCAGCATGCGGCTGACTTCAGCGACGACGCGCTCAACCTGCCGGGGAGTTACGGCTTCTGAGCGAATGATGTGCTGCTCCAGAAACGGCGGGTGGCCGGAGGCGATTGCGCCAAAGGCGAGTTCCTCCTGCCCGGGAACGCCCAGTTTGTGGGAGAGAAAGACGTCGAGCGGCGCTCGCAGGGATTTTGCGATTTCAAAGGCGACGGTGACGCCTCCGCGGGGTATTCCGAGGACGAGGACGTCGTTCGAATTGGCAAACTCCTGCAACTGGTTTGCCAGCCTCCGTCCGGCGTCTTCGCGGTTCTCGAAGATCATTGCAGTTGCCTCGGCGTTGCGGAGCCCTCGATCTACTATTAGCACCGGACCGGGGAGGGCGTTCGTAATCCGCGTCACGGCGCCGAGTTGCATGGGCCGGTGTCAAACTTTAGTCGGGCGGGAGCCGAGAACAAAATCTCAAGTGATTGGAAACGAATCGCATGTAAGAATACCGAGTGGACCGTCCGCCGGCATTGATTCGGCGGCGTTCAGGGGATGCCCTGCGATGCGTCGCGTTGCGCTGATTTACAACCCGGCATCTGGCCAGCGGCAGGCGCGGAGGATTGGCTTGATCGCCGATGTACTGGCCGTGTTTCGCAGCGCCGGGATTGAAGTGAAAGTGATTCCGACGGAGTCGCCGGAGAGTGCGGGAATCCAGGCCAAGGATGCCGTGCACGACGGATACGATACCGTGCTTGCCTGCGGCGGCGATGGCACGGCGCATGAAGTGATGCAAAGCATGGTGGGCGGATCGGCAGCGCTGGGCGTGATCCCGATGGGAACGGCGAATGCCCTGGCCACAGATCTGGGTCTGCCGAGATCGCCGGTTAAGGCAGCGAAGATGCTGCTGAATGCGATCGAGGTACGGGTCTCCGTTGGGCAGGTCTCGTATCGCGACAATGCGGACAAGCCGCGCTCGCGCTACTTTGTGGTGGCGGCGGGGGTTGGCGTGGACGGCGTGTTCTTCTCGCGGCTGGACAGCCGGCTGAAGCAGAAGCTGGGCTACCTGCTGTACCTGCTGGAGGCCGTGAAGCTGGGGATGACGCATACGTTTCCGCTGTTTCGAGCATTTTTCTTTCAGGCAGGAACGGACGCGCCACGATCGGAGAAAGCCTCGCAGATACTGGCCGTGCGCATCAGCAACTTCGGCGGACTGGTGCAGAACCTGGCTCCGGGAGCGGCGCTGGGCAACGACAATCTGCACGTGATTGCCTTCAAGACGCGGAGCCGTCTGCACTATCTGAGATTTATGGTGGCGGTGTGGTTCCGGCGGCACAGGTACTCGCGCACGATTGAGCTGGTGGATTGCGCGGCAGTGGAATGCCGTGATTTGGAGGGCTCGAAGGTGCGCTCGTATGTTGAGGCGGATGGGGAGCTGCTGGGGACATTGCCGGTGAGGATCGAGGTTGTGCCGCAGTCGTTGACGCTGCTGGTTCCAGCGAAGCCGAAGCGGCGTACGCCATTTGCTTGAGGTGGGATTCGTTTGAGCCGGCGTCGCCGGGATTGCGGGAGTTGGAGTCGATCTGCGATGCTGTCGGGGGAGAATTTGGGTCATGAGCGACGTTTTGGGATCGATCCCGGCCGCGGCGGCTGGAACCATTCAACTCGGCGACCTCACCGTCAACCGTATGGGGTACGGCGCGATGAGGATTACCGGCAAAGGAATATGGGGACCGCCGGAAGACCGCGGCGCGGCACTGCAGACGCTGCGGCGCGCGGTCGAGTTGGGAGTGAACCTGATCGATACGGCAGATTCCTACGGGCCGTACGTGTCAGAGGAACTGATTGCGGAGGCGCTGGCGCCGTATCCGCGGGGCCTGGTGATCGCGACCAAGGGCGGATGGGAGCGCGTCGGCCCAGGGCAATGGACGCATAATGCCTCGCCGAAACACTTGCAGGCAGCGGTGGAGGGAAGTTTGCAGCGGCTGCAGCTGGAACGGATCGATGTGTATCAGCTGCATGTACCCGATCCGGCGGTCTCGTTCGATGCGTCGATGGAGACGCTGGCGCGGCTGCGCGAACAAGGGAAGATTCGGCATGTGGGGTTGTCCAACGTCGCATTGGAGTATGTGGAGCGGGCGCGAAAGATTGTGCCGATCGTCTCGGTGCAGAACCGGTACAGCTTTGCCGACCGCGAGTGGGACTTTTTGCTGGACTACTGCGAGAAGAATCAGATCGCCTTTATGCCGTGGGCGCCGCTGGGTCAGAATCGCGAGGCCAACGCCGCGCTGGAAGCTGCGGCGCTGGAGTTGGGAGCGACTCCGCTGCAGGTGGCGCTGGCGTGGCTGCTGCGCAGGTCTCCGGTAGTATTGCCGATTCCGGGGACATCGTCCGCCGCACACGTGCAAGAGAATATTGCGGCGGCGGGACTGAAGCTGCCGGATTCGGTGTTTGCAAGGCTCTCCGCAATTACCCCGAGGCCGGCGAGTCTGCGCGGTTGAGGGGTTTGGGATTGCGTTTGGCAGGAAGAAGAAAGAGGCACGAGGATGATCACACGCAGGGAGTTTCTGGATGGATTAGCGGGAAGCGCAGCGGGAGCGGCCATTGCCTCAACCGCAAAGAGCTACGCGCAGATTCTGGGTGCGAATGAGAGGGTGAACTTCGCCATTGCGGGATTGAATGGGCGCGGGCGGGCACACCTCTCGGCGCTGCATACAAACGCCGCCAATGCGCATGTGGCGTATGCGTGCGATGTCGACGCGAAGGTGCTGGAGAAGTTTACGGCGGAGGCGACCAGCCTGCTGGGCTATGCGCCCACGGCGGAGGGCGATTTCCGCAAGGCGCTGGAGTCCAACGAGGTGGACGCGATTACGATTGCGACGCCCGACCACTGGCATACACCGATGGCGGTGCTGGCGCTGAAGGCGGGCAAGCATGTGTACGTGGAGAAGCCGTCCAGCCATAATCCGCGTGAAGGCGAGCTGCTGGTGGAGGCGCAGGCGAAGCATGGGAAGCTGGTGCAGGTGGGCGACCAGCAGCGGTCGTCGCCGCACAGCATCAAGATCGTGGGACAGATCCACGACGGGCTGATTGGGCGGGCTTATTTTGCGAAGGCGTGGTACAGCGCGACCCGCCTCTCGATGGGAACGGGCAAAGTTGCGCCGGTGCCGGACTCGCTGAACTGGGATTTATGGCAGGGGCCGGCGCCGCGCAGCGAGTACAAGGACAACATTCATCCCTACAACTGGCACTGGCTGCGGCGGTATGGAACGGGTGAAAGCCTGAACAATGGCACGCACGAGGTGGACGTCTGCCGGTGGGCGCTGGATGAGGAGTATCCCGAGCGGGTGACGGCATCGGCAGGGCGGTATCACTTCAAGGACGACTGGCAGTTTTACGACACCATGGTGACCAGCTTCGAATATCCGGACAAGCTGATTACATGGGAAGGCAAGTGCTGCAACGGCATGCAGTATTACGGACGCGACCGGGGAATGACCATTCACGGGACTAAGGGAACGGTGCTGCTGGACCGCGCGGGCTATGAGGTTTATGACCTTGCCGGCAAGAAGACGGACGCGTTTGTGGCGAATGACCGCCCGTCGAGCCATGATCTGGTGAGCCGCGACGCGATGACCGATTTACATTTCGCGAATTTCATCGCCGGCATTCGGACCGGGGAAAAGCTGCACTCGCCCATCCCCGTGGCCAACGTGAGCGTGACCATGCTGCAACTTTCGAACATTGCGTGGGAGGTGCAGCGCGAGCTTAAGCTGAATACGGCATCCGGGCACATTCTGAACGACCCGGAGGCGATGAAGCTGTGGGCGCGGAGCTACGAGAAGGGCTGGGAGGTAACGGCCTAGTTGCTGGGGAGTTGGGCTGAGGACCATCCGCCACCTAGCGCCACCTGCAACTGGGCGCTGGCCACGATACGGCGCGCGACCAGGGCAGCTGCGGCCCGTTCGTCGGACAGCTCGATGGTCTGGTTGGTGAGAACTTCCAGGTAAGCTGCCAGGCCGCGCTTGTAGCGCACGATCGATAACTGGGTGCTGCGCTTTGCCGCATCGACCGCGCGTTGCTGCGCCGAAGCTTCCTCGTCCAACACACGCAGCGCCGAGAGCTGGTCCTCAACATCGCGAAAGGCCGAAAGCACCTGCTCGCGATAGAGCGCGGTTGCCTGCTCCCTTTGCGCCACCGCATAGTCCATCTGGGCCTTGCGCCGGCCGGCGTCGTACAAGATTTCGCTGGCGGATGGACCGGCATTCCATTGCGCGCTACCGGAGTTGAAGATCTGGCTGATCAAATCGGTCTCCACCCCGCCGGTGGCGCCAAGAGTGATATTGGGGTAGTAAGCAGCCTTGGCAACGCCGATCAGCGCGTTGGCTGCGGCGACTCTCCGTTCAGCTGCCGCGATATCGGGCCTCCGCTGCAACAGTTCGGAGGGCACGCCGGTTGGGATCGAGGGAGGGTTGCCGGTGAGCGGCCGCTCGGCGATATGGAAGCCGGTGGCGGGCTCGCCGACCAGCACGGCAATCGCGTGTTCGTATTGCGCCCGCTGCTCGCCGAGGTCAATCAATTGCGCCCGGGTCTCTTCAAGCTGGGCCTTTGCCTCTTCGACATCGATTTCGGTGCTCAGGCCGCCTTTGAACAGAGATTGGGTCAATTGCAGCGTTTGCGTGTAGGTATCGAGAGTTGACCGGAGCAACTGTGTCTGCAGATCGAGCCCGCGCAATTGAAAGAAGGTGACCGCCAACATTCCCTGCAGACTCAAGCGCGTGTCGGCGAGGTCTGCTGCTGTGGCCTGAGCGCTGGCTGAGCTGGACTCGATCTGCCTGCGAACTCCGCCCCAAAAATCCGGCTCCCACGAAATATTCAGCGGGATGAGGAACTCCCAGTAGTCCGCCGCCGAACCCGCCGGCCGCAGCGGCGTGGTGTTGGAGATGCGGTTGCGGCTGGCCGACCCTCCGATGGAGACGGTTGGGTAGAGCGCGGCGTGATTGATGCGAACGAGGTCGTGTGCCTGCTCGTAGGCGTGTAGCGCCGCCGCGATGTTCTGGTTCGCCGCAGCGCAACGCTGTTCCAGATCGCTCAACTCCGCATCCTGGTAAATTGCCACCATGCGCCGCGATCGGCTGTGTCGGCGGGCGTCGCCGCAGCCCAATCGCCGTTGTGGCCATTCTCGGAATAGGCGGGGGAGCCGGCACCGCGGGGGCTTTATAGTTCGGCCCGACCAGGCATCCACTCAGCGGCAGG
>CAWBFL010000157.1:0-8998 GCA_963787905.1 uncultured Acidobacteriaceae bacterium | reverse complement strand
CCAAAGCCGGAGCTGAGCAATTCGCTGACGGTGTTGTTGTTGGAGTTGGTCACCCACACGTCGCCCAAACCGTCGATGGCGATGCCGTTGGGGGAACCGATGCCGCCGCCGGTGAAGGGCGAGGGAGAGACCAGCGTTCCGGTCGAAGACAACTCGATCACGCTGCCGGTGCTGGCCGTCAGGTCGTTCGCGATCCACGCGTTCCCGGGCGAATTCAGGTCGATGGCAATCCCCACCAGGCCGTCCATTCCTCCGGCGGAGAAAGGCGAGCCGGTGGCCGGCGCGCCGGAGTTGGCAAGTTCAGTCACCGTGCTGGTGCCGTTGTTGGTAATCCATACGTTGCCGGAGCCGTCGATGGCCAGGGCGTTGGGAGCATTCACGCCGCCGCCGGTGAACTGAATGCCCAGCGTGAAGTCGTTCGGTGCCGTCGTGCCGAGGGTAGGCGTAAACGCAGTCTGGGCCGTGACCAGCCCATACAGGTTGCCGACGTTGGCGCCGGGGTTGTGCGCAATATTGATGGCCGCCGTCGCCGTATCCCCTGGCTGGCTGCCGCTGGTGCCGCCGGACAAGGCGTTGGTGAACAGCGTATAGCAGGGGGTGGGCGTGCCGCCGCCGGTGATGGTGCCGTCCGTGTTGACGCAGCTCGCCAGGATGTCCGCCAGCGAATTGACCGTGGCCTGCGGCGCGGTGCCGCCGCTGGTGGTCGTGGCCAGCGCCACGCCGGTGCCCAGGTTGGCCAGGTTCGCCGCGTTGGCAAAGGCGTTCTGCAGGCCGGTGACGCCGGTCGGCGAGCTGGAGACGTGGAGCGGGTCCGTGGCAAAGCCCGCAAACGCGTAAGCCGCAGCCACCGTCGAGACCTCGTTGATGACCACGTACGGAGTCGTACTGGCGAACGCGCTGGTGCCGCCCGGGCAGTTCCCCAGCACCGCCATCAAGGTGGCCGCCGTGTTGTCGATGGTCGGGGGAGACAGACCCGGATTTCCGCCGACCGAGTAGAGGTACACCTGGCTGCCCGCCGTGCAGCTATAGTCGCCGGTGATCGTGAAGACGCCGCCGGCGCCGGTAAGCGCATAGTAGTGCGAGTTAATGTCCGGGGGATTGCCCGTGGCGCTGGTCAGCAGCGAGGTGGATTGCGCGCCGTACGCGCCGGTGCTGGCTGCGTACAGATAAACCTGCGCCCCGACGATCGGCTGGTTGCCGCCGAAGACGCGGCCCTGAATGGCCAGGCCCGCACTCGGCGAGGTTTCCGTCGTGGAGGGGCTGAGCGTGCAGCCGGTGAGGACGAGGGGAAGACAAAATACTGCGGCGAATGCAACTCGCATGATGTCACCGTCCTGAAGAAGCGCAATTGCCGATGCGTCCCTCATTGATTGTTGCTGCAGGAATCCGCTGCTGGCCCGGGAACGAACTGCTTCGTTCTGATTCAGCTTAGTCTGGTTTCGTTCAGGCGGAATGATGCAGGCCCGGAATCGTCCCAACATGGTTAACGCTTCCACGCGATTAAGTAGGCGTCACGCGCTGCGTTCCGTGAATCCTGCGAAAGTTGCAGGGCAAGGAATCGCCCGCGACGCCCAGCCGCTTGCAATCGGACGCCATGGATTCACGAGGGAGAGAATAAGCCTGCCACGCAGCGCCGCCCGCCGCCAAACAACCCGCGGCCAAACAAAGGGAGCAGGGGACCACCCGAGCCTGGACCGGCATTGGAGGGGAACCCCTGCTCGTGCAGTCTCCCTGAAATGCCGGAAGCTGTGCCCTGCGAGGAAAAATCAAGAGCGAGCTGCGAATGACGAGGCGGCTGCGACTGCGATAAACCGGATTACGCTACCGCGTTGGTCAGCGTGTTGCCGATGCCGTTGAAGGTGTTCGCGATCGAACTCGCGAGACCATTCATCGATGCCACGGAGCCCAGTCCGACCAGTGCCGCGACCAAAGCGTATTCGATGAGGTCCTGACCGGACTCTTCAGCGATGAACTTCTTGAGGATTTGCTTCATATTGGTGTTCCTCCACGTTACGGATTTCGCGGCACCCCGTGCGTGCAAGTCCCTCACGATGGCCTGAGTGTAATCTGTGCGATTACCGACAGAAATCCCTCAAAGGTGGTACGCCCCCGCCGGCCCGCTCGCACGCGCTTGAACCCACGCAACAAGCGACTGAAATCAAAGTATTTGAGACAGAAAAGCGCCGGGCATCGCGGCCCGGCGCCTCAACTGGCGGACGAAACCTCAGCGATGATGAATGAAGCTTCCGTCCTGTAGCTCCGCCATCGCCTGGCGTAACTGCTCCTGCGTGTTCATCACGATGGGACCGTACCACGCGACCGGCTCCTCGATCGGCTTGCCCGACACCAGCAGGAAGCGAATCCCCTCCGGGCCCGCCTGCACCGTGATCTCGTCGCCGCGGTCGAACAGCACCAGCGAGTGATTCGCGACATCGTACACCGGCGCCGCGTTCGGATCGGCGCCCGACTCCGTCAGCACCGCCTGCGGATTGGAGGCGTCGCGAAACGTCCCGGAGCCGGCGAAGACGTACGCAAACGCATTCCGCGTGGTCTCCACCTTCAGCCGCTTGCGCTTGCCCGGCGCAACCGAGACGTCGATGTAGCTCGGATCGGCGGCCACGCCTTCCACCGGACCTTTCTTGCCCCAGAACTCGCCGCAGATAATGCGCACATGGGTGCCATCGTCGTCGGTGACCTCGGGGATCGCGCTGGACGGAATGTCCTGGTAGCGCGGGTCGGTCATCTTCAGCGATGCGGGCAGGTTCGCCCACAACTGGAAGCCGTGCATCCGCCCCTGCGGATCGCCCTTCGGCATCTCCTGGTGCAGAATGCCGCTCCCGGCGGTCATCCATTGCACATCGCCCGCGCCCATCTTGCCGCGGTTGCCCAGGCTGTCGCCGTGCTCCACCGAGCCCGCCAGCACGTACGTGATGGTCTCGATGCCGCGGTGCGGATGCCAGGGAAATCCCTTCAGATAATCCGCCGGATTGTTGTTGCGGAAGTCGTCCAGCAGCAGGAACGGATCGAATTCCTTGGTCTTGCCGAAGCCGAAGGCGCGTTCCAGCTTTACCCCCGCGCCTTCCAGCGTCGGCTTGGTTTGAATGACCTCTTTTACGGGCCGGAGTGACATGCTCTTTCCCTTCTGCGCCGCTACCCTGTCCCGGCATCGCGGCACAAACTGCTTACGCTGCTTTTACAAACTCCACTTCCAGCGTGATCGTGACTTCGTCGCCAACCATGACGCCACCGGACTCCAGCGCGGCGTTCCAGGTGAGCCCGAAGTCCTTGCGGCTGATCTTCGTCGTCGCCTCCACGCCGATCCGCAGATTGCCCCACGGGTCCTTGGTCTCCGCCGTCGGCCCTTCCACCTGGAAGACCACCGGCTTGGTCACGTCGCGAATCGTCAGGTCGCCTTCGACCGTGCCTTCCTCGCCCGCGCTGACCGTCACCTTCGTCGACTTGAACGTCATCGTCGGAAACTTCTCCACGTCAAAGAACTCCGCGCTCTTCAGGTGTCCGTCCCGCTGTTCATCGCGGGTCTGAATCGAAGCCACATCGATGGTCGCCTCAACCCGCGACTTGGTCAGGTCCGTCTCGTCCAGCGTCAGCACGCCCGAAACCTTGGGGAAGCTGCCTTTTACGTTCGAGATCATCAGGTGGCGGACCTTGAACTCCGCGTGCGAGTGGGTCGAGTCGATATTCCAGGTGCTGCTCATAGTCGTATTCCTCGTTTCAAATGGGATTGTTGCTGCTTAGCTTTCTGCTGCGTGACAAGGTTTAGATGCGTGATCACAATATTCGTTGCAACAACTACTAACCCAAAAAAAATCAGCCGGCGTCCCCGCGGGCAACCTGCAATAACCCGGCCAGGGCCTTCAGCCGCTCCCGCCCAAGGTGGCCCAGTTGTGCCCGGTGAGCGTCGCGGACCGGCCGATCCATGCGTGACAACAGTTGGATGCCTTCCGGCGTAATTCGGCCCATCACCATGCGGCGGTCTTTGGTCTCCCGGCAGCGCGCAATCAGGCTGCGTTTTTCCAGCCGGTCCAGCAGCCGGGTAATGTCGGGGTCGCGGGTGATCATGCGGTTGGCAATCTCGCTGCAGGGCAGGCCGTCGGGCGCGCCGCGCAGGATCCGCAGCACGTTGTACTGATTCGCCGACAACTCTTCGGCCTTCAGCACCGCCGACAACTGGCGCGAGAGGATGTCCGTGGTGCGGCAGAGTTCAAGGTAGGTGGCTTCCTCGAGGCACTCATTGCGCCGGGAAGCAGGTCGGGATTGGACGGCGTGAGTCATCGGAATTGAATATACTCGTTATAACGACTATTGTCAAGACGGAGTATTGCCGCCTCGGCCATCCCCGGGCGCATCGCTGCCAGGCGCCGCCGGCCACGCGCTCCCTCCGCCGCAAGTCCGGAGCTGCAGGAATCGAATCGGATGCGCGCAAGACCGCTATAATTCCGCACAGATGCTGTGCGGGGATGCGTGCTCGTGATGCGACTGCGACCTGGCGTACTGATTCTGCTGGCTTTGCCGCTGCTCTGCGCAGCGCAGACCAGGCGCGCCCTGGTGATCGGCATCGACACCTATCAGCCGGCGGGAACCACCGCCGAACACCCCGCTGGCTGCGCGTACGGCCGCTGCGAACTGGGCACCTTCGAGAACCTGCAGGGCGCCGTCAACGATGCGCAGGCCATGGCCGACCTGCTCACCAGCCCGAAGTTCGGATTTCCCCCAGCCCAGGTCGCGCTGCTGACCAACCCGGCGGCTCCGCAGCCCCGCCCCGGAGTCAATGTCCTGCCCGCCGGGCAGACCGCGCGGGATGGAATTCTGGCGGCCATGCAAAAGTACCTGGTGGATCTGCCGCAGCGCGGCGACACGGTAGTCTTTTACGACGCCAGCCACGGCTCGCTGCGGGTCAACAGCAAGGGCAGCAAGATGACCGTGCTGATGAACGGCGCTCTGGTCCACGCCGACAGCACGCTGGTGCCGGCCGACGCGTACAAGGGCGGCTTCGACGTCAGCGACCACGAGATGACGCGCATCTTTCAGGCGGCGCTGGACAAGGGCGTTCACCTCACCGTGATCTTCGACAGTTGCCACAGCGGCGGCGCGACCCGCGGTCTGGCCTCACCCTATCGCGCGCGGACGCTGGCCTTCGATCCCCGCGACCTGGCCGAAGCTCCCGCAACCCAGCCCGCGCCCACCCTGCGCACCGACAACCCCGCGCTGGTATTCTCCGCGGCGCAGCAGGACCAGGAGGCCGACGAGGCCGAACCCACTCCCGCCCAACCGGAGGCGCATGGGGCATTTACCTCGGCGCTGATCGAGGCGCTCGAGGCGTTGCCGGCCAATGCGCCCGCCTCGCTCGTCTATCAGCGGGTCAAAGCGGTGATTGAGGGCAGCAACTTCACCAACCAGGAACCCGACCTGGATGCAACCGCCGCACGCCGCAGGCTGCCGCTGTTCGGAGGGACCGCCGCGAGCGACACGAAAAAGCTGCGCACCGCCGCACTGGCGACGGATGCGGACGGCAACGTCTGGCTCGACGTCGGGCGTGTCTCCGGCGTCGGAGCGGGCACGGAATTCGTTTCCACCGCCGCGCGCGGCAGCGGCGAGCCCATCAGGCTGCGCGTGACGGAGTTGCAGGGAATCGCGCGATCGACGGCCACAGTCGTCAGTCCCGCTGGGGCAAAGGTGGCTGCGGGGGAGATCTTCGAACTGGCGAAGTGGGTCCCGGCGGAGACGCCGCCGCTCAAGGTGTGGACCTGGCCCGCAAATCTTTCTGAGGCGGACATCCGCGCCGCCGCAGCGCAGATCAGGCTGGCGGGCGTGGTCTCGATCCAGGACCCGGCCGAGCAGCCATGGACCGAAATGCTCTCCTGGAACGGCACCGAGTGGCTGCTGCAGCACGCGCAGCCCAGCGCGGCCGGATCGCCGAGCGTTCAGGCGACGGGCGCCAATGCAGACCACTTGAAGCTTGCGCATCTCGGCCCGAAGCTGACCGCCGACGCGCTGAAGCAGCATCTCGCGGCAGACGCCAAGGTGTGGGTCAATCTGCCTCCGTCGCAGGAGATGTTTGCCAGGCTGCAACTGCACGAACCCGACAGTGCCGTGCAGGCTTCGCCTGATCTCGCCAGCGCCAACTATATATTGACCGGCGTGCTGACCGGCGACGACCGCGCCTACGCCTGGTTCAACCGGCAGCAGTTCGACGCAGGCCCGCGCGCGGCAATGGCGAAGGATCACAGCCCCGGCTGCTCCGCGACCTCGCAGTATCCGGTGCGTAGCGACTGGGTCCCCCTGCGCGGGCCGGGCGGAGACGAGCATGTTGCCGCGGATCTGAATCGTTATGCCTTGTTGCTGGCCAAGGTGCACGGCTGGATCGAGTTGGCGGACAGCCCGACCGGCGCGTCCGCCGCGCAGTATTACAGCCTCGCGATGGTGCGCAGCGCGGACCAAAACCCGCTCGCAGCGGGTGAGCCGGCCGCGCAGGACGAAGAGCTGCTGATGACGCTCAAGGCCAGCGCGCCGGTGACCGAGCGCCGCTGGGTGTACGTGCTGGACATCGATTGCCACGGCAAAGGTTCGCTGCTGTATCCGCGCGACCTCACCGAGAACCAGTTTCCTTCCGACGCAGACAGCGCTCTCCAGTTTGTTCTGCCGGGTTCGCCAACGCTGCGGATCGGCCCGCCCTACGGCGTGGATACGATGGTCATGCTGAGTACGGCGCAGCCCCTGCCCGACCCCTACGCGCTGGAGTTCGAAGGCGTCGCCACGCGCGGAGATGCAGCCGGAGGGTCGCCGCTGGCCCGGGTGTTGACCAACGCCAGCCGGGGCACCCGCGGCGCGCCCGGGCCGGTGCCGACCGACTGGGGGATCGACCTGCTGACCCTGCACAGCGTTCCGAAGGATGCCGCAAACTAACGGCATCATTACCAATGCCGGCGCGCGCCGGATGGGGACTGGCCCGCCGTCCCTGTCGTATGATTTGGTGGATCAAGCTGGGGTGAAGGGTGCGATGGCGAACCGTTCTCACAGGCTGGCGGCGCAGCTGATCTTCGGCTTGATGGCTGCGGCACCCTCCGTTCTGGCGCTCGCGCAGGCACCGGCAGCGAACCAGACCGGCACGATTCCGAAACAGATTGCGCAGCACGAGCAGAAACTGGCGGCGGCGCGTGCAGCCCAGGACCTCGCCGCGCAGGCAACCGAGCTGAACACCCTGGCCGCTCTCTACCGGCAGACCGGCGAACGCGAGAAAGGCGTCGACGACTGCAATCTGGCGACTGGCCATCGAGCGCGGGGCAGGGAACCGGCTGGGCGAGGCGACCACCGATAACATCCTCGGCCGCATCCTACACCGATCTCGGGGAGGAGCAGAAGGCGCTGGACCTCTTAATCAGGTCCTGCCGGTCTGGCGCGAACTGGGCAATCGCGGGCGAAGGGCGACCCGCTCAGCAACATGGGCCGCGTCTACAACAACCTGGGCCAGAGGGAAGACGCGCTGAAGGTGCTGAACCAGGCACTGCCCGTCCTGCGCGAGACCGGAAGCCGCAGCGTTGAGGCGAGCACGCTGGACAGCATTGCCACGGCTTATTCGTACATGGGCCGAGGAACCGAGGCGCTGGACTATTTCAACCAGGCGCTGCCCATCTGGCGCGAGGTGGGAGAGCGCGGCGGCGAGGCGCTGACGCTGGGCAACATCGCCATCGTGTACGCCAACCTGGGGCAGAAGCAGAAGTCGCTGGAGTATTACAACCAGGCGCTGGCGGCCTGGCGTGAGGTAGGCAACCGGCCGGGTGAAGCGCGGGCGCTGAACTATGAGGGCCGGGTCTACAGCGATCTGGGGCAGAAGCAGAAGGCGCTGGAGTTCTACAACCAGGCGCTGCCCATCTGGCGCGATGTGACGAATCCCAACGGCGAGGCGCTGGCGCTGAACGATATTGGCAGGGTGTATGCCGATCTTGGCGAAGACCAGAAGTCCCTGGACTACTTCGACCAGGCGCTGCCGCTGTGGCGCGAGGTTGGAAATCGCCGCGGCGAAGCGGTGACTCTGACCAACATGGGCAGGGCGTGGTTCGGCCTGGGGGAGCAGAGCAAGGCGCTGGAGATTGAGTTCCAGTCGCTGGCGGCGTGGCGCGAGGTGGAGGACAGCTCGCGGGCAGGCGTTTGCCCTGAGCAGCATTGGGCGGGTGTATTCCAGCCTGCAGCAGCAGCAGAAGGCGCTGCCGATGCAAGCTGGCGGCGTTGTCGCTGGCGAAGGCTGCGGGCGATCCGGACTTGGAGGGTGGGATCGAGACGTCGCTGATGATCGATTTCCGCAACCAGAACCGGCCCGAGGAGGCGATCTTCTTCGGCACGGAGGCGGTGAACGCGTTCCAGCAGGTGCGGCGAAATATCCAGGGCCTGGACCAGGACCTGCAGGCGGGGTTCGCGCAATCGAAGTCGGAGACCTACCGCGAGCTCGCCGAGCTGCTGGTGCAGACCGATCGGCTGAGCGAGGCCGAGGACGTGCTTGATCTGCTGAAGGAGCAGGAGCTGAAAGAGGTGGTGCGCGGCGCGGCGGACAATCCGGCAGCGAAGGCGGAGCCGCTGCCGCTGACCTCCGGCGCAGCAGACGGCGCAGGATGAGCTGGCCACGCCGGAGAAGGCGGCGCTGGCGCTGACCGAGGTGAGCATGGAGTATGCCACGCTGATGGCGAAGGCCTCGCGCACCGCGACGAAGAGGCCCGGCTGAAGACGCTGGAGGCGAAGATCGAGGCGGGCAATGGCGAGGTGTCGGCGTTCTTCCGGAACACGCTGTACCCGGAGCTGGCGCAGAAGGCGGGCGCGACGGATGCGAACGCGCTGCTGAGCAAGGAGAAGTCCGATGTGAGCCGTTGCAGAACACGCTGGCGGAGCTGGGGCCGCGCGTGCTGGGCATCCGCCTGCTGCTGGGCGAGCAGCACGCCTACGCGATCGTGGTTACGGCGCACACGCGAGAGAAGTTCGAGCTGAAGGC
>CAWBFL010000156.1:0-17940 GCA_963787905.1 uncultured Acidobacteriaceae bacterium | reverse complement strand
TTTTGCTTGGTTCCGTTGGTCTTGCTAGTCGCCTGATCCAATTATTCAGAGATACGTCCGCAAACAAATTCGACGCTAGCGTCTCAAGAAAGATCAGGTCCGTATCTCCCGTGTTCTCGATATAGTGGCCCGCCACAGCCGGCACATACCCGATGTCGTTTGCGTTGTAGTCCATCGTTCGCGCGTTCCCCACCGGCGTGAAGACGGTCATGCGTCCCTTGCCCTGGATATAAAATTGCCACTCCGAATTGTTCGGATGCCAGTGCAACTCGCGCATGCCTCCCGGCTTTACCGTGACCAGGGCAGCAGCGATGTGGGTGGAAACCGGGAAGTTGCGGGAGTCGACAATGCGAACTTCGCCCCCGGCAGTCTTCCTGGTTGGCGGCATCGACTTCAACTTGAACGTGTACTGCTGCGGCGAAGCCACGGCCTCCCCGCCTATCTCGGCCCGGTCCTGGGCCACCGTGTTGGTCGGGGCTTGTCCCGGAAAGATATACAGCGCTCCGGTCGGCAGGTGAGCCAGAGCGCCCTTTTCGACGCCAAAGTTCTTGGTCAGCACTTCCGTCGGAGTGTGCGCCATCCATTCCGAGAGCAGGAACGTGCCATCTTCTGAGAAAGATCCTTGCGGGAAGACGAGCAGGAACTCGGTTCCATCCGGGCCAAGGCCCTGAATTGAATGCGGGTGCCCGGCCGGAAAAATCCAAAGATCTCCCTCGCTCACGTCCCCGATAAACATTGTTCCATCGGGATTCATTACGGTCACGCGCGCATTGCCGTACAGAACGTAGGCCCACTCATCGGCCGTATGCCAGTGAAGTTCACGGTAGCCGCCCGCCTCCAGACGCATATTCACGCCCGCAATATCCTTTGAGCTCGACAGCTCCCGTTCGGTCACTTCGTGGGTCCATCCACCTTCTTCAACCCGCTTTTTCACCAGATCAAACGAGTACCAGATGGGCACCGTGTCGCCGAAATCGGTTGGGGGAGGCGTGTTGGAGTTCGGGTTCTCCTTCAGCAACGGCCCGTTCTCCTGCCCCGGATCGCTGGCCGAATGGTCCCCTTCGCCTTTGCGAACATCCTCCCTGGTCTGCGCCCCCGCCGCGATGCTGGCCAGTGCGGCCGTTGCCAGAGCGGCTGATCCAACTCCTAAGAAGCTCCGCCGTGATGGAATGTCTGGGAGCTTCCTGTCTGCTTGGTCGTTGCCCATGGTCCAATCTCCTTTTTTTGAATGTCGCTTGTCAGCCGCGAAATAAAAGTTGCGTGACGTCTTTCAACTCTTGCAACTATCCCGCCAAAATCGCGGAGGATAGTGGGTAGTTAAGTTCGCTCGAGTCAGCCCAAACGTCACAAGGATATAACGCCGATCCTGAACCTCATCGATACCCCGACCGCAATTCGCCCCGGCATGTCGGTGTCGGCATTGCGACACGCGCTGCCGAATTCCACCAGTCGTCCGTAGCGGTTACGCCTTCCCTCCACCTGGACGTCGGGTCGCGCTGCACACGTGACGTTTTCGAAATAAGCGTGAGAGTTTGCGGCCCTGGCGTTCGCATTGTGTCCTCACTCCCACCGTTCGCACGCTGCAGAAGCAGCCGGGAGATGAGAAGTGCACCGTTCGCCCCTCACCCCTGCTTTCGCGACGGCACATCGCTCAGCGGCCTACGATTTAGGCGGATAGTGCTCGAACATCTTCTGCACGGCCTTGTCCAGGTTCTTGAGGTTCTTGTCGGAATTGCTGGAGAGCACTCCGCTCGAGGACCCGCGCCATAGCAATGCCTTCGTGCTGCTGTCGAAAAGATCGACCACCAGAGTTCCAACGCGGTACGTATCGGTCGTTGTTGTCGCTTCTCCAAAGCCGCTTCCGCCAAACCGGCGCCATCCCCATCCTCCACCCAGTCCGTCATAAAACGTGTCCAGCGTCTGCTTCTCTTGCGAGGTTCGGTTGGCGACGATGGCGAGATCGCCACCGGAAGATATCTCCTTCAGTCCTTTGGCTGCCAGGGTCGAGTTCACAGCACTCTTGACCCGCGCGTCCCAGATTGAATCGGAAGTGTTCACTTGAACCCAGGAGTAGGTCTTGTAGTGCGAAAAATCAGTGCCGTGAGCGTAATCCATGCGGATGTCCTGAGCCGGCAAGGCGCCCGTTGCGAACAACAGTCCCGACAGTACGATGAGAGATAATCTGAGCTTCATATTGGTTGTTTCCTCCATGGTGTTGGTTTCAACTGCAAATTCAGGAGCGTCCCGTGCACGCCGAGGTGAGACACCCGGACTCCGAGGTTGCGACAATCCCTTTCGTTCCGGCATTCGGAGCGGCCGCAGTGCTGCTTCCTGGGTCGACCGCACCTGCGCTCTACGGTGGGAATCTGCCTGTGTAACCCGCTCGATTCACAGAAGCGTCATCGACGGCGACATTGTTATCCACCAGCGTCGTTCCGACTGCGCGTTGCAGGGCGTCCACTGCCTTTGCGTACACTCCAAGCGCGGTAACCTGCGCGGATCGTGCCTCGGCCAGGCTGCTCTGGTACTGGATCAGTTCGTAGGCAGTGGCTACCCCCGCATCGAACTTCGCTCGCTCCACATCGAGCGCCTGTTCCTGCAAGGTGCGCGCCTCCACCGCCGCCTTGTAGCTCTCCTGGGCCTGTTGAACCGCAATGTAAGCGTTGCCGACCTGCAGCCGAATCTCGCTGCGCAGTTGCTCAATGCGCACCTCGCTCTGGCGATATTGCAATTCGTCGCGCATCGCATCTGCCCGGGCAATCCGATTGCGGATGGGAATGTTGAGCTGCGCCCCCACGACATAGTCCGGGTAGTCCCGCCTGAATATCTGTCCCAACAACCCACCATATCCACCCGTGAGATTCGCTGGTGGCGCAACCGCAGCCAGCCCGGACGACGAGGAGGCGCTTGTTTGTGCAACACCCGCCCCGCCATTGTTCTGCATGGAAGCTACGAGGTTGAATTCGGGCAGGAGAGCATTTCGCGACCCCTTCAACGTGAGTCTCGTGTTGTCCTGTTGTTTCTCCGCCAGCGCAAGGTCGGGGCGCTGCTGCATCGCTTTGTCGATCAGTCCTCCAATCGGTTCGAGCGAAAGTGAATCCGGCAACCCGATCGGAGTGATGGCCTCGATCGATGCCGCGGCCATTGCCGGATCCGAGATCCCCTTGCGCGTCAGCACCTCCTTCAGCAACAGTTCTTGCTGCATCACCATCCCTTGCTCATTGATGTAGGCCTGCCGGTTGCTGGCAACCGAGGACATGGCCGAAGTCAGATCGACAGGTGCCTGCGTGCCCTGGTCCACCTCGTTCCTGGTGTCCTGGTAGAGGCGTTCGGCGGCATCCAGCGAATCGCGTTTCACCTCAAGATCGTGCTGCAGACTCACCAGGTCCCAATACAAGCGGATGGTGTCGGACACGGTGCTGATCAGTTGCTGCGTGAAGACGTCCTTCGCAATGTCGCCCTCATTGGCGGCAATGTGAATGAAGCGCTTATTCACGCCGATGCCAAAACCCTGCAGCAGTGGCTGGCTGAGCGTCAGTCCCAGCGCTCCCGTGGTAAACGGATCCAGGTTGAGTCGCGTCGATGCTTCGTTCAGCCGGGTACTGGTGAAGGTCGCTGCCAGCGACATGCCGGTCGAGAATCCCTGCACATACCCTGCGCTTCCTGAGAGCGAGTGGCTGGAGAATATGTTCGACCCGGTCTGAAATGCGTCAGCCTGCGGATACACCGTTTGCGCGAGGCTCGCATCCGCGGAAACCGATGGATCGAACTGCGGCAAGGCGGGCCCGGTGGAGAATGGTGTGGAACCCAGGATAGAGAGATCGCTCTGCGTTTCGCTGATGGTCGCAAGATCGGCAGCACTGCTTGGCAGTTGCAGCACCGGAGAATAGCCGCCAACCGTGGTCAGCAGAGGCTCGCCCGGACCGCCTTCTCCCGACGGCAGCTCGGCGATTGTCGTCGGCATCCCGCGCAACAGCCCGCCGCCCTTGGCCCGCAGCGTCTCTGTCCACGCGAACGGGCCTTCGTACCGCTCCAGTTCCACATCGAAGTTATTCTCGATCGCCAAAGTAATCGCGTCCTGCAGCGTCAGGGATAGCTTGCCGTCGTGGACGAGACGCGAAACAAGGTCCGAGTTCTGTGTGCTGGATGGATTGACTTGAGGAGCCCGATAGGCAGAGAAGAGCCATTTCGCCCCCGCGGCCGGACGCAAAAACGTATCGACCGAAGTGGCCGCGGCATTCGGAGCAGAAGGTAGTTGCTGACACCAGCCCGCAGCATGCACCGCCAGCACCAGAATCGCAACGGCCTTGGCAACCCACAGCCGCAAGCGGAAGCGTGTCGAGTTCCGTTCCGGCATATCCAAAAAGCGTCGCATCGTTGCTTCCTTCCGCATTGCGTGGCGCAGATCAGGGCTCCGTCATCGTGTTCGGCGTTGGGGATGGTCGTGCTGAAGAATAGGCAGGTGCCGCAGCATTCGCCGGCGCCGGCGACAGCGATCCCGCAGCCTGCTTCACCAAAACCGGATTCACCCTCACTCCATCAATCACCGTGTCGCTCGGATTGACGACCACAGATTCGCCGGCGCGTAACCCGGACACTACTTCCAGCGCTGCGCCGTAATCATGGCCGAGCGCGACCTTGCGGAACTGGATGATGTGCTGGTCGGTGACCACGGCAACGGTCGTCCCGTCGGCCCGGAAGATGAGAGACTCACTCGGAATCAGAACCGACGTGACGGTTCGCGGCACCCGGAAGGCGACGGTCGCATACATTCCCGGAAGCAGCGCCTGGTCCTTGTTGTCGATGTCCACCTCCGTCAGCAGGGTCCGCGTGTTTAAATCGAGCGAATCCGCTGTCCGGGTAACTTCGCCGTGGAAGACGTGGCTTGGAAACTGAATAAACGTGAGGTCCGCGGAATCGCCGACCCGAATCGACGGCGCGTTGATTTGCGGTACATCGATGAAGGTGCGTAGGACGTCGTTCTTTGCGATCCGAAACAGCAGCGTGCTGGTAGCCGTGACCAGAGCGCCGTCGTCGACATTGCGTTGCGTGATGACGCCGTCGAACGGCGCACGCACCTGTTCGAACCCCTGCAACTCGCGGAAACGGTCGAGATTCGCCGTGTTTGAGCCAACACTGTTGCCGGCGGCCGCAACGCTGGCGGCTGCGATGCCCACCGATGCCAGTTGTGCGCTGTAGGCGAATTGGTAGTTGTCGTTGGCTTGGCGCGAAACCGCGCCTCGCTTCACCAGCGCAGCCCAGCGTTCGGCGGTGACGCTGGCCAGCCCGGCGTTCGCCTTGGCTTGATCGAGCGCCGCCTGGGCCTGCTGCAAAGTCGATTTGCTCTCCTCCAGGGCCGCCTTCGCCTGCAAGACTTGCTGGTCCAGGTCGGGTGCCGTGATGACGGCGAGAAGTTGTCCAGCATGCACCCGGTCGCCGATGTCCACCAGCCTCTTGGCCAGGTAGCCATCGGTGCGGGCGAGGATCGGCGCCTCCGTGATCGGGGACATCGTGCCGGAGAGTTGGACCACAACCGAAGCTGCCGAACTCTCCGCTGGAGTCACGAAGACATTGGGAGCGGCCGCAGCCTCTTGAGCTTCTTGCCTCTTCAGCGATCTGCTGAGCCATACGCGAGGGACTACTCCCAGCGCAAGGATCGCCAGCAGCCCCACCCCAGCCAGCACGGCCTTCACGGCTCTCGAAGATCCATCCGGGCGATTCGTCGCGCCCGGCCCCGCCGGATGGGACGCTGATCTGTTCTGCGTTTCGTCAGTGGGCGTCATACGCTGGTCCTCGCGTCGGATCTTCTGCACTCTTGCCGTACAGCCTGCGTAACGGCGGAGCCTCCAGAAAATGCCGTGCTCACGGAGCCTCCCCGCGTTCCTCCGCCACAATTTGTTTTTCGATATCCACTGGGGGAGCCTTTCGCAGATAGCTGTAAACGATGGGGATAAAAAGTAAATTCGAAATGGTGACCAGCATCAGCCCGCCGATCACAGCGCGGCCAAGCGGCGCATTTTGTTCGCCGCCCTGGCCGAACGCAAGAGCCATCGGAAGCATACCCAGAATCATCGCCGTCGCCGTCATAATCACCGGACGCATTCGCACGGAACCAGCCGACAAGGCGGAGGCCACTTCGTCCTTCCCCGCCATCCGCTCATCGTTGGCGAAGGTGACGATCAGAATGGCATTCGCGGTAGCCACGCCAATCGTCATCAACGACCCCATCAGCGAAGGCACACTCAAAGGGGTCCGCGTCACAAACAGCATCCACAGTATTCCCGCCAGCGCCGAAGGAATCGTCGAGAGCACGATGAGTGGATCGATCCACGACTGAAAATTTACCGCCATCAGCATGTAGACCAGAACGATGGCAAAAAGAATTCCTATGCCCAGCCGGCGGAACGAGTCATTCATCGTTTGTACCTGTCCCCGCAGCGTGATGGTCGAGCCCCCCGGAAGCTTCGCCTGATATCTCTCGACGATCTTCTGCACATCGCTTGCAACTCCGCCCAGGTCGCGTCGGCCCGGCGTAACGAGAATGTCAAACACCGGCCGGATGGAGTAGTGATCGATCGCCTCCATCGACACGCCGCGTCTGAAGCTGGCGATGTTTCCCAGCAGTTGGGCGGGATTGTTTTCGGCGCCAGGGTTCGCGTATGCAAGCGATGCGCCCGCCGGAGCATCCAGAATCGGCGACCCGGCCACCGACCTGTAAAGCGAATTGCTCGCGGAAGTGATCGGCGTCTGCGCCAGGCTCGACATCGAATCCAGCCGGTACTGCGGAGTCTGCACCAGGATCGCGTAACTCACTCCATTCGCCGGATCGACCCACTGGTTGGGTGAAAGTTGACCGCTTGCGCTCAGCGAAACCAGCATGCTGCCCGCCACATCGCGTTGCGTCAGTCCCGCCTCAGCCGCTTTCACGCGGTCGACGTCGACGTCCACTTCCGGGTAGTTGGGCTCCTGAAAAATATTCACGTCGGTGGTCCCCGGAATTCGCGAAATCTCCTCTCGCATCGCCTGGGCAATCTTGTAATCCCCGCCCGTGGCGCGGCCGGCAATCTGAACGTCGATGGGAGCAGCCAGGCCGAAATTCAGAATCTGCGTAGTCATATCCGCCGGCTGAAAAAAGAACACGCAGTCCGGAAACTTCTCGCGCATCATCTCGCGGATCGGTTGGATGTAGCTGGCGCTGGGCAACCCTTCCTTCATCGCGATAAGGATGTCTCCATCCCCATCGCCAACCGTTGCCGTATCGCTAAACGCCAGGTTGATCCCGCTGGCCGGCAATCCGATGTTGTCGAGAATCGTATCCAGCTTGTTGGCCGGAATGATGGAACGGATCTCGCCTTCCACGTTGGCGAAAAGAACCTCCGTCTCTTCGATCCGCGTTCCGGCGGGGGCACGCAGGTGCAGGCGTATCTGCCCCGCGTCTACCGACGGGAAGAAGTCGCGACCCACAAAGAAGACCAGCGCGAAGGAACAAATCACAAAGACCCCGTAGCCCGCTGTGAAGCGGCCGCGATGGTTCATAATCCAGCCCAGAGCCTCGCGATATCTGTCCCGCAGCCTCTCGAATCGGCTGTTGAACGCCTTGTGAATCTTCCAGATTCTTCCGTCGGTCTCCAGCGCCGGAGCGTCTTCCGGCCGTTCGATGCGCGGGACCTCCGGCTTCATCAGGTAATGCATCAACGTCGGGACCAAGGTGCGCGTCAGGAAATACGAGGTCAGCATCGCAAACACCACCGCCATCGCCAGCGGCGTAAACAGGAACTTCGCCGCTCCCGCAAGCATCAGGACCGGAACAAACACAATGCAGATGGACAGGGTCGCAATAAACGTCGGCGTGGCAATCTGCGATGCTCCATCGAGGATCGCTTTCACAATCGGCTTCTTCATCGCGATATTGCGGTTGGTATTCTCGATCTCAACTGTCGCGTCGTCCACCAGGATCCCGACTGCGAGAGCCAGCCCTCCCAGAGTCATCACGTTGATGGTGTTCCCCAGGAAATTCAGAATCATGATCGAGCTCAGGATGGATAGCGGAATCGAGATGCAGACGATCAAGGTGCTGCGCACGCTGCCCAGAAATAGCAGAATCATCAAGCCGGTAAGTCCCGCCGCGATGGTCGCCTCGCGCACCACATCATCCACCGCGGCGCGGACGAAGATCGACTGATCGAACAGCGGCTTGATCTTCAGTGCCTTGGGTAACCCCGCAAGTATCAGGGGCAACCGCTTCTTCACGTTGCCGACAATCGCCAGGGTCGAGGTCGACCCATTCTTGAGAACCGTGAGCAATGCTCCTCGCTTGCCGTCCTGTCGAACGATGTTGGTCTGCACCTGAAACCCATCCCGCACATGCGCCACATCCTTGATGTAGACCGTCGCTCCCTCTACCGTCTTGATCGGAATCATGTTGAATTCCTGGACCGCGCCCGGACTGCTGTTGGTTCTGACGAGATACTCCTTCGTCCCCATCTTGATAGTCCCCGCCGGCAGGATCGGGCTCTGGCTGGTGACCGCATTGGAAATGTCGGAGGCGGAAACATGGTACGCATACATCGCATGCGGGTCCGAATCAACCATGATCGATCGGGTCTTGCCGCCATAGGGAAGTGGTACCGATGCGCCCGGAATGCTGGACAGATCGATGCGGATGAAATTCTGTGCGTAGTCCGCCAGTTGTTCCTCGGTCAGCGTGTCGCTGTCTATTCCCAATTGCAGAATCGGTACGCTCGAAGCGTCGTACTTCACGATCAGCGGTGGGAAGGTCCCCGGAGGGAAACTCCGCAGTAAGGTTTGGCTCACCGCGGTGATCTGCGCTATGCCCATCTCAACATTGGCAGTCGGTTGAAAATACACGCGGATGACCGCGACCCCCGAATACGAGCGCGATTCAATATGCTCGATATCGTTCACCGTCGTTGTCATAGCCCGCTCGCAGATGGTCACAATGCGGCTCGACATGTCGTCCGGCGAGATTCCGTTGTAGGTCCAGATCACGCTGACCACCGGAATGTTGATGGGGGGAAAGATGTCCGTCGGCATCGTGAATATCGAACCGATCCCGAAAGCGGCAATCAGCAACGACATCACCACGAAGGTGTATGGCCGTTGCAGCGCGACCCGCACCAGCCACATCATGGCAATGCCCTCCCGATACGCGGGCGCGCCCAGGGCAAATCAATGGGCCAGCCGAATTGTGTGCCACCCCAGTCCACCGTCACGGTTGGATCCTCGCACTCGACGTCAGTGCAAGCCGCGTGCCACTGCTAACAGATAGAAAAACCGCGCGGCATTCTTGCCGCATGTCGGCATTTCGGCATCTTAGAGGGGAAGTCCGTCAGATATTCGCAATGCGTCAGCCGGAAAATATCGAAGATGGGTGCAAGCCGCTCGCGGAACCCGCACGTCCCGGCCGCCACATCCGTTCCTTTGGCGCCTGCAGCGCAATTCTCACGCGATCCGGCAATCGTGTGAATCGTTATTGGCTGGTTTGAATCATTATTCGTGGAAGGGTCGCATGCGGCGTAAGCCGAGTCGCTTTGACGTCGCACATGCCCCGCCAAGAGCGTAGGTCGAAGGGAGGCCAGGTGAAGATCGACGTGTCCGGATGGAATGTTGTGGTCGCGGGCGGCACCGGCGGCCTCGGGAATGCAGTTAGCTCCGCATTCCTCGAGCAGGATGCCAAGGTGATCGTCACCTACCGCAATCGGGCCGAGTTTGTCGCATTGCAGAATCTGGCCGGCCCCAGGCAGTCAGATCTGAGTGGCTATGCGGTCGATGTCACCGACGAGTCCGCGGCCAACGCCTTCATCGAGGAAGTCCTCGCGCGACACGGCTCCGTGGATGCCCTGGTGAATACCGTCGGCGGCTATGTCGGTGGCGTCAAACTGTGGGACACCAGCGCCGGCGTGCTCGACCGGATGCTTGCGCTCAATTTGCGTTCAGGTTTCGTCATGGCCCGCGCCGTGCTGCCGCCCATGCTGAAAGCGAGACACGGATCGATCGTCAACATCGCAGCGAAGGCGGCATTGGATCACGGAGCCGGCGCAGCCGCGTATGCCGCGTCCAAGTCCGCGGCGCTGGCTCTCATGGATTCGCTCGCCGCCGACGTCAAAGGCACCGGCATCCGGGTCAACTCCGTCCTCCCCAGCATCATCGACACCCCCGCAAATCGGCAGGCCATGCTGGGCGCCGACTTCTCAACCTGGCCGAAGCCGGAGGACATTGCGCAAGTCGTCGCATTCTTGTCCAGCGACAACGCTCGAGCCATCCACGGCGCGGCGATCCCGGTCTACGGGAACGGATAATCCGTTGACCGCAAAAAATCGGCCCCGTCACCCACAAGTTTCCGCGACCAATCATCCACGACTCGAACCGCTACAAGGAGAAAACATGGCAACCACCAAGGAACGCGTAACCCTCCAGAAAGCTCCGCTCGCAACCCCCTCCGACATCGACCCGAAATCAGTCAAGGACATTTCCGGCGCGCTCAACGCCCTGCTCGCGGACGTCTTCTCCCTTTACCTCAAGACCAAGAACTTTCATTGGCACATGAGCGGCCCTCATTTTCGCGACTATCATCTTCTGCTCGACGACCACGGGGACCAGATCTTTGCCATGACCGACGATATTGCCGAGCGGGTGCGCAAGATCGGCGGAACCACCATCCGTTCATCGGCCACATCGCCCGTCTGCAACGCATCCCGGACAATGACGCCGACTATGTTGATCCGGCCGACATGTTGAGTGAACTGCGCGAAGACGAAAAAGCTCTGGTCCTGCGCATGCTCGCCGCCCATGCCGTCTGCGATGATGCCGGCGACGTCGCTACCGCAAGCCTCCTCGAAAACTGGATCGATCAAGGCCAGCGCCGCATCTGGTTCCTGTTCGAAGCAACCCGGCGATAGCAGGCGCCGGTCTCTTTGCGCCCTGAGCGACGCGCATAAAGCAGGACTCATCCTGAAATTGCGCGAGCTCCTGGCAGCCCGTCAGCCGCTAAGCGTGCCTGCTCAGCCGCATAGGGAAGAGCTGCGCTGGCAGGCTCACGCTTCACTTCGTGAACAGACCGTGCTCCTCGTCGGAATGCTGTTCTGTGTTTTCCGCTTGCTGCGCAGCTTCGTTGGTCACGCGGTCGAACGTTCTTCGCTCCAGGGTCTCAACGGTCGTCGAGTCGCCGCCTTGTTTCGATGCCTTTGCCTTGTTAGCCTGCTTCGCCATGGCGTAATTCCTTGGATACGGAACGTGTGTCGCGTGCATTGATTCGCGGGCCCGCAAGACCATCGCCGGAGCCGCTTCGGCTGCCGGGTTGAATCCTGTCAACGCGCTAGGCAACCGCGCCGATCCAGCGTTCCGCGGTGGGGAGCGAGAAGCCCGTGCGGTCCATCGCTTCCGCCTGCCTCACGACGGCCAGCCGCACCGCACCAAAACAGTGCGGGCAGTGGATCTCCCGCGGCTGCGCCGAGATCGAGTCGCGCAATGAGTGGGAGAACACCCTCATGCATTCTGGGCAAGCCACCGCCGTCGTCGAGAGATCGCCCGGATGGATCGGCAGCCCCGGTATCCAGATCGGCGCAGCCGCACGCCGCGATTCCAGAGGCTCTCCCTCCTGGACTTGACTCAGAAGACTCAGCAGGCCATCGACACTGTTGGATCCTTTGGCATAGAACCCATCCGCCGCAATCCCCGGAGATACCGTGATCGCAGCGTGATCTCCGCTCATCGCGATCACCGCAATCGTTGGGAATCGCCGCCGCACCACCGACAGCAGTTCAAATCCCGACATCCCAGGCATGTTCAGGTCAGAGAGCAGGATGTCCGGCACTCGGTCCCGGATCGCCGCCAGGGCCTCGAACCCATCCGTAGCGGTTCGTACCGTATAGCCGTGCTCCTTGAAGATCTCGCAAAGCACGCTCAGCAGCACGCAATTGTCATCGACCACGACGATATCGTTCATCTCATTTGGCACGGCCCCCTCCCCAGTCCGTCAGTCCGATACCCCGTTCCATTCCATTGCCGCTGCCAAATTGAATGCACGTGGCGTGCCAACCCGGGATCACCCCGTCTCCTTCCCCCTTCCGCAATAGAATGAGCAGGCTGGAAGTATTTCTTCGGCCGCCCCACCCTCGTCCCGACCCCGCGGCGTGTCGAGGTTCTGTCTCGACTGTCGAATCCGAGACTCGAGTGACAGGATCGTCCGCCGTCACCGTCGCACCCACACAAATCCGTATCCTCACGGTTGAAGACCATCCCTTAGTCCGCGAAGGATTGAGTCTGCTCATCGGTTCGCAGCCGGATCCAGTCACCCCCGTCCCGGCCACGCGACCTCGATCTTAATCGGACCTCGATCGCCCACCTCGCTCCACGCCATCTCAGGACGCTATCGGTGAAATCCCCTGGTCCGCCCCGTGCTTCGCCCCAGGGAAGGGTCCCTCACACGGCCCAGCGGTGGGTCAGCCACAGGATGATTGGGACGGTGACGGCCAAAGAAAGTGTCGAAAGCAGAAGCATCGATGCCGTCTCGGATTCTGAAGACTTGTATCGTGCGGCAAACAGGACCACCACGGTGGCCAGCGGAAAGCTGCAGCAAATCAACGTCTCCCGTGCGAACGGGCTGTTCACGTGTAACCCATGCAACAGGGCAAGCAACACGATGTTCTGAACCGTGATCCGGCCCAGGGTGCCCAGCAGCACGCTGCGTGGAGAGCCGCACCGCATGAGCTGCCAGAACCAGCCCCACCGCGAAAACCGCGACCCCGGAAGTAGTCGAGCCGATCAATTCAAAGCAGCCCGCAATCACCTTCGGCAGCGGAATCTTGGCCAGAACAACCGCGATTCCAAGGATCGGCGCCCACAGCAGGGGCGATTTAAGTCCCGAACTCAGTCCGGTCAGGACCGGGCTCGTCTGCGCCGATTCCTTCGTGACGGTTCGCTGCTTGGCCGCGTCCACCTCCAGGAGAACGACCGCTGCGGGCACCACCAGGTTGATTGCCAGTGCAACCAGCCCCACCGCCCCCGCCGCCGTCGGGCCCAGGATAGGTTCGAGAACGGCCAGCCCGAAGACCGGCGTCGCCGAGGTTGCCAGCATCAGGGCATACAGAATCGCGGGTGTCCCGCGCAGGCTCTTTGCCATTCCCAGCAGCATCCACGCTGCCAGAAAAAGTCCGGTGTGGGCCAGAATCAGCGCCAGCACCAGCGGCCCCTGTTCCAGCAGCAGCGTTCTGGAGATCGCCGTCATACTCACAAACAGGGTCGCCGGCAATGCAAACTGAATCGCCAGCTTGCTCAATCCCGCCGCTTGGTCGGAATCGAAAGAATTGCGTTTGCCGGCAACATAGCCCAGCGCAAGCACAAAGAATACTGGCAGCAACGCTCCTACCAGGCCGGCGATGTTCATGAAGATCTCCTTTGCTTAGAACTCCACCTTCGTCCTGAAACCAAGAACAACCGCCCGTTGCGAGCCCCCGCCCACGTTCGCGTAATACTGGATTACCGGCTGCAGCAGAAGCATCGGTGCAACATCCAGCAGCATGTTGAACTCGGCTCCGTGCTCTGCCTTCCACGCGCGCGCCCCTTGCGGCAGAAACTGCACGCTCAGGCTGTTGCGGACATAACCCACGGACATGGTGTTGTGGATGCGCGCCGGCAGTGGTTCGTTGAAGCGCAGCCCCGCGGTCAGCATCGTATTGTTACGATTGATGTTCGCTGGGCTCCAGTCATAGGCAAACGTCGCATCCAGGCCTTTCCCCTCCTTCGGATCGACCCGCCAAAGCGCCTGGCTCGCCATTCCATACAACAGGTAGTTCCCGGAGACCGGCTGTGCGCTCTGCGGCGCCGTGAACCTTCCAGGATTGTAGGAGGCGCCAAATTGATACAGCCCCGAGTAACCTTTGCGTGCCTCGACATTGTCGAAGGCTCGCACCGACGACGCTTTCTTGCCCGGCGTGAATCCGATCTCCGATGTGCTCACCGGCACGCCGCGAAACTGCGGTACGAATCCGGTCGGATTATGAGCAAACGGCGTGCGGTCCTCCGCCGCAACCATCGACTTCACATAGACATGGCGAATCGGCACGCCCCGCACCTCCAGCGCCGGCGTCGACGGAGGATCGAAGGACTCGAAGTCCGTAAACAGATTGCCCAGCGCATATCCCATCGGTTCGAAGATGAAGGATGCCGCATCGTGTTGCGCCCCGTAGAAATCCTGCCCTGCGAACTGGCCGAGCCGCGCGGCCACCCGTTCGTTCAACCATCGCTTCTCCAGCCACCACGAGTCGAGTCGGCACGTATTCATGCTGGACATGCCGCTCGGGCTGGTCAGCAACCCAAGATAAGCTCCCATATTTCCGCCGCCCTGCCACAGCCCGGTCGCATGGAAGTACCACCCCGGATGTTTTGTCAGCGCGCCGAAATCTAGGTCGATCGTGCCTCGGAATCGGTTCCAGCTCGCGAATCGATCCTTCTGCTCGCTCTCGATATTCCACAGGGAATCGCTGATGTACTGAAAATCGAAGCGCACACCGTGCTCCAGCAGCTTGCTTCGTTTCCCGCCCCACTCCCCGAACAGATGTCCGTGAGGCCCCTGGCCGGTTTCATGGCTGTCTGGCCCGCTCAGGGTTTCCTCCAACCCGGTCTGGGCGTACGCGCTGGCCGCGAAGACACACATCGCGGCCCAGGCCAGCAGCACGACTTTGCAGGTCAACTCTTGCATGGTCAGTATCGAAGATTCGTAAGCCGCCCGGTTCAACGACGCCTATCGAAGCAACCGCGATGCATGCTCAACTGGCCTTTGCAACGTAGGGGTGAACCATCTTGGCCGGGTCGACCACCTGGTCGAACTCCTCCTCGCTCACAAATCCCAGCTTCAGTGCGGCTTCCTTAAGCGTCAGGTCGTTGTCCAGCGCATAGTGCGCGATCTTCGAAGCCTTGTCATAGCCAATCACCGGCGAAAGCGCCGTCACCAGCATCAGCGAGCGGTCCACATATTCCTTGATCTTCTTCAGGTTGGGCTGCGTCCCCTCGATCAGGAATCTCCGGAAGTTGGTGCAGCCATCGGTCATAATCGTTATCGCGTGCATGATGTTGAAGATGATCAGCGGCTTGTAGACATTCATCTCCAGGTAGCCGCCTGCTCCGCCAAAACCCACTGCCACATCGTTCGCCATCACCTGTGCGGCGATCATTGCCAGCGCTTCCGCCTGCGTCGGATTCACCTTCCCCGGCATGATCGACGAGCCCGGCTCATTGGCCGGGATCACCAACTCCGCGAAGCCCGCGCGCGGTCCGCACGACATCAGCCGGATATCATTCGCGATCTTGTACAGCGACACCGCCAGCGTCCGCAGCGTTCCCGACAGGTGCACCAGTGCATCATGGGCGCCCTGCACCGTGAACTTGTTCGGCGCGCTCACGAACGCAAGGTTGGTGAGCTTCGCAATCTCCGCCGCCGCCGCCTCGCCAAATCCGGGCGCCGCGTTGATCCCAGTCCCTACCGCCGTGCCCCCCAGCGCGAGCCGGTATACCCCCTTCAGCGCATCGTCCAACCGCTCCAGATTGTCGCTCAGCATGCCCGCGTAACCCGACCACTCTTCGCCCAGCGTGATCGGCGTCGCATCCTGCATGTGCGTGCGGCCAATCTTGACCACGTCCTTCCACGCCTCCGCCTTGGCCGTAATCGCATCGTGCAGCGCCTTCACCGCCGGCGCCAGCCGTTGCTTCACATTCACCGCCGCCGCCAGGTTCATCGCCGTCGGAAACGAGTCGTTTGAGGACTGCGACATGTTGACGTGGTCATTCGGATGCACCGGCGTCTTGCTCCCCACCGCCGTGCCCGCTAGCTGACAGCAGCGGTTCGAAATCACCTCATTCACATTCATGTTGAATTGCGTCCCGCTGCCCGTCATCCATACATGCAGCGGAAACATATCCTGATGCTGCCCGGCGAGGATCTCGTCGCACACCGCAACAATCAACCCGTGCCGCTGATCGTCCAGCCGCTTGCCCGCATGGTTTGCATTGGCAGCCGCCTTCTTCAGGACCGCGTACGCAGCGATCATCTCGCGCGGCATCAGATCGTGCCCGATGCTGAAATGCTCCAGCGAGCGCTGCGTCTGCGCTCCCCACAGCATCGCTGCGGGAACATCGACCTCTCCCAGACTGTCAAATTCCTTTCGCAGGCTTTCTTTCGCCGATACGGTCGTATTCATCGCCGTGCCTCCTGATCCGGGTGCGTCCTTCTTTGTCGTTTGCCTCGCCATGGCTCCGTCTCTCCTCTTCGGATTCCGTCTCGTCGTGATCGGTGCACGTCGTCTGCTGCACAGCCCCTTGCATGGCGACGTCCAAACCGGAACATCGCCCACCCGCAAGATTCTATTCGTCCTTCGCGCCGCACTGCCCACCCGGCATGCCGCCCCCGCGGCACTCGGTGTCGCCGCATCGACGGCCGTCGCCCCAGAGTTCGTCAGGGCAACCGCGGACTGCGGCGAAGCGCACAGCCTGGGCGCCGCGTCAATCGCCGGGAAATCCCACTGCCGCCTCAGCTAAATCCCGCCACAACGCCCAATCACAGTCGCTACGGGTTCTGATGCGTCGGATTGTCATGAGTTGCGCATTGGCCGAACCACCAGAGTCGGCGGGATTTCGCCACTCCTCTTCCAGCCCATCCAGTTGCGCCGGCCTCCATCGGCCGCGCCGCCCGCCATTCCCGGTTCCTGACATCGCCATCTCGCCAGCATCGCGTTAGCGTGAATCGATCGCCGCAGGATGCGCTCTAACCAGTTGACGGGGCGCATGCCCTCGAAAAATCAATCACCCACGAGATTGGATCGGTCCGGAAAATGCGACAAACAATCTTCCTCGTCTCAATCCTCCTCATCGCCACCGCGCTGGTTGCGGCCAAGCACGAACAGCAGCCTGCGCCTCAACCAACCGCGCCTCGTTCGTCCGGCCAGCCCACTCAACCCTCCGGTCAGATGCCGCCCGACTTCGACCAGGAAGCCCTGCGCGTCGAAGCTGAAATGGATGACATCGAGAATCGCGCCCTCGCCCAAATGGTCAACACCACGCTCGATCCCCTGGGCCAGATTCGCACCCTGGGCAAGCTCCTGCTCTTCGATAAGAATCTCTCCGTCCGCAGAAATGAGGCCTGCAGCTTCTGCCACACTCCGGAGACTGGCTTCACCGGCCCGATTCAATCGCTCAATCTCTCCACCGTCGCCTATCCGGGCTCGGTCAGGACCCGCTTTAGTCAAAGGAAGCCGCAGAGTTACATGTACGCGACCTTTGCGCCGGTTCTCCACTACAACCCCCTCCAGGGCGATCTCGTCGGCGGCAATTTCTGGGACATGCGAGCCAGCGGTTACCGCCTGCAAAGTCCCAGCGCCGAGCAGGCGCAGGGTCCCCCCACCAACCCCGTGGAAATGGGTTTGCCCGACTCCGCATGCCTCGCCTATCGCCTCGCCAGGGCCCCCTACCGCAAGCTGTTCGAGCAGGTGTGGGGCGCCGATTCGTTCTCGATCGCGTGGCCCGCCAACGTCGAGCAGGTCTGCTCCACCCCCGCCCCGCCCCGGGACAGCGACCTATATCCCGTGCATCTCAGTCAGGCCGACCGCCAGCGCACCGACCGCGTCTATGACGGCTTCGGGCTGGCCGTCGCGGCCTATGAAGCTTCGCCGGAAGTCAGCCCGTTCAGCTCAAAGTATGACTTCGTGCAAGCCGGAAAAGCGCAGTTCACCCCGCAGGAGGCCCGTGGATACGCGCTCTTTCGCGGCAAGGCCCGATGCAATGAATGCCACCGCGATGGCGGTCCCGGCGAAGAACCCCTGTTCACCGACTTCACCGCCAGCAATCTAGGAGTTCCGCGCAACTCCGCGCTCCAGTTCTATTTCGAAGCCCCAGCAATACGCTGAATCGGTGCCCCTGCAAGGCAGGAGC
>CAWBFL010000155.1:0-13434 GCA_963787905.1 uncultured Acidobacteriaceae bacterium | reverse complement strand
GGCCAAGTTGCCATCGGTCACTGCACGATCATCTTTTGCTTCTTTTCGGCTTTCAGCCGCGCTCAGCTTCCATGCCTCATACAGAGACTTGCCCGACGGATCCTGCAGGCTGCGCGAGGTTTCCACGAGCATGGGTTCAAGCGAAGCCACTGCGCTGCCTTCGAAATCAGGCCCGGACGTAGCCTCGTCCACGTTGAGATAAGCGACGGCCTTCTTACGGAGCTCATCGGCGTACTGTTCGCCCCATTCCGTCGAGCCCGTCAACCCCACTTCTTCTCCATCCCAGCTGTGCGGACGCGGTGATCACCTGCCAGGTGACGACCTACACGGCGGGGTCGCAGATTACCTCGCAGCCTGGACTGAGCTTTGGCAAGAAGCCCGCGCCGGCGCAGCAGATGACGCACGTCACCGGAATGATTACGGCAAACTTCAATGCCCAGGACATTCGCGGCAGCCGGTCGATTGCGGCGAACACAGTGACGGTGAAGTACGATCAGCAGTTCCCGGTGCCTCCGCCCGCGAACGCGAGCAATCAGAATTCCCTTACCGGTCTACTGGGCTCGCGCATTCCGAAGTTGCCTCTTGGGGGAAATCAGAACGGGCAGCCAGCGGGCGAGCAGGAAAAGCCGCCGACGTTGATTGAGCTGAAAAACTCTTTGGTGCAGAGCCTGGCGATGGGCATTGCCTCGCACCTGGTGAACACGTCCGAGCAGGTCCCGGTGCAACTGGCGACCGGTCCCGGGCTGGACGACGCTGACCGGTTGATGGACCAGAAGCTGTGGTCGCGCGCGCTGGAACAACTGGAGACGATGCAGCCGTTTGGCCAGCCCGACCAGGACGCCTACCGGTTGTACGATCTGGGCGTAGTGAACGAGGCGCTTGGCTACCAGGCGGAGGATGTGACCAAGGCGCGGAAATACCTGCAGGAGGCATCGATCGACTATGGCAAGGCGATCGACGCGCGGCCGGCGGAAAAGAATTTCCTGCAGCCGCAGACGCGCATCGATACGGCGCTCGCGCACTATAAGACACTGGGAGACCAGATGGCGGCCAGCGCGCAGATCGCGAATGCCGCGGCTGTCAAAGCGAATGCCCCGCCGCCGGCGGATGCGCTGACCAATGCGGACGTGATTGCGATGGTCGGGGCGAAGCTGGACATGGCTAACATTCTCGACACGATCAAGAGCGCAAGTGCAGTGAATTTCGATTTGAGCGCAAGGGGCCAGATCGATCTGGCGAAGGGGAACGTAAACGGTCAAATCATTACGGCGATGAAGCAGAAGGCGCGCGGGCAGTAGGCGGCGCGCGCTTCTTGGCACCGGTCAGCGGCAACCAGGTATCTTCTATGGGCATGAGAATCTCACCGGCGATCCGGCGTCTGGCGGCGATGGCGATTGCGTTCGCCTGTTTCAGCCTGGCGCCACGCGCGGACGCGCAGGGAAGATGCGGCGCGGGCGTGGATCTGGTGGTGCAGGCGCTGGAGAAGATGCGCGCCGACGCCAGTACGGATGAACTGGAGGACGCCGACCAGCTGCTGAAGCGCGCAGCTGAGCTGTGCGGGGAGCTGGGCGACGCGTGGTACTACCGCTCGCTGGTGGAGCGGAAGCTGGGCCACGCCGCGCTGGCGGACTTCGCCATGCGGCAGGCGCAGAAATTCCCCTCCGACGCGAGCCAGGAGCAGCTGAACCCGTTCGTGCTGGCCACGCCGGTCCTGACTGCCGGCACGCGCGCGGTGAATGGCCCCGCCGCCGCGGCGCCGGGAGCCAACTCCGGACCGCCGGGGCAGCGCTGGGCGCTGGTTATCGGCATTGGGAACTTCATTGACCCGAACATCCAGTCGCTGAAGTACACGGCGAGCGATGCGCAGAGCTTCGAGGATGCGTTGCTGGATCCGAAGGTCGGCGGCTTCAGCGCGGACCACGTGCACAGCCTGTTGAATGACGATGCCACCACCAAGAACATCAAGATGCAGTTGAACTGGCTGGCCCGCAGCGCCGGGCCGGATGATGTGGTCGTGGTGTACGTGGCAACGCACGGCTCTTCGCGCGACCTGGACACCGTGGGCGTGAGCTACATCATCACGCACGACACGGAGATCGGCGCGAGCATCGATCCGGACAGCCTGTATGCGACGGCGCTGCCCATGGTGGAGATTGCGAATGCGATTGCCACGCGAGTGAAGGCGCAGCGCGCGGCCATCTTCCTGGACACCTGCTACAGCGGCAACGCGGCAGTGAAGGACGCCACCCTGATCGCGCCGGGAATCAAGAACGCCGCGCCCTCGCAGCAGATGTTGAACCACATCAAGCAGGGGTCGGGGCGGATGGTGTTCGCCGCCAGCGGGACCGATCAGGAATCGCTTGAAAGCGACACGCTGAAGCACGGCTTTTTCACCTATTACCTGGTGCAGGCGCTGCGCCAGGAGGGCGGTTCAGCGCCGCTGAGCCACATCTTCGATGTAACCCAGCAGCGCGTGAGCCAGACGGTGGCGACCGAGTTCAAACAATACAACCTGCAGCAGAATCCGGTGATGAGCCGGAGCGAGAGCAATACGGACTTCGCGCTGGCGGCTGCGCCAGGCGCGGCGACTGGCGGAGGGCAATGACCGCGCCGGCGCAATCCGACGCGCATCCGGCGGAGCACTGGGTGATGCGCAGACTACGCCAGTTCTGGCTGGTGATTCCGCTGATCGGCATTCTGGTTGCGCTGATGATGTCGGACATTGGCGACTTCATGGGATACTCGCCGTTCTTCTCGTCGACCGCCTGCTCGCTGTCGGACACCAGCCAGAGCAGCATCTCGGCGAAGATGTATATGCCGATCGCGAAGTGGGCGCTGCGCTATACGCCATCACCGAGCGTGGCCCTCATCTACATTGATCCCGCACACGACCCTCCGGACCTGCTGACCAACGTGTGTGCGTCACGCGCGTTTCTTGGCCGGCTGGTGACGGACCTCAACACCTTGGGCGCGCACGTGATCGTGATCGACAAGTACTATTCCGCGAACGCCTGCGCCGAGCAGGACAAGAACGCGGCGTTCTTGAAGGCGATGGACGCGAGCAAAGTGCCGGTGGTGGTCGGACAGGCCGACTACGCGTTAGCAGAGGGCTCGACTGCGAGCGGCTGTCTGGCCCTCACGCCGCGCCTGGAATTCAGCAAGACGTCGAAGGTGCTTTACGGCCTCATCCGGCTCGACACCGATGTGCTGAGGATTCCGCTGCGCTGGCCGGTGTTCACGGACCCGGCGGCGACTGGGGCGAGCTCGTCCGTGACCCAGCCTGCGGCGAAGAGCGCAGCTTCGGCTGCGCAGCCGTTGCCTGCCGCGAGCGGCGACACGCTCTCGCTGGTGGCGGCGAGGGTGGTCAATCCGAACATCGAATCGAATCCTACGGTGAGGATGCTGCTGGCGAAGCAGGTTGACCCCTACACCACGTTTCTCAACCTGCCCAACATCACCGCTCTGACCGCCATGTGCAGCGCGGAGCCGGCGCCGCGAGCGCCGATCGACGGGCAGCCCGGCGATGCTTTGTGCAAGCCGTGGGTACGTCCGCTGGACAACCTGAACGGAAGGAACCTGAACCTCGCCAGCAAGATCGTGGTGATCGGCGACCTCTCCGACACGGACATGAAGCCGTTTCCGACCGACCTGGCGCCGTTTCCGCCGGGAGAGAGGCCGGGCGTCTTTTTGCAGGCGAATTACGTCCAGGCATTGCTGGACCACCGCTTCCTGCTGGAGATTCCGACGGCGGTGACGCTGGGGCTTCTGGTGCTCTATGTGCTCATCGTCTATTGCCTGTATTGGGCGCACGATGAAACGGGCAAGCCGCGGCTGACCACCGAGCAGGCAGGGCTGTGGAGCCTGGCGGTGCTGGCCGGAGTGGTGCTGTTGAGCTTTGTTGCGCTCGCGACCATGAGCTACTTTACGCCGCTGTGGGCCTTGTGGGGCGCGGGTGTTTTCATGGTCTTTCGCTACCTGGAGGCGAGCGGACATCACCGCAGCCAGCACCTTTTGGGACATTTGGCAGGCCATCCACACGCAGCCGCACATCCGGCCGGAGAAGCAGCACCGAAACACCACGATCCGGACCAGACCAATCCATCGTGAGAATTGATCATGCAACGTTGGAGGAGACCATGAACAGGATTGCCGATCCCATTGCCGCTCAATTCCGGGCCACGCGGGTCCGTCTGGCGATGCTCGCAATCGCCGGAATGATCGGGGCCGCGGGGCTGCAATCGCCTGCGCAGAGCGCGGGCAGCGAGGCGGCGGCGCCCAAGCCAGCGACCTATAGCGGATGCGTGCAGAAAGCGCCGGACTCCGCTACCAACCTCGTCATCAGCACACCGACGGCCTGTGCCAAGCTCGCGGGCAAGATTCACGTGGAGACCCTGGCCGGCCACGAGGTGGAGCTGACGGGCATTCTGACGCCGCGCACCGCGACAACGCCGGCGTCGATCCAGGTGGACTCGGTAGGCAGCGTGGGCAAGAGCTGCAGCGATGTCTGCTCGCTACAGCCGCCCAGATCGCGCGGGCTGCATCCTCCGAACAGCGCCGTCCCCGGCACCGAGGGTGGAACGCCGGGAGTGACCGCGGCTCCGCCGCAATAGAACTGGCCGCTGCCACGCGGGGAGGATGCGCTGCATTCTGCATGCGGCGGGCGTGGCGTCGTAGACTTGATACGCAGACTTCAGGGACCCCAAATGAGCAAGCAGGAAAAAGATACAACCACCCGGCGCAGCTTCCTCACCAAGGCTGCGGGAGCGGCGCTGGCGACCGCGCTGCCCGCTGCAGCGCAGAATGCGGGGCAGCCGAAGTCCGCAGCGGGCAAATCCACGACCGCAGGAAAGAGCAAGCGCCCGCTCAACGTGCTCTTCTTCATGTCCGACGACATGCGCCCGGAGCTGGCCTGCTACGCGAGCCGCTTCAATGCGCATAGTCCCAACATCGACGCGCTGGCGGCGCACGGCGTGCGTTTCGACCGCAATTACTGCCAGTTCCCGTTATGCAATCCCTCGCGCTCGTCGCTCTTCACTGGGCATTTGCCGCGCGAGACGGGAGTTCTCGGCAACTCCGCCGCCGTGGTGAAGGCGCATCCCGAGTGGATCACGATGCCGCGACACTTCAAAGAGAACGGCTACACCACACTGCGCAGCGGCAAGTTGTTTCACGCAGGCCTGGACGACCCCAACGCGTGGACGGATTTTTACGGCGACGTGGAATCCATGCACCCCACCACCCTCGGCACCAGGATGGAGATTCCGCCGGCGCGCATTCCCATGCCCGACGGGACCCTGCCACCGCTGCCGAACGACAATGCCAAAGCGGAGCACTCCGACGAGATCCTGGTGCTGGAAGGCAACGGCGAGGGCGCGGGCGACTACCTGGTGGCCGACCTCGCCATCAAGTTCCTCAACCAGGTTGCGGCCGATCCGGACAAGCCCTTCTTCGTCGGTTGCGGCTTCTCCAAGCCGCACAGCCCACCGCAGGCGCCGCAGCGTTTCTTCGATCTGTACGATCCGGAGAAGATCCAGTTGCCGCCGGACTTTGCCGCATGGCCCACCGTGCCCCCCGGCTTTCCCAAGGCGGCCATCCGTCCGCACAACGCCGACCTGTTCATTGGCCGCGGCGCGTCGGAGTCGGAGGCGAAGCAGGTGATTCGCGCGTACCTGGCTTCCATCTCCTGGGCGGACTGGAACCTGGGCCGGGTGGTGGCGGAGCTCGAACGGCTGAAGTTGCGCGAGAACACGGTGATCGTTTTCGTCGCCGACCACGGCTACCAGCTCGGCGAGAAAGGCAAGTGGTCGAAGGCCGGTTCGCTGTTTGAGGGCGGCACGCGCATTCCGCTCATTATCGACATGCCGGGCGCCAAAGGCAACGGCCGCAGTTGCACGCGCATGGTGCAGTCGCTGGACCTCTATCGAACGATGTGCGAGTTGGCGGGCCTCGATGTGCCGGAGGGCGTGGAAGGCACCAGCCTGGTCCCATTGCTGAACGATCCGCGGGGAACGGCATGGAACCAACCGGCATACAGCATCTGGAGCGAAGACGGGCGGACCATCCACGGCACCGCCATCCGCACCGAGCAGTGGCGTTACGCCGAGTTTGGCAAGGACGCGGCCAACGGGGCGATGCTGTTCGACGTGCATGCCGACCCGCTGGAGCTGACCAACCTCGCCGACGATCCGAAGCACGCGGCGACCAGGGCGGAGCTGTCGAAGCTGGTGAATGCTTACAGCTACCCGGCATAATGGAGTCAGGATGAGTGATTCGGCGGAAGGCGGAAGGGCATTGCGGGTTCGGTCGGCGTATGCGGCGGAGTTGCGGCTTACAAGGCGGCGGAGCTGGTGCGTGCGCTGCAGCAGCAGGGCGTCGACGTGCGGGTGGTGATGACCCGGGCGGCCCAGGAGTTTGTCCAGCCGCTGACGTTCTCGTCGCTGACCGGCCACAAAGTGATTACGGGTATGTGGAGCGAGGATGGGCAGGCCGCGACCGGACTGGACGACGAAGGCCAGATCGAGCATATCTCCGAGGCGCAGACTGCGGATGCTGTGGTGATTGCGCCGGCAACGGCCCATGTTCTGGCCAAGATGGCGCATGGCCTGGCGGACGATTTTTTGTCCACGATGCTGCTGGCCACCACCGCGCCCGTCATCGTTGCTCCGGCGATGAACGTGAATATGTGGAATCATCCGGCGACGCGCGCGAACCTGGAGTTGCTGCGCGAGCGTGGGGTAATCGTGGTCGAGCCAGGCAGCGGGTACCTGGCGTGCGGCATGACCGGCTCCGGCCGGCTGGCTGAAGTGGAAGCGATTGCGCAGGCGGTGATTGCGGCGATTGCTCCGGCGGCCAAGCAGGATCTTGCGGGCGAGACGATGCTTGTCACGGCGGGAGGCACGCGCGAGGCGATCGATCCGGTGCGCTATTTGGGCAACCGCTCCAGCGGCAAGATGGGTTACGCGCTGGCGGAGGCGGCAAAACAGCGGGGTGCGGAGGTGGTCCTTGTCTCTGCACCCACGGCGCTGACGCCGCCGGCGGGATGCGTCTTCGTCCCGGTGACCAGCGCGGAAGAGATGCGCGCGGCGGTGATGGAGCACCTGCCTGGCGCCACGGCGGTGATTGGCGCGGCGGCTGTAGCGGACTTTCGCATGCCGGCCGTCTCCGCAGAGAAGTTGCGCCGCGAAGGCGCGCTGCATCTCGACCTCGAACCCACCGAAGACATTCTGCGCAGCGTTGCTGCAGCGCATCGCCCGGGCAGGCTGGTGATTGCCTTCGCCGCAGAGATGGATTCGAGCATCGCGCGCGCGCGGGAAAAGCTGCTGGCCAAGGGCGCGGACGCGATTGTGCTGAACGATGTGTCGCAGCCGGGCATCGGTTTCGACTCCGACTTGAATGCCGCGACCTTCGTTACGCGCGAACACGCGGTGGATATTCCCGAGATGATCAAGCGCGGAGTGGCCGACCGGATTCTCGACCAGGTGGTCGCGCTGCGTGCGGCAGTTCCCGCGAAGGCGTAATCAGCCCAGGGTGGGCATGGTGGTGTCGACGCCGGCGCGAATGCCGGTGGGCCAGCGTGCAGTGATGGTCTTCAGCCGGGTGTAGAAGCGAACGCCCTCGGGACCATAGATGGCGTGGTCGCCGAAGAGCGAACGCTTCCAGCCGCCAAAACTGTGGAACGCCATCGGCACCGGGATGGGCACGTTGATGCCAACCATGCCCGCTTGCACCGAGTTGGCGAAGGCGCGCGCGGTATCGCCATCGCGGGTAAAGATCGCGGTACCGTTGCCATACTCGTGCTGGTTGGTGAGCTCGAGCGCGGTCTGGAAGTTGTTAACGCGGACGATGCCGAGGACGGGGCCGAAGATCTCTTCCTGGTAAATCCTCATCCCGGGCTGGACGTGGTCGAAGAGGCAGGCGCCGAGGAAGAAGCCTTCGCCCGCGGGGAGACGGGTGTCGCGGCCATCGACGAGCAGCTCTGCGCCCTCGGTCTGGCCCAGAGCGAGGTAGCTCTTGACGCGGTCGAGGTGAGCGCCGGTTACCAGCGGGCCGAGTTCGGCGTTGGGTTGGGTGCCGGGCGCGACTGCGAGCGCGGCGATGCGCGGCTTGAGTTTGGCGATCAGATCGTCAGCCGTCTTATTGCCTACGGCAACCGCGACGGAGATGGCCATGCAGCGTTCCCCGGCGGAGCCGTAGGCCGCGCCCACCAGTGCGTCGGCGGCCTGGTCGAGGTCGGCGTCGGGCATCACGATCATGTGGTTCTTCGCACCGCCCAGCGCCTGCACGCGTTTTCCGTGCGAAGTTCCCTGGGTATAGACGTACTCGGCGATGGGCGTCGATCCGACAAAGCTGACGGCAGCAATCCCCGGATGCTCGAGGATGTTGTCGACGGCCTCCTTATCGCCGTGGACGACGTTGAAGACGCCATCGGGCAGGCCGGACTGCTGCAGGAGTTCGGCGATCAGGAGGGACGCGCTGGGGTCGCGCTCGGACGGCTTCAGGATGAAGGTGTTGCCGCAGGCTATGGCGAGCGGCGCCATCCAGAGCGGGACCATGGCGGGGAAGTTGAAGGGCGTGATGCCAGCGACCACGCCAAGCGGTTGGCGCATGGACCAACTGTCGATGCCGGAGCCCACCTGCTCCGTGAATTCGCCTTTGAGGAGCTGCGGGATGCCGGTGGCGAACTCGATGTTTTCCAGGCCGCGCGTGGCCTCGCCCTTGGCGTCGGAGAGGACTTTGCCGTGTTCGGAGGTGAGGATGCGGGCGAAGTCGTCCATATGCTGCTCAAAGAGCTCGCGGAAGCGGAAGAGCACGCGGGCGCGGCGCAGCGGCGGCTGGGCGGACCATGCCGGGAATGCCGCCTGAGCGGCGGCGACGGCGGCCTCCAGTTCGGCACGATTGGCCAGTGGCACCAGCGCCTGCACCTGGCCGGTGGCCGGATTGTAGACTTTGCCGGTTCGTCCGGAGCTGCCGCGACGGCCCGGCCGGCGATCCAGTGGGGAATCGAGCGCGGGCTGCCAGCGGGTTGAGCGTCGAGATGGGGAAGAACGGCGGTGGACATGAATGGACACCTCGATGGCGATGCTCTAGAGTAGACCATCAGGGCCAGCCAGGGGAACTGGATCCCACCGCCGCCAAACGGCAGGGACGGGTGAGCAGTTACGGGACTTTTGTGTTCGAGTCAACCGCGCGGATTGGTGTCCGGCGCGGCAGGAACTATCGCTGAAAGGAGAGCCGATGACGACCGAAATGCACACATTTCGTTATGTGGTCGAAAAGCCCGGCGATGGCATGGCTGGCCGAGTGACGAAGGTGATTTGCCATGGGTCGCTGGTGAATCAGACGTCGGGTGATTTGAAGGAAGCCGTGAAGCTGCTCATCTCGGATGGCGGGCAAATCACTCTGGACTTCAAGGATGTGAGTTTCGTCGACAGCCTGGGGCTGGGGACCCTGGTTGGACTCAAAGTTTCCGCGCTTCACAAAGACGATTGCAGCCTGGAGTTTGAGCATCTGTCGCCGCGGGTGCAGGAACTGTTGAAGCTGACCAGACTGACCGAGATGTTCAATCCGTCCGCAGCCTGAAGAGATCAATCCGTCCGCAGCTTGAATAGATTGCAAGGGCCGCATTGAGCGCATGCGCGTCGCAGGCGGGGGCGAGGGCTCAGTGGCTGGGGTTCGCCCTCGACGACGCGCCGGCATAGAAGTCATCGAAAATTAACGATTTGCCCTGGTCTGGGGTAGTAGTCTGACGCGGCACTCACAAGCGAGTGAAGGAGATTGCATGGCAACAGGGTTGCATAGTTTTCATTGCGAAGTCGAGAAGTCCGGAGACGCAACCACGGGCCGAGTGGCGAGGGTAATCTGCCATGGGGGACTTGTGAACCAGACTTCCGGCGAGTTGAAGGATGTTGTGAAACCGTTGATTGCCGACGGCGGGCGGATCATTCTCGACCTTGAGGATGTGAACTTCGTCGACAGCCTGGGGCTGGGAACGCTGGTGGGATTGAAAGTCTCCGCGCTGCATCAGGGTTACTGCACGCTGGAGTTTGAGCATCTGACGCCGCGGGTGCAGGAGCTGCTGCGGATTACCAAGCTGACCGAGATGTTCAAGTCGTAGCGCGCGGCGGAGGCGCGGCGACCAAGCGGTATGGTCGCTGGCGCGCGGGTGGATGGGCTGAATGCTTACTGTGCGACGGGCTCAGTGCTGGCGATGGCCGCCGGTACTGAGCTTTTTCGTCCATGGATGCGGCTCTGGTAGCTGGCGCCGATGAAGTCGCGGAAGAGCGGGTGCGGCTCGAGCGGCTTGGATTTGAATTCGGGGTGGAACTGGCAGGCGAGGAAGAAGGGGTGGGTGGGAATCTCGACGATCTCCACATAGGTTGCGTCGGGGGTGGTCCCGGTGAGGCGCAGGCCGGCGCCGGTGAGGATGGGCTCGTACTCGCGATTGAACTCGTAACGATGGCGATGGCGCTCGGAGATTTCGGTGGTGCCGTAGGCCTTGGCGGCGAGCGAGCCGGGTTCGAGCTTGCAGGCCCAGGCGCCGAGCCGCATAGTGCCGCCCATCTCCTCCACTCCGGTCAACTCGCGCAGTTTATAGATGATGCGGTGCGGCGTGGCGGGGTCGAACTCGCCGGAGTTGGCACCGGTCAGGCCGGCGACGTTGCGCGCGTATTCGATGCATGCGGTCTGCATACCGAGGCAGATGCCGAAGTAAGGGACATTGTTCTCGCGGGCGTAACGGATGGCGTTGAGCATGCCTTCGATGCCGCGTTTGCCGAAGCCGCCGGGAACCAGGATGCCGTCGAAGCCGCGGAGCTGCGACTCATAGTCGCGGTTGGGCTTGCCCGGAGTGTCGCCGTCGGCGGGGTCGCGGGTCTCAAGCCCTTCGGCCTCAATCCAGGTGACGCGCAACTTGAGATTGTGGGCGAGCGCGCCGTGGACCAGCGCCTCCTTGAGCGATTTGTAGCTGTCTTCGTACTCGACGTATTTGCCGACGATGGCGATAGCTACGTCGTCCTGCGGGTGGTAGGCGCGATGCACGATGTCCTGCCACTTGGCGATGTCAGGCGCCTTTGCGTCGATGCGGAGCAAGTCGAGGGCGAGCGCGTCGACGCCCTCGGCGGCAAAGGTCAACGGCACTTCGTAGATGCTGGCGACGTCGCGCGCGGCGATGACGGCGTTCTCCTGCACATTGCAGAAGAGGGCGATCTTGTTGCGCATCTCGCGGGGCACGGCGCGATCGGAGCGGCAGAGCAGGATGTCGGGCTGGATGCCGATGGAGAGCATCTCCTTGACGGAGTGCTGGGTAGGCTTGGTCTTCAGCTCCTGCGCCGCGGCGATCCACGGGATGAGCGTGACGTGGACGAACACGGTGTTGTCGCGCCCCAGGTCCTGGCGCATCTGGCGGATGGCTTCGAGGAAGGGCAGCGACTCGATATCGCCGACGGTGCCGCCGATTTCGACGATGGCGACGTCGCAGTCGGCAGCGACCTTGCGCATGGCGTTCTTGATTTCGTTGGTGACGTGAGGGATGACCTGGACGGTTTTGCCGAGGTAGTCCCCGCGCCGTTCCTTGGTGATGATCTGCTCGTAGATGCGGCCGGTGGTGAGATTGTTGTCGCGCGAGAGGCGGGCGTGGGTAAAGCGCTCGTAGTGGCCGAGGTCGAGGTCGGTCTCGGCGCCGTCATCGGTGACGAAGACCTCGCCGTGCTGGAACGGCGACATGGTGCCGGGGTCGACATTGAGGTAGGGGTCGAACTTCATCAGGTTGACCTTGATGCCGCGCGCCTCCAGCAGGCAGCCGATGGAGGCTGCCGCCAGCCCCTTGCCGAGTGAAGACACAACTCCGCCCGTTACAAAGATGTATTTCGCTGACATCTCCACCTCCGCATATTTAGTTGTTTGGATTGGCCGCGCGTGTGGGGCACGTTTAAGTATCGCAGGAATGAGGGGTTGGATCAATGGGGTGTTTTCTGCCGGAAATGCAGGAGACGGCAAGCCGCTGGTTGGCAGGATCGATTGCTAGAAACTGCGAAAATCGATGTCGTAGACCTGGCCGCCACTGGCGCCGCTGGTTACCAACAACGAGTTTCCGGCAAACAGCAGTCGCTGCGGAGCGGCAATCGCGGGGATACTTTGGGCGAGGCTCATCTGCGATGGATTGGCGATGTAAAGCTGCTGAATCGAGCCTTCTGCATAGCAACCGACGTAGGCGTAGGTGCCCTCGACGGCGACCGGTACGGGATGGCAGCTTTGATTTGCGGCGGAGAATGTGAGCGTGCCGAGCGGTTGCAGGCTCGCGGGGTTGGAAATGTCGATGGACTCGAACGCGGTCGCATCAAAGAGTGTGACATAGGCCACATTGCCGGAGACGGCGATCTGCTGGGGCGAGTGGGGAACGACGAGCGGGGCGCCCACCAACGCCATGGTCGCCTCGTTTATTACCTGGACGGTGCTGGAGGAGCCCAGCGGATTGCTCTCGGAGCCAGCCGTCACGTAGACATACCCCCCGGCAAGCGCGAGGTATTCCGCGTTGGCAACACCGCCCGAAGCGGGACTTGCCAGGGTGACCATGGCTGCGATGGCCGGGCTGGCCGGAGTTGCGATATTGACCTTGGCGACGCCGCCGTTTCCGGAGGTCCCGCCGAAGAGCGGAACCAGCACGTCGGTTCCGTCCAGCACGATGCCGGGAAACGGCGTGGGCAGGCCCGCGACCGATCCCAGCGCGCTCAGGGATCCATCCGCATTCACGGTCAGCGTCAGCAGCGATCCGGTGTCGTAGCACGCGACGGCCATGACGTTGCTGCCGGCGATGGTGGCGATCGCCATGCCGCTGGGATCGGCGCAAGGGGTTGCGTAGGGCGTTCCGACCTGCGTCTGGGATCCGCTAGAGATGTTGTAGGTGAAGATCTGCCCGGTGCCCTGGACGGATACGAATTCGAAGCTGCCCAAGGTCGCGACCGAATTTGGGGTGCCCGAGGTGGAGGGAGTGACGCTGGTAATCTGCTGAATCCAGGATGGATTGGGTGTCCCGCAGCCCCCCAAGAGGATCGCGAGACCAACCGCCATCCAACCAGCGCTTCTCACAAATGGCCCCCTGCCGACGGCGACGACGGTTTCACCGCAAACTCAAATCGATGCGCTGCCACCTGAGACTGCATCGATACCGTACCGTGTCCATCCTAGCAGGAGGAACTCTCTGCATTCCGCGCGGCTTGACGGTTCGTCACCGGCCGGGAGTATAGTAACTCTCACTCCCTGGGCCCCTTTCCGTCACGATCTGTGGAATTTGCAGCATGACCTCATTTGAGTCAGGAGAGTCCACCATGGAAGATCCTCAAGCAGTTCCCTCTGCGCCGTCTCCGGTTGCGGCTGCGGGCGGGCTTACGGACAATGTTGCGGGCGCGCTGGCGTATGTCACGGTGATTCCCGCGCAGA
>CAWBFL010000154.1:0-3590 GCA_963787905.1 uncultured Acidobacteriaceae bacterium | reverse complement strand
CCTCGGGCGGCAAGCGATTCAACTGGGATCGCAAGGAGCTCCACATGCAATCTGGAATATTCGATCAGGCAGCGATCACGCTGCCAACGCGATCCTGCACTCAAATTGCTCTGGAGAATCGCAGCCAACACCATCGCGACGGTGCTCGCAGATTCCCCCGCATCTTCCTGTCTTCTTGCGTCCTGTTCGCAGGCAGCATCAGCATGTTTGCCGCCTCAGCCGTTGCCCAAGAGCCGAATCCAACTTCAGTCGATGCACCAGCCGCCGACGCCAACCCAATCACCATGCAGAACGGCATCTATATCTATCGCGTTCACGTGGTCGAGCGCAATCTGGACTGCGTGAACTATCTCAACCGAAGTGGCTCGACGACCATCGGCTTTGAAGGAACGCCCCTGCTTCCCGGCGCAAAGGGCGAAGCCAAGGTCGCCAGTGAGCGCGGCAAGATCACCATCGACGCGCATTTCGAGGATCTCACCCCGGCCAATGGTTTCGGCCATGAGTATCTGACCTACGTGCTGTGGGCTATCTCGCCCGACGGCAGGGCGCAGAATCTGGGAGAAATCCTTCCCGCGGGCACCAGGAACAGTATTAAAGTCACCACCGCGTTCCAGTCGTTTGGAATGATTGTTACGGCGGAGCCATACTTTTCCGTCTCTGAACCCAGCGACGTGGTCGTGATCGAGAACGTAATTCTGCAGGATAAAACTGAGGGCGTTCTCGAAAAGGTGAGCGCCCAATACAGCCTGCTGCCGCGTGGGATGTATGCCGAGTCCGCGGGCGCGCACACGGTTGCCCATCCGATCACACGCAATGAGCGCTCGCCGTTGGAACTCTATGAGGCCGACAACGCGCTGCGGATTGCGCAGGATGCCGGCGCCGACCAGTACGCGCCGGAAATCATGGCAAAGGCTACGCTCGACCTCCAGAATGCTTCTGACCTCGACGGCAATAAGAACGGCGACCGGAAGATGGAGATCACCAACGCGCGTGAGGCAGTGGAACGCGCCGAAGACGCGAGGATCACCACCCTGCGCAAGCAGGCGGCGGAACGCGAGCAGAACACGGTAATCGCCAAGAACCAGGCGCAGGCAGACGCGGCCCAATCCCAGCAGCAGGCCGCTGCCTCACAGTTGCAGGCCCAGCAGTCTGCCTTGCAGGCCCAGCAGGCGAACCAGCAGGCCGAGCAGGCGAAACTCGATGCGGAAAGCGCTCAGGCCGCCAAGGCCCAGGCCGACGCCGCTCGCGCACAGGCTGAAGCTCAGGCGGCCGAAGCCCAGGCCCAAGCTGCGGTGGCCAATAAGAGCGCGGTCGACGCAAATGCCGTCCGTGAGCGCCTGCGCGCGCAGTTGAACAGCGTGCTCGCGACCAGCGAAACCGCGCGTGGCCTGATCGTCAACATGTCCGATGTCCTCTTCGACACCGGCAAGTACACCTTGAAGCCGGCTACGCAGGTCTCCCTCGCCAAAGTTGCCGGAATCCTCGAAGCCTACCCCGGCCTGAAGGTTCAGGTGGAGGGTTACACCGACTCAGTGGGCACGGACGCATTGAACCAGACGCTGTCTGAGAACCGTGCCGGCACGGTCAGGACCTTCCTCATTCAGGAGGGAGTGTCAACGGATAACATCACCTCGGCCGGCTTCGGCAAGAACGATCCGGTCGCCGACAACAGCACGGCCAGCGGACGTCAACAGAATCGGCGCGTGAACATGGTAGTGTCTGGCGACACCATCGGCGTGTCGCAGAGTGCGTCGCTCACCTCGCACTAAGGCGCCGCCAGTCTCTCCACTCTGCGAGAAGTCGGGGTCGCGTCGGCGGTAAGCTTGCTTTCGCCGGCGCGACAACCCCACTCCGGATTCTCGACGCAGCGGGAGGCCAGGGATCTGGGAACCGACCCAGCCCCCCATTTGTCATTGCGCCGAATCCCCTCCGGATCAGCGCGCTGAACCTTACCCCCCCGGAAACCCTGCGGCAAACTCGCGCGCCACCATGGCGCCGAAGAACTCACCGCGCTTGGCGTTCAGGTGAGTGGTGTCGCGGCCCGGAACGGTGGTATCGGCAGGATTGTTGTTGAACTCGTGCGCCCGCTCTTCGGTCATGCCATCGCGAGCGGGACTGAAGGGTGAGTGAGTTGCTGAGCGTCGCTGGTATAGGCGGCGGGGACCTCGGCATAGCCCAGCGGCCTGGACGCGGGTGCGGACCGCCGGAACGGCAGGGCGAAGGATCATCCACGTGTCCGTTTATCGATCAATCTGTCCGAATTTCGGCGATTCTTCTCTGACAACTCCAGTCGAACATCGGATTATGATTCCATCTCCAATGGCTTGCTCCCCCGCCGGCCCAGCGATCTTGGACATTTCCTGATCTGACTTCCGCGTTCGGGAACAAACAAAGCGCAGGTACGTGTGCCCCCTCGCGTTCTCTTCCCGGGCCTTGCGAATGTCGACAGGGCAAGTTCTGTATCCTCTCTCACCTCCAGCAATCCAACCTGGCAAAACCGGCGAGCCGCCTTCCTTCTGGCACTCGCCACGGTCTTCGCGGCATGCCATGCGGGCCAGGCGCAGCAGTCCCTCCAGGTGCTGCAGCATCATGTGCCGCTGGCGGTTTCCAGCGGACAGGCAACGCCCGCGGGGGTATTGCCGCGGACCAGAACATGCGTCTCTCGATCGTTCTGCCGCTGCGGAACCAAGCCGAGCTCACCAGCCTGCTGGGCCGCCTTTACCATCCCTCCAGCCCCGATTACCGCCATTTTCTCAGCGTCGATCAGTTCACCGAACAGTTTGGGCCGACCGCCGCGGACTTCCAGGCAGTGGTCGCCTTTGCCCAGGCCAACGGCCTTCAAGTCACGGATACGCCCGCGAATCGCCTGATCGTGCCCATCAGCGGCTCCGTGGCGCAGATCAACCAGGCCTTCCACCTCACCCTGAAGGTCTACCAGCATCCCACGGAACATCGCACCTTCTATTCGCCCGACCGGGAGCCGTCCCTCAATCTGGGGGTTCGCGTGGCCCACATTGCCGGGTTGAACAACTTCTCCCTACCCCGCCCCATGCTGAAGCAGGCGGCCAACGGACAAGCCGTTGCGGACGTCACCGGCTCCGGGCCCGGCGGCTCCTACCTCGGCAGCGACATGCGCGCAGCCTACTACGGTGGCACCACCCTGACCGGTACCGGACAGGCGGTCGGGATTCTGGAGTTTGGCGGCTACAACCTGAACGATGTGAATGCGACCTTCACCAACGCCGGGCAGTCCTACACCGTGCCCATCAACAACGTACTGCTGGATGGAGCAACCGGTGCAGCCGAGGGGGACGATGGCGAGCAGGTTCTGGATATCGTGCAGGCGATCGGTATGGCTCCGGGCCTCAGCCAGGTCCGCGTGTATATCGGAGTCGGAAACGACGACGCCATCATTCTCAACTCCATGGCAACGGAAAACATCGCCAAGCAGTTGAGCATCTCCTGGAGCTGGCTGGCGGATGACGTCACGACCGACGACGCCTTCTTCCAGGAATTCGCCGCGCAAGGGCAGAGCATCTTCGCCGCTTCCGGGGATGAAGGCGCCTTCGACGCGGACATCAATCCCTACA
>CAWBFL010000153.1:0-6618 GCA_963787905.1 uncultured Acidobacteriaceae bacterium | reverse complement strand
TTTTGTTACGCGTATGCGCCGACCATCGCCCAGCGCATCTCCCCCTCCACCGCCCACGGAATCCTGCGCGTCATTGCCTTCATCCTCCTCTGCATCGGGGTGCAGATCGCCTGGAACGGCCTCGTCCCCCTGCTCGCCAGCATCGCCCACCCCCACTAACCGGGTGCCCCATTATCGTCGCGAGTATCGCGATTATCATGGGTTGTTCTCTTGAACTACGATGATTGCCTAGCCATGCTGAAGATCCTCCCACTCCTGCTTTGGTCCGCCCTCATAGCACCACCTCCGCAGGCCACTAAAATCGTCGTCAACAAGTCAGGCCACACACTGACGCTCTATCACGACCAGACCAAGCTTCAATCGTACAAAGTTTCACTCGGCAGCAACTCAGGCCCGAAGCAACAAGCCGGAGACCGCAAGACACCAGAAGGGCTCTACATCGTCGACGCAAAGAATCCCTCCAGCAAATTCCATCGCGCCTTTCACCTCTCCTATCCCAACGCACAGGACCTTGCACGCGCGAAGAAACTCGGAGTGGACCCCGGCGGCGAAATCGAGATCCATGGCCAGATGAACTCACTCGCATGGCTCGGCCCCTTATCCCGTCACTTCGATTGGACAGCCGGCTGCATCGCGCTCACCAATGACGAAATCGACGCAATTTGGCCCATCGTCCCCGTTGGAACGCCGGTTGAGATAAAACCATAGACGCGCTCATGGAAACCACTCCCCTCATCGCCCTCATCGAAGACGAAGAGCACCTCACCCCAGGGTCTGCTCCAGAACCTCGCCGCCGAGGGCTTCCCCAGCCCACCACGAGTTCGATGGCGACGCCGCTCTCGCCTATCTGCTCGCTGCGCCACCGTCCCGGCCGGAGAAGATCTACGTCATCGTGCTCGACTGCATGCTCCCCGGCGCCGACGGCTTCGCCATCACCCGCGCCCTGCGCGAAGCCCAGCGCTACACGCCTATCCTGATGCTCACCGCCCCACGCCCGCCCCGAAGACATCCTCGAAGGCCTCGAAGCCGGCGCCGACGACTACCTGCCCAAGCCCTTCGACCTCAACATCCTCATCGTCCGCATCAAATAACTGCTCCGCCGCACCACCTGGCAGGCAGCGCAGGCCGCAACTCCCGCCGAACCGCCGCCCGCGCCAGACACCTACTTCTTCAACAACCGCACCATCGACTTTGCCGCCCTGGAACTCATCGCCCCCAATCGCATCACCAACCTCACCGTAATGGAAGCCGACCTGCTCCGCTTCTTCACCGAGCGCGAAGGCCAGATCGTCTCCCGCACCGACATCCTCGAGCAGGTGTGGCGGGTCCATGCCGACACCGACACCCGGGCCATCGACAACTTCATCGTCCGCCTCCGCCGCTACATCGAGGACGACCCCGCCAACCCCCAGCACCTCACCACCGTCCGCGGCGTCGGCTACCGCTTCCTCGCCAACCCCTGATATCGTTGCTCGTCGCTCCATCTCGTTCAGCCAACGACGCCAAACAAGAGGAACTCCCGCATATGACTCGCTCTGCACGCAACATCCGTATCGCCCTCGGCCTCACCACTCTTGCTCTTGCTTTCGTCGCGAACGCACAGGCCCAGGCGAACTTCCAGACCCTCCTCGTCGGCATCGATCACCGCACCGTCACCAGCCTCGACGGCGACTGGCACTACCTCGTCGACCCGTCCCCCGCCCGCGCTCTCTATGGCGCGAACGGTGCGATCAACGATAAGAGCTACGCCCAGAACACCCATCCCAACATCAGTTCCGGTCCCCACAACGACGAGTACGACTTCGCCACCGCGCCTACCCTGCACGTCCCCGGCGACTGGAACACCCAGGTTCCGGAGCTTTTCAGCTATGAGGGGGTAGTCTGGTACCAGCGCCAGACTCAGAACACCCAGCCCCAGCCCGGCACGCGCACGTTTCTTCATATTGGTGCAGCCAATTACCACTCCCCCATGTCTGGGTCAACCAGAAGCGTGTTTGCGATCACGAGGGCGGATTCACGCCGTTCGATTGCGAAGTCACCGGGACCCTTGACCCAGGCTCCAACTTCGTCGTCATCGCAGTTGACGCAACCCGACTTGTCGATGGCATTCCCTCCGTCGGCTACGACTGGTACAACTACGGGGGCCTCACCTCGGGACGTTTCGCTCGTCACAGTGCCCACAACATTCATCGACGACTATGACGTTCACCTTGCCCACAGTGCCAAGTTCAAGCCTGGGAATAACCGAGCTTACCGGTATGTCCATGTCCTCAGCGGTACGGGCGACAAGCCGCGCCAGCCGGGACCTCCGTTACGATCGACGTCCCTGAAGCCGGCGCAAACGCCACCGCTACCACGGACGCCCAGGGCCGCGCCCCCTTCAGTATGTCAAGGCCGCGTGGCTCACCCTCTGGTCCCCCGAATCCCCAAACTCTACAAAGTCACGCTGGCTGCCGGTGACGACCGCATTACCGACGACATCGGCTTTCGCGACATCCGCGTCGACGGTACCCGCATCCTGCTTAACGGCAAGCCCGTTTTCCTTCGGGGTGTGAACGTGCACGCCGTAGCCCCCGTTCGCGGCGGCCGCGCCGACAACGACCAGTAGTCGCCACCATTTTCAGTTACCTCAAAGACCTCAACGCCAACTTTGTCCGCCTCTGCCCACTATCCGCATGACGAGCGTATGGAGCGCACCGCCGACCGCGAAGGCATTATGGTTTGGTCCGAGATCCCCTTTGGCAGCATATCTCATTCGAGAAGCCGGAGGTCTACGCCAAGGACGTCGCCACGCTGAAAGAGATGATTCGCCGCGACCGCAACAAGGCTTCCATTATTCTCTGGTCCGTTTCCGACGAAACGCCAAACAACCCCACGCGCACCCAAGTTCCTCACCGACCTCGCCAACGAAGCCCGCCGTCTCGACCCCACCCGTCCGATCACCTCCGCCCTCAATTGCCCGCGCACCGAAGGCAGCGAGACAGTTTAGAACGATCCCCTTAACCGCGGCCCTCGACGTTATCGGCCAGAACGAATACATCGGCTGGTACCGCGGCGCGCCCGAAGACGCCGACAACATGCACTGGACCCTTCCCAACAAGCCGGTCATCATGAGCGAGTTTGGCGCGGGAGCGAAGCAGGGCAATCACGGCACCAACAACGACCGCTGAACCGAGGAGCAGCAGGCCAACGTCTACCAGCACCAGTTCGTCATGCTCGACAAAATCCCCAGCCTTCGCGGCACAACCCGTGGGTCCTCACTGACTTCCGTTCCACCACCCGCAACATCCCCAAACTCCAGGACGGCTACAACCGGAAAGGCCTTCTCTCCGAACAGGGCGACAAAAACAGGCCTTCTACACTCTCCAGCAGGCTTACAAGACCCAAACCCTCGGCAAACCCGAATAACCCTCGGTTACGGGCGCACAATATCAGACGAAGCCTGACGTGAGAATGCCCCAACACGCTCCTCGGTTGTCATCCCGCCCATGGACGCAGCCGAAGGGGACGAACCCGAGCATTTGCCTTTCCACCGTGCACCGTTCGGCTGCGAAGGGAGCAGGGCCTTCAGTCCCCTGGACGCCGCCTCAAGTTCAATGCGGCTGTACCCCATACCCCAGAATGCCTGCATTTCCCCAAAATCCCTATGGCCCAAATCCCCGTCTATACAGTAGACTGATGCCCACCAGGGCCGCAGGGTCGGCCCATAGCATTCCTTGCGGAGGCACGCCATGTCAAGATGCACCCTCCGCAACATCTTCACCGTGCTTATCTACGCAGGCGTCGCCGTTTTCCTGTACCCGTACCTTACGGGCCGCTTCTCCAACGCCGTCCTTTACCTGTTCGCTGGCCTCGGTCTGGCTGTTCTCTGCGGCATCCTGCGCTGTGCCTGCATCGAGGGGGACTGCCAAGACCGCATTCCTCCCGGCCGGAGACCCACAACTCCAGCGTTCGCTAGTGCTTAGCCGCGCCTGTCAGCACCCGGATCGCATCCCCCCGTACCTTCTCGTAGCTCGGTTCCCCGTCCGGATAAAACCCGGCTAACGCTTGGGCGCAGGGTGCCCCATACAGGATCAGCGTGTAGCTCCGATCGCCTTTCGCCGCCTTGTCCGGATGCGCCTTCCGGAACTCCGCCTGGTCCACGTCGGCTGACTCCACGTCCAGGTGCGGCCGAAAATCCCGATTCTCGCACCGGGAGGGGATGGAAGACGAGGAGGAACCCGGCCGCGCCGGCGCTATCAGTCCCCTTCGGGCAATTGGAAGCGGTACAACATGTGGTACTGCCCGGATTGCAAAGGATATATCTCCCCTTCCACCAGGCCCGTCCCCATATCGAACTCATCGATGACAAACCCGGTGCTGCTGTCCAGTCCGTGGTCCATCCCGTTCTTCTTCGCCATCCGTAGCGCAGCAACATCACGATCGAAGTCGGCCCATCGGTTTAACCGCGCCTCCAGAATGATCACAGCATTGCGCATCGGCCATGGATTGTGCGGGTACAGCGCCAGCGCCCGACGAAACAGCGCAATCGCCTGCTCGTCCTGCCCCGCACCCATTGCCGCCGCCGCCGTGTAGCGAAGCACATAGATATCGTTGGGATACTTCGTCAGGACCGAGTTCAGTGCTTCAAATGCGGCCTTGTTGTTTCCTCCCTTCAATAGGTCAAGCCCTGGCACCATCAATGCGTTACGCTGCGCTCCCTCCTGGGGGGGCAACCGGTCTTCATCGTCCGTTCGCCCGCCCGAATGGGCCCCCGGCGCGAACGGCAACAGCAACGGTATCCCTTGCGCTGAAGACGACGAACTCTGCCCCAGCCCGATTCCTGCCGTCATCACCGCCAGACACGCCACCGTCCACACCCGCACCATCCCGCGCTCTCTCATACAGGCCAGACTACCAACTCCGCCGCGAATCCCCAAGATTACCGCCAACCCGAGTCCCCTTACGTTCCCATTTGCCGCGCAACCCCGTTATACTACCCACTCCATGCGCCGAATCCTTGCCATCACGTTGCTGATCGCACTTGGGTTCCCGCTCGTCGCGCCCCCATCTCGCCGCAACTGCGGACCCGGAGGCCTCGCTTCCGCCGTGCTGCCGCAGCCATGGCAAGCATCACTGCGCCATGATGCACATGATGCTGATGGCGGCCTACAACAGCCCATCCTTCAACGCTCCACCTTGCCCCTTCTATCCCTCCGCCACCACCTCGCCGCGCATCGCGGACGCCTCTCTCGTCCCGACGATCGTCTTCTCTGCCGCACAGCTGCTGAATCCCGCTCCGCCCGCTGCCGCCCCTCGCCGCGCCGCTTGCATCTTCGCTGCCTCCGCAAACCTCAAACGCGGACCTCCCTCCCTCGTCGCCTAAGCGTTCGCACTCTTCAATCCCCACCTTACCCCGGCGTGCCCGCATTGCTGCGGCGCGCCTGAATGGCGGGGCATCCACACCCCTTCGCCCGCTTCGCAAGGCCCTGCCGGTGGTTCGCACAGATCCCGGTCTGCGACCAACGGGAGGACTGCGCGAAGCCCAACACACGTCACGAAGTGACCGGAGCCCCCTATGCACGTCCCTGCTCGGAAACACCCCGCATTCTTTGGACTCTTTCTTCTCCTGTGCCTGCTCCCCGCATCTCGCGTCCACGCCACCGTCTTCTCCCAGCTTCAGGGTGTCGTGCACGATCCCCAGCACCGCCCGCTCCCCGGGGCCCGCATCACCCTTGCCGCTGCCCACTCCGATTTCACCCAATCGACCGAAAGTAATGGCGAAGGCGCATTTACTCTGCCTAACATCCCCTTCGGCGACTATACCGTCACCGTTACCCTCGTCGGCTTCGAAACTCTCCGCCAGCCCCTTACCGTCCACTCCGACACCTCGCCGATTCTCCACTTCATGCTCGAACTCGGTGCTGTCGCTCAGAGCGTGACCGTCACCGCCGACGCCGCCAACGTTGATACTGTGACTCCGACCACGCTCATCAACCGCCTCGACATCGCCCAGACCCCCGGCGCTGACCGCACCAATTCCATGGCCATGATCACCGACTACGTTCCCGGTGCCTACATGACCCACGACATGCTGCACATGCGCGGCGGCCATGAGCTGAGCTGGCTGATCGACGGCGTCGAGATTCCCAACACCAACATCGCCAGCAACGTTGGCCCGCAGATCGACCCCAAGGATATCGACTCGCTCGAAGTGGAACGCGGCAGCTACAGCGCCGACCTGGGCGACCGTACCTACGGCATGTTCAACGTGCTGCCGCGCTCCGGCTTCGAACGCAGCCGCGAAGGCGAACTCGTGCTCACCGCCGGAAACTTCTACCAGACCAACGACCAGGTCTCGCTCGGCGATCACACCGAGAAGTTCGCCTGGTATGCCAGCGTCAGCGGCAACCGCAGCAACCTACGGCTTGCAGCCGCCGATTTCGCAAGCCCGTAAACGACGCGGAGAACGGCTACCGGCGGCTTCGCCTCGTTCATCTACAACCGCGACGCCGGCCGATCAGTTTCGCCTCGTCACCCAGCTGCGCAGCGACTACTACCAGATTCCCAAGGACCCCAACGTCAACGACTGGGAGAACCAGCTCTACGACTCCAGTGGCCTCTCCGACGGCGAGCGCG
>CAWBFL010000152.1:0-62895 GCA_963787905.1 uncultured Acidobacteriaceae bacterium | reverse complement strand
GCTTGGAGAGATGCTGGGGTACTTCAGAATGCCCTCGGCTGGGCGCAGGAGCTGGGGCGCGGTATTGCCGAAGTAGGACAGAAGCGAATCGACGTCATGCTGCCGCGCAGCGGTTGAGATCATGTGCGGGAGCATGGGGCCCGGTTCATTTCGCAGGCCACTGCTGCCGCGTGCTCCGAGCCACGAGCCCCCTGCCATCGCCAGGGCGCCCAACATTCTTCTTCGCGTGACACTGGTCATCGAAGTTGCATTCCGCGGGGCCTCATGGTGTTCAAGTAAGGTCGTCCGTATCAAATGGCGTTACCTTGCGGCCGAGCGCGGAAAGGCTGCGGCGGCTGCCGACCAGCCCCTCCACCACGGCGTTCAATTCCTCTTCCGATCCTGCTTCGGCCACCGCGGCCATATGTTCCAGCGCTTCCGGGCCGGGCAGGCTTTCCAGCAGCACGGTGCAGTGCGCCTGCGCGACGTGGTCGAGATTGAGACCTTCCGGCGTCTTGGCCTTGATGCCGACCTCACCGGGCTTGACGCCCAGCAGCCGGGCGACGCTTTCGCGCAGCTCGCCGGCGATGGGGACGATCTTGGGCTGTGCCATCACCAGCACGGTGTCGATGTTGACAATCTTGTAGCCCGCAGTCGCGACCTCTTCGAGCGCTGTCTGCAGGAAGACGCTCGACGCTGCTCCCTTCCAGCGCGGATCGCTGGGCGGAAAGAAGGTGCCGATATCGCCTGCGGAGACCGCGCCGAGCAGTGCGTCGGTGATGGCGTGCAGCAGCACGTCGCCGTCGGAGTGGCCGGCAAGGCCCTCGGTGTGCTGGATGTTGAGCCCGCCAATGACGAGCGGCACACCCGCCTTGAACGCGTGCGAGTCAAATCCGTAGCCGATGCGCATACTCATGAGAGCACCCCGGCGTCCGCGAAAGGCTTAACACCGATTGGCACCGATGGAACCGATTTTTCTCTTGATTTCTTAATTTCGTTATCCATGATCAATCGTTTGAAGCGGGGAGTCGGTCCGAAGTTCATGAGGAGTGCCACCTCGATATTCGAGGCCTTCAAAAAATTGAGCGTCTGAGATTCATGTTCGCGGGCCAAACTTTCCGTAGCCTTCAACTCAAGCAAAACGGCATCGTTCACAATCAGATCGGCTCTGAATATTCCAATCGCCACGCCGCGAAATTCCACAGGTATCGCTACCTCTGACCCAACCTTCATTCCTGCCTGACTTAAGACGAGCCGCATCGCCTCGCGGTATACGGACTCGAGGAATCCTGGCCCCAACTCGTTATAGACATGGTAGAAGACACCGATGATCTTCTGCGTAAGATCATCGTGTTTTCCTCGAACTTGTCCTTCATCATTATTCATTATTGCCTTCGATCGGTGCTCGTCGGTGTCAATCGGTGTCAGGCCTTTTGACTGCGCAGGTAAAACTCAGCCAGCTCCAGGTCTCCGGGCTGGGTGATTTTGAAGTTGCGCGGGGAACCGGGGACGACCGCGACCTGGAGGCCGGCGCGTTCGAGAATGCTGGCCTCGTCGGTGCCGGCGAACTCGTCGGTGATCGCTTCCGCGAAGGCCCGGCGCAGCAGTCCGTAGCGCGCGCCCTGCGGGGTCTGCGCCTGGACGATGCGCTCGCGCGGGATGGTGGCGGTGATGATGGCGCCGTGGGCGGTACGCTCCACTTGTTTGATCGTATCCACGGCAGGCAAGCCGACGATGGCGGCGCCATGTTCGGCGACGGCTTCGATGGTGCGCTCGATGGTGGCGGGGTCGATCAGCGGCCGCGCCGCATCGTGGACCAGCACCACATCGTCGTCGTTGCAACCGGTTTCGGCGACCAGCCTGGCCAGCGCGTTGCTGACGGACTGCTGGCGGACGTTGCCGCCTTCGACGACGTGCACCTTGACGCCGGAAGCGCCGGAGCCCAGCCCGAACTCGGCGATCTGCGCGCGGACGCGCTCGATCTCGGTCTTGCGCACGGCCACGACAATGGCTGCAACCGCCTTGACCGCAAGGAAGGCTCGCAGGCAATGCACCAGTACGGGCACACCGGCGATGACGAGAAACTGCTTGGGGGTGGACGAACTGCCGCCTGCACCACTACCCGCGGACATCCGGGTTCCGATCCCTGCTGCTGGAAGAATGACAAACACACGCATAGCCAACGAAGTATACAAGATAGGCGACCGGGAAGGACTGATTTGGCTGTGCGCGCCGGGATTCAGGGCCGCAGCATCATCTCGGACGACTGGCGGAAGCCGTACTGTTCGTAAATCGGTTTGCCGAATTGTGAGGCATGCAGCGTGACCACCTTGAGGCCGCGGGCCCTAGCCTCGGCTACCGCCAGGGCGAGCAGTTGGCGAGCCAGGCCGCGGCGGCGCATCTCCGGCGCGACGTAGAAGTTCAGCAGGTAGGCGCGGCGCGGTGCGGCGTCCATGAAGTGCGGCGGCCAGTCCATCTCCCACAGGCCGGCGCCAGCTACCAGTTGACCATCATCTTCCACCAGCCAGCCGACGTAGCTGCCGTTCTCCAGCCGAGGCCGGACCCAATCCACGAAGTTTGCGCGCATCGAGCCCATCGCGGCCTCTTCCGCGACCCCCGCGTCGACGAACATGCGCAGGCGCTGCTGGGCGATGGCCTCGGCATCCGCCACGGTTGCGAAGCGTATCTCAGACATCCAATCAGCGTATCGCAAAGCTGCGGCGGTACGATGGAGTTCGATGCCCGCCGCCATGCCTGCTCTGAACCGCGAACTGATCCGACCGGGAGACCGGGTGTGCGCGGCCGTGTCCGGAGGCGCGGACTCGGTGGCGCTGCTGCTGCTGTTGCACGCAGCCAACGCGCTGCCGCGGAATGCGCTGGGGGTGGGGGTGTCCGCGGTGCACGTCCATCACGGCCTACGCGGCGAGGAGGCGGACGCCGACCGCGAATTTGTGGAGGCGCTTTGTCTGCGGCTGGAGGTGCCGCTCCATGTGCACCATGCCGATGTGGCCGGACGCGTGGCGCGCAGCCGCGAGGCGGGCCAGGCGGAGACGATCGAAGAGGCGGCGCGAAAGCTGCGCTACGAGGTTTTCGCGGGTCTGATTGCGCAGGGACACGCCGACTCCGTGCTGACGGCGCATACCCTGGACGACCAGGCGGAGACGGTGGTGATGAAACTGCTGCGCGGCGCGTGGACCGAGGGGCTGAGCGGGATCCATCCGGTGGTGCGACTGCAGGGGGCAGGGAACAGGGATCAGGGAACACGCTTGGGGCAAATTGTGCGGCCGCTGCTGGGGGTACGGCGCGCGGAGTTGGACGAGTTCCTGCGCGCGCAGGGGCAGACGTGGAGGACCGACTCGTCGAATGCCGACGAGGCGTTTACGCGGAATCGCCTGCGCCACCATCTGCTGCCCATCCTGCGCGAGTACAACCCGTCGCTGGACCAGACGCTGGCCAACCTGGCGGAGCTGGCCCGCGAGGACGAAGCGCGCTGGCAGGTGGAGTTGGGGCGGGTTCTGCCACAGGTTCTGCTGCCGGGAAAGCCGGTACGCGGTGGGGGGCGTGCGGTGGACACGGGGGCGGACGTGCCCGGGTCGGTTGCCCTGGAACTGGAGCGGCTGCGCGGGTTCGATCCCGCGCTGCGCCGGCGGGTGGTGCGGGCGGCGGCGCGATCGCTGGGGGTGCGGCTCAGCTTCGATGAGACCTCGCGGGTACTGGCGCTGGCGGGTTTCGGCAGCGATCCGACGGTTGCGGCCAGGGCCGGGGCGAGCCTGCAACTGACGGGAGGATTGCGGGCGGAGCGCTCCTTGCGGGAGCTTCGGCTGAGTGTTGTGGCGAAGGGCGAGAAGGGTTCGGACTGAGGCGTAGACTGATCGCGATCCGATTTGCGCCAGGATTTCGTGCCGGCGGAATGGGGAAGCACAATGAACCGAACCGTCAAACAACTTCTGCTGTGGCTGGTTGTGATGTCTGTGGCCATCTGTATCTACGCGTATGTCGACCGGATGCCGGGAGGGCCGAAAGAGCTGAGAGTCAGCTACGCCGATGTCTTGAGCAGGGCGCAGACCGGGCAGGTCAGAGATGTGACCATCGACCATAAGACGATGACCGGGCACTTCACCACCGGCGAGCAGTTCCGGACGGTTATTTCGGCCAGCGATCCGGAGATGTACGACCTTTTTCGCGCGCACGGCGTGAACATCAGCGTCCGGGACCAGAATTCCAGCTACTGGTTATCGATGATGATCTCGGTTCTGCCGTTCATGCTGCTGCTGGGGCTGCCATTCTTGGCGCTCTTGCTGCTCCTGCTGCTGGTTCGGCGCGAACGGGCGCGGGCTCCAAAGAGCACCTGACGCAGCACTTATCTCCCCCAAAAGACGTAAGCCGGTGTCTCTGGTTCTTGATAGATAATTGGCCTGGGTCGCCGCAGGATTGTTTTGGTCGAATCTGCCCAATTTGCCCCGGTCAGAGTAGAATCGAGACATCTGAGGTGTGCCCGCTCGGGACCGGGACAGCGAATCCTGCCGAAGACTCGGAACCCTTCAGTACTCATCGGGCGTCTAATGATCAGTTCGTGGAGCAGTATCCGGGTGCAGGTGCAAGAGTGCCTCACTCGATTGGCAAGTCGTCTGGCCGGTTTATCTGGGTGCTTCAGGCCGGAAATATGAGGAAACGCGATTGAACTCGACCGTCAAACAGCTTTTGATGTGGGTGCTGGTGATTACGGGCGCTATCTGCCTGTTTACGTATGTCAGCAAGGGCATGGGCGGCCCGAAAGAGCAGACCCCTTCCTACAGCGACGTGCTGAACAGGGCGGAGGCCGGCCAGGTGAAGGACGTGATCATCGACGACAAGACGATGACCGGCGACTTCACCACGGGCGATCATTTCCGCACCATCATTCCGTCTAACGACCCGGAGATGTACAACATCTTCCGCGCCCACGGCGTGAATATCAGCAACAAGGACCAGAACTCGAACTACTGGCTATCCATGCTGGTGTCGATTGCGCCGTTCTTGTTGCTGCTGGGGCTGTGGTTCTTCCTGCTGCGGCAGATGCAGTCTGGCGGCAACAAGGCGATGAGCTTTGGCAAGAGCCGCGCGCGCCTGCTCTCCATGCAGCAGAAGAAGATCACCTTCAAGGACGTGGCCGGCGTGGATGAGGCCAAGGAAGAGCTGAAGGAGATCATCGAATTCCTGCGCGAGGCGCAGAAGTTCCAGCGGCTGGGCGGGCGCATTCCCAAGGGCGTGCTGCTGGTCGGGCCTCCGGGCACCGGCAAGACACTGCTGGCCCGCGCGGTTGCCGGTGAAGCCAATGTGCCGTTCTTCTCTATCTCCGGTTCGGACTTCGTTGAGATGTTCGTCGGCGTCGGTGCGAGTCGCGTGCGCGACCTATTCGAGCAGGGCAAGAAGAATGCGCCCTGCATCATCTTCATCGACGAGATTGACGCAGTCGGACGTCACCGCGGCGCGGGCCTCGGCGGCGGACACGACGAGCGCGAACAGACGCTGAACCAGCTGCTGGTCGAGATGGACGGATTCGAGTCCAATGACGGCGTGATCCTGATTGCCGCGACCAACCGGCCCGACGTGCTCGATCCGGCGCTGCTCCGGCCGGGCCGCTTTGACCGCCGCGTGGTCGTGGATCGCCCGGACATTCGCGGCCGCGAAGAGGTGCTGCGGGTCCACTCCAAGAAAGTGCCGATGGCCGAGGACGTGAACCTGAACGTGCTGGCGCGCGGGACCCCGGGTTTCTCCGGCGCTGACCTGGCCAACATGGTGAACGAAGCTGCGCTGACGGCTGCGCGCTACAACCGCAAGTCGGTGCATATGTTCGACTTCGAAGTGGCGAAGGACAAGGTGTTGATGGGCGCCGAGCGCAAGTCGATGCTGTTGACCGACGATGAAAAGCGCGACACCGCCTATCACGAGGCCGGCCACGTGCTGGTTGCGGCCAAGCGCAACCACTCCGACCCGCTGCACAAGGTCACCATCATCCCGCGCGGCATGGCGCTGGGCGTGACCATGCATCTTCCGGAGGAAGACAAGCACACCGTCACCAAGGATTATCTCGACACGCAGCTGGCCATCCTGATGGGCGGACGCTGCGCGGAGGAGATCTTCATGCATCGCAAGACGACGGGGGCCGGCAACGACATCGTCCGCGCTACCGAGCTTGCCCGCAAGATGGTGTGCGAGTACGGCATGAGCGACCTGGGCCCGCTGACCTACGGCAAGAAAGAGCAGGAAGTGTTCCTGGGCCGCGACATTGCCCAGGCGCGCGACTACTCCGACGACACCGCCAAACAGATCGACGTAGCCGTCCGCGGGTTTGTCGACGAGGCGTACAACTCCGCGTACAAGATTCTGGAGGACAACGCAGACATCATGCACCGCATGGCGACGGCGCTGCTGGAACGCGAGACTTTGGACAAGGCGGAGATCGACCTGATCATCGCGGGCCAGGAACTGCCGCCGTTCAAGTCGCCGCTGGCGTTTGCGGACCCCGGCCCGAGCGACGGACAGAAGGTCGTGAAGCCGGAGCCTGGACCTGCAGGCCGCAAGCCTGGCTTCCCGGAAGGCCAGCCCTCCCCGGCGTAATCCAGCCGCAACAGCGAAACTGGAAGGGGCGGCCTGCGGGTCGCCTCATCCGTTTAACTTGAACCCCCAGGCTCCACTTTGAGCTCCGCAATCTAGGATCGACCGATGAAACTGACCCGTCCCGCATGGCTGCTCCGCATCGAAGAAGCTGCTCTGCTTGCCGCCGCTATCGCGGTTTACGCGCATTTTGACTTTAGCTGGGTGCTGTTCGCGGCGCTCTTTCTTGCCCCGGATCTCTTCATGATTGGTTACCTCGCCAATCCGCGCGCCGGCGCCGCAGTCTACAATCTCGGCCATCTCCTCGTATTTCCACTGGCCCTGTTCGCCCTTGGGCACGGTACGCAGCGGCCGCTGCTGATGGCCATCGGTCTCATCTGGTTCAGCCACATTGCCTTCGACCGGATGCTCGGCTATGGGTTGAAATATCCGGAACACTTCAAAGACACCCATCTGCAACATGTGGTGTGAGTGCGACAATAGAACCAGACGCATGCGCCCTCTGATGCCCCACGCTGCCCCCGGCCGTATCTCGACCCGCATCCTTGGCATCTGCCTTATCCTCGGCTGTCTGACACCGTTGACCGGCTGCGGCTATCACACGGCCGGCGCCGCCACCCACATTCCGGCAAATGTGCGGACGATCGCAGTCCCAGTCTTCGCCACGCACGCGCAGGCGTACCACACGGAGATGGCGCTGACCCAGGCGGTGGTCCGCGAACTGAATACACGCACCCGCTACCGGGTGCTGACCGGCAACTCTGCGGACGCCGATGCCGTTCTGAGCGGGACCGTCCTGACCCAGACGGCAGACCCGCTGACGTATGACTCCACCACCGGTGAGACCTCGAGCTACGTGGTGCGCATTACGGCAAAAGTGGTGCTGACGGCGCGCGACGGCCGCGTGCTGTACCGCAACGATGCACTCTCCTACCGCGAGCAGTACCAGTCCACACAGGACCTGACCGGCTTCATCCGCGAGGACCCTGCTGCGGTAAACCGGCTGGCACGCGACTTCGCGCAGGCGCTGGTTGGCGATATGCTGGAGTCGTTCTGATGAGAGATTTGACGCCACATTCGTCCGGGTGCGACCGCCCACGCGGTTCATCTGGGGAGGCTTGCGGATGACCACTGCGCTGCGCAGCTTTGCGTCAACGGACCGCTTCCTCGGGGAGATTGCCGCGCCCGCGAGCCTGCGGCCAGGCTACGTGCTGCTGGGCGACGAGGCATTCCTGTATCAGCGCTGCCGGCAGGGCGTGCTGGCGGCACTGGCGCCGCCGGAGAGTCGCGACTTTTCGCTGCACGACTTCGATCTCGCGGAGACCGGCATCTTCGAAATTCTCGACCGCGCGCAGACGCCGTCGCTGATGGCGCCGTTCCAGGTATTGTTCGTTCGGGGCTTGAAGAACCTGTACGGCCGTGGCTCGAAGAAAGAAGAGTTCGCGGCGATTGACGCGTACTTCCGTTCGCCCAACCCGCAGGCGGTGCTGTTGTTTGTCGCGGATCATTTGCGCATTCCGACCGACCTGCGCAAGATGGACTACCAGGACAAGGAGCGCTACGACCGCATTCGCGAGACGCTGGGCGACTGGTGCGGCTTTGTCGAACTGGCGCGGGTGGACGAGGCGGACGCGGTCAAGTGGGTCATCGCCCAGGGTGAAGCGCGCGGCATCAAATTCGACGCGGACGCCGCGCGGGAGTTGGTGGATGCGCTGGGCGGCGACATGATGCTGGTGGCGAGCGAGTTCGAGAAGCTGAGCCTGTACGTCGAAGGCAAGGGCCGGGTCACGCTGGGCGATGTCGAGACGATGGTGCTGGCGGCGAAGCAGCGTTCGCTGTACGAGCTGACGGACGCGATTTCGCAGCGCGACCGCACCCGCGCGCTGCTGCTGCTGCATGGGCTGCTGAACGCGTCGGATGGCGGCGAGGACGCGGCCATCGGACACCTTTACATGCTGGCGCGGACCTTCCGCCAGATGCTGATCATCCTGGAGAAGAACGTGCGCGACTCGCGGGCGATCTGGGCGGTGCTGTGGCAGGGCTTTCGCATGCCGCCGTTTGCGGCGGAGGATTTGATTCGGCAGGCTCGGCGGTACAAGTCGCGGCGGGAACTGACACGGGCGCTGCGGTTGGTGGCGCGGGCCGACCTGGAACTGCGCAGCTCGCCGGCCAACAAGCTGCTGGTGCTCGAGCGGCTGATCCTGGCGTTGGCTACTGAGCCATCCCACCCGGCCTACACTCCGATCCACCAATTCGCGATGGAACTGTAAGCTGACTGCAAGTGAGGCAGGAAATGCACGGTGCGCCCAGGAGCGAAGAACGGCCAATCGACATCCCAAGGCAGGTCTTTGTGAAGTTCTTTGGGTCGAGCAAAGACCGGGCGCCGCGCACCCGGACGACGCTCTCGGTGGTGCAAAGGGCGGGCAACCACGCGGTATGTGCCTATCCGCGTGGCAGACGGCCGAGGCAGGTTCAGGACGGCGCGCTGATGTTTATGGGCCGCCTGGTTGAAGATCCGAACGACATCATGATCTACGGGCGCGCGATCGCGAAGCATCACGAGGAAGGCAAGGACGACGCCACGAAAGAGGACCTCCGCGTTCGAGAATGGCGGCGGAATTATCCGCACTACATTCGCGTGCATAACCCGGAGTTCATGGGCGGAACGCTGGCGCAGGGAGTGTCGCTGAACGAGCTGATGGCGGCGCTGGATGCGGAAGCGTTCGAGCCAACCCGGCGCAACCGGGAGGCGGGAAAAGGCAATACCGATCCGCGGCACTCCGTGAATCAGCAGGCGGCGGTGCAACTGACGGAAAAGGGGTCAGTCTGGGTGAATGCGCGGCTCGAGGAGCGCTTCAGGACCTTGGGGAAGCTAACTCCGGCCGACTTGGCTGACGTCTGGTGACAAAGTCGGACGGCGCCAACTGATACCATCGAAATTGGCCCTCGATCATGTCTGAAACTGTTTCCCAAGCACCCATCCGCGTTCGCATTGCACCTTCGCCCACGGGCGACCCGCACGTCGGCACGGCCTACATCGGCCTGTTGAATTTCATTTACGCTCGCCAGCGCGGTGGCCAATTTGTCCTGCGCATCGAAGACACCGACCGTACCCGCTTCGTCTCTACGTCGGAGCAGATGATCTTCGACGCGCTGCGCTGGCTCGGGCTCAACTGGGACGAGGGGCCGGACGTCGGCGGGCCGTACGGACCGTACCGCCAGTCGGAGCGCACCGAGATCTATCGCGAGCACGTGGAAAAGCTGCTGGCCAGCGGCCACGCCTACCGCAGCTTCGAGACCGCCGAAGAGCTGGAGGCGATGCGCAAATCGCAGATTGCCGCCAAGCTGCCGCCGCGCTACAACGGCGCGCATCGAGAACTGCCGCAGGCACAGATCGACGCGTTTCTGGCCGAGGGCCGGCCGTACGTGGTACGACTGAAGGTCCCGGTGGATGGCGAGACCAGCTTTCGCGATGAACTGCGCGGCAATGTCACCTTCTCGCATAACAACGTCGACGACCAGGTGCTGCTGAAGTCGGACGGCTTTCCCACGTATCACCTGGCCAACGTCGTGGACGACCACCTGATGCGCATCACCGACGTGATCCGCGCCGAGGAGTGGATCTCGTCGACGCCGAAACACGTGCTGCTGTATAGCGCGTTCGGATGGGAGTTGCCGCGTTTCTGGCACATGCCGCTGCTGCGCAATCTGGACAAGAGCAAAATCTCCAAGCGCAAGAATCCGGTCTCGCTGATTTACTACCGCGAGAGCGGATTCCTGCCGCAGGCGATGCTCAACTTTCTGGGCCTGATGGGCGGAGGCATGGCGCAGCCCACCGAGCAGGAGATTGTAACGAAGGGCATCAATTCCAAGGAAGGCGATCTCTTCTCGCTGGCGGAGATGCTGGAGAAGTTTGACTTCCAGCGCATCTCGCTCGGCGGACCGGTGTTCGACCTGACCAAGCTGAAGTGGATGAATGGCGAGTATCTGCGCGCGCTTCCGCCTGATGGCTTCCTGCAAGCGCTGCGTGAGACGATTTTCTCCGACGACTATCTGCGCCGGATCGGGCCGCTGGTGCAGACGCGCATCGAGACGCTGGCGCAGTTTGGCGATATGGCCGACTTTTTCTTCAAGGACGATGTGATGCCGGCGCAGGAGGTGTTTGTGCCGAAGAAGCGCACGCTCGAAGAGACCGTCGCTTTCGCGGCCGAGCAGCTCGCCGTTCTGGAGGCGACGGACTTTACCGAGGAGGCGCTGGAGCCGGCGCTGAAGCAGCTTGGCGTGGAGAAAGAGTGGCCGGTGAAGGACAACTTCATGTTGCTGCGCGCGATTCTGACAGGCAAGACGGCTAGCCCGCCGCTGGTCGACAGCATGATCGTCTTCGGGAAGGCGCGCACGCTGGACCGGATGCGGCGGTTTCTGGAGGCGCAAAAAAGGCTGGGTGGCGGGAAGAAATAGCACTGGCCCAAAATTGTGCTGAGCAGTCTGCGCAGCCACGCGGTACAGTGGATGGCGGGCCTGCGCAGGGCAATGCCTGCGCGCCGGACACGACAGAGCTTTGAGGGAACCGAACATGGGTAAGTGGACGCGACGGGATTTGGTGAAGGCAGGGCTGGCGGCATCGGCCAGTGTAATGGCGGGAAGTGAGCTGATCGCGGAACCGCGGCTGGCGGCGGCTGCCCCGGCGCTTGCGCAAGGCGGCGCGCCGCAGCCGGGTGGAACTGCGCCAAACTCGCTGCGCGAGCGGCTGTCGCTGGACTTCGGCTGGCGCTTTGCCCTGGGCAACGCCAACGATCCCGACAAGGACTTCGGCTTCGGCAAGCTGCGGCGCGAGGGAACCTTTGCCAAGGCCGGGCGTGCGGACGGACCCGCGGCGCCGCGTTTCGACGATGCGGCCTGGAGGAAGATCGATCTGCCGCACGACTGGGCTGTGGAGCTGCCCTTTGTCGATAACGCCATCCTGGTTGAGCACGGTGCCAAGCCGCTCGGCCGCGAGTATCCCGAAACCAGCGTCGGCTGGTACCGCCGCGAGTTTTTCCTGCCGGAGAGCGATGCGGGGCGCCGCATCAATATTGAGTTCGACGGGATCTTTCGCAACGCCATGGTGTTCTTTAACGGCCACTACATCACCCAGAACATGAGCGGGTACGCTCCCGAGGCGCTGGACCTGACCGACTTCGCCAACTTCGGCGCCAAGACGCCGCCCGCGGCCGGCGGGGACGCGCCGGGACGCAATGTGCTGGTGGTGCGCGTCGATGCGTCGCTGGATGAGGGATGGTTCTACGAGGGCGCCGGCATCTATCGTCACGTCTGGCTGACCAAGACGGCTCCGGTGCATATTGCGCAGTGGGGTAATTATGTGCAGCCGACGTTTGGCAATGTAACCGATGTGATTACAAGTGCGTCGCAGTTGACGGTATTAGTAACGACGGACGTTGCAAATGATGGCGACGCCGATGTAATCGGGCAGGTTCGGGTTGGGTTGGTGGATCCGTCGGGAAAGACGGTAGCCACGGCGGTGTCGGAACTGGCAACGGTTCCCGCCCGGGAGACCCACAGCTTTGCGATGCATGCGACGGTGTGGCATCCGCAGATCTGGTCGCTGGAGACGCCGAACCTGTACCACGCGGTGACCACCGTCGAGGTCGACGGCAGAGTGGTCGACCAGGACTCGCCGACCTTCGGGATTCGCACGCTGCGTTTCGATGCGGACCGGGGTTTTCTGCTGAACGGCAAACCGGTGAAGATTAAGGGAACGTGCAATCACCAGGACCACGCGGGCGTGGGCGAGGCGATTCCCGACCGCATCCAGCAGTACCGGCTGGAACGGTTGAAGTGGATGGGCTCCAACGGCTGCAGGACTTCGCACAATCCGCCGACGCCGGAGTTTCTGGATGCGTGCGACCGGATGGGCATGCTGGTGATGGACGAGACGCGGATGATGTCGTCGAGCCCGGAGGGAATGAGCGAACTGGAGCGGCTGATCAAACGCGACCGCAACCATCCCAGCGTGGTGATCTGGTCGCTTGGCAACGAGGAGCCGGAGCAGGGCAACACGCGGGGGGCGCGGATTGTGCGCACTATGCAGTCGCTGCAGCGAAGGCTCGATCCGTCGCGGGTGTCGACCACGGCGATGAATGGCGGATATGGCGGCGTGGGTGTTTCCACCGTGGTGGACGTGCAGGGCTACAACTACAACGACAGCCAGATCGACGCGTTCCACCGCGCCAACCCGCAGCAGCCGATCATCGGCACGGAGACGGCCAGTACGGTGGCGACGCGGGGCATCTACGCGAATGATCCGGCGCGCGGCTATGTGAGCGCGTACGACACGGAAAAGCCACGCTGGGGAAATACGGCGGAGGAGTGGTGGTCGTTCTACGATGCCCGCCCTTGGCTGGCCGGGGGATTTGCGTGGACCGGCTTCGACTATCGTGGCGAAACCACACCCTACAACTGGCCGTGCATCAGCTCGCACTTCGGGATTCTGGATACGTGCGGCTTCGCCAAGGATACGGCCTGGTATTACAAGGCATGGTGGGGAGCGGAGCCGTTGTTGCACCTGCTGCCGCACTGGAACTGGGAAGGCAAAGAAGGCCAGGAGATCGCGGTTTGGGCCTATTGTAACCAGGAAAGTGTCGAATTGTTCCTGAACGGAACCAGCCTGGGGTCGCAGCCGGTGAAGAAGAACGGACACCTGGAGTGGAAGGTGCCGTATGCGCCCGGCGTGCTGGAGGCGCGGGCGAGCAAGGGTGGCCGCGTGGTGCTGACGGATAAGCGCGAAACCGCCGGCGCGGGGGCGAAGATCATTGCCGCGGCCGACCGGTCGAACATAATGGCGGACGGGAAGGACCTGGTGGTGATCAATGTCTCGATTGTGGACGCGCAGGGCCGGCCGGTACCGACCGCGGACAATAAGATTACATTTGCAGTGAATGGGCCGGGCGCTGTGATTGGCGTCGGGAACGGCGATCCCAGCTGCCACGAGCCGGACAAGGCCAGCGAACGCAGCGCGTTCAACGGGCTGTGCATGGCGATTGTGCAAGGCAAGCGCGGCGAGGCCGGTCAAATCGCCGTGACTGTGACCGCAGCCGGTCTGGAAACGGCTACCGTGGCGGTGACGGCTGCGGCCGGGGAGATGGTTCCAGTCGTCGAGTAGCCGGTATGCAGGCGAGCCCAGCCCATTAGCGATCGCGCAGGAGCGCGTGCCTTATCCTTAAGGCACTATGAAAGTTATGTTGCGTGGTGTCGTGCTTGCTCTGCTGCTGGGTTGGTATGCGGCAGGGACGGCGCGCGCCATCGAAGTGAAGGTCTCGGCGCAGGCGCTGGAGCGGACATTGCGCACGCAGTTGTTCAACGGACCGCAGGGCCGCTACTACATGCGCGGGGACGCGACGTCTCCATGTTACGTGTATGCGGAAGACCCGCACGTGACGTTCAAGGATGATCGCGTCGTGGTGCATGTGCACGCCAAGGCAAAGCTGGGGACGGCCGTGCGTGGGGCCTGCCTGGGGGTGACCCTGACAACGGACGCGGATGTCTCGCTGATTCCGGAGGCGGAGGGCGAGTCGGTGGGCTTTCGCGATGCGCGCATTGAACGGCTGAGCGAGTCGAAGGAGTTGAACTTTCTGCTGGAGCCGTTCCTCAGCCACAAACTGCCGTCGCAGATGAAGGTGAATGCCGCTGATCTGATGGGCAAGGTGCTGAGTCAGTCGGTGGCAGCGACCGGCTACACGCTGACGCTGAATGCGCTGAAGCTGCATTCGATGCTGGTCGACCACAACGCACTGGTGGTGGATGTGGATGCCGATATGAGCGTCGACTGAGTGACCAAGCGGTTAGCGATTGAGAATGCGAAGACCCCGAACAAGGTGGGTTCCTTCGTCGTGGCACTGGCATGAGCGAGGCTTTAGACGATACACATTTCATAGAGTTTCATGACACGGAAAAAAGATTGCCTAAGAAACCATTTACGGATTGACAACAATGGTTTCTAGTGGCAATAATCCTCGCCGACCGTAGACGCCATCTTGCTGAGTTTCGAAGCGCAGGTCGACCTGTAATCCCATCGACGAGGCCTCTATAATGCACAAAACAAATAGTTTATTAGATCTGTTTGCGGACGCAATCGGGACAACATTGTCCTTGATCGCCCTGTTTGCGCTGCTTGCTTCGTCGATCGCAGTCAAGGCGCAGACGGCCGGTGAAGGTACCATTACCGGAACAGTCCGGGATACTGCCGGCGCAGTCATTGCGGGCGCGTCCGTGACGGCCACCAACGCTGCGACCAATGTTTCCACGACGCGAACAACGTCTTCCGCCGGGGACTACACGATCGCGCCGATCCCTCCGGGAGTGTATTCGCTGCAGGTGTCGGCCAAGGGATTTAAGACCCTGACGCAGGAGAACCTTTCCGTCGACGCGCTGGTTTCGTTGACCTTCAACCCGACATTGACGATTGGGGCGGCGAGCGAGACGGTGGTTGTGAGCGCGGCTCCGCCGGTGCTGGATACGAGCACCGCGGTGCTGGGCACGGTCATTGAAAATGAGGCCTACACCAACCTGCCGGTTCAGATGAACGGCACGCAGCGCGATCCCACGGCATTCGGAGTGCTTACTCCGGGCACGCAGACCGGCGGCGGGCGGCTGCCCGTGGTTGGCGGCACAGGCAATTATCTTCAGCAGCTTTATCTCGAGGGGATCCCGGCTGAAACCATCAATCAGCAGGGCGACAACCGCGTGGTGTCGCTCAACGTCGATGTCGATGCGGTCGACCAGTTTCAGATTGTCACGAGCACGGCGCCGGTGGAGTATGCGGGCGCCGGGGCCGAGAACTTCACCATGAAGTCGGGCGGCGTGAAACCCCACGGGCAGGTATCGGACTTTGTCCGTAATACGATCTTCGACTCATGGAGCTTCGTCAACAAGTGGCAGCAGTTGGCGGGAATCAACCCGGCGACCGGCGTTGCGTATCCGGCCTGCAGCGCGGCGGCTAGCACAGCGACCGTGAATGGGAACGCCGTAAATTACCCCGCCCGCTTCGGCTGCCAGCCTAAGCCCTACGAACACCAGAATGAGCTTTCAGCTTCGTTTGGCTGGAAGGTCCCGCATACGGGCGACAAGCTGTTCTTCTTTGCCGCTTATGACAAATACCATGACCGAGCCTACTCCACTCCTGTGCTGAGCACTCTGCCGACTGCGTTGATGCGGACCGGCGACTTTACTGAGTTGAATGGGAATGTTGGCGCCGGCGGTCAGGTCGGTATTGCGGGCAATCCTGCCGGTGCAAGCAACGTAAACCCCGCCATCCTCTATGACCCGACATCCAACAATTGTGTAGGCACAACGTGCACCCGGAATCCGTTCCAGGGCGTGAAGAACGGGGTTCCCACGTACAACGTAATTCCAACCAGCTACCAATCTCCGATCTCATTGGCGATGCAGTCGTTCCTGCCCGCTCCGTCTTACACCAACGTGATTACTAACAACTACCTGGGCACCAGGGTGGCCGGATTTGACAACTGGCTCATCGACTATCGTGTCGACTACGACTTGAACGCGAAGAACCGGTTGTCCGCTGTTGGAGCGCTGGGTACACAGGGTTACCTGAACAATTTTTCGTCTCCCTACATTCCTTTGCCCTACGAGGGCGGCGACCTGGCCAAGGTGTTCCCCAAGCAGTTTGTTGTTGAGGATACCTATACCGTCAATGCCCATATCGTGAACCAGTTGAAGTACGGCTATACCCGGTTCTTCCAGGACATCTTCGATGCGACGCAAAACGTAACCAAGTGGGAGGCGCCCACGATGGGCATCACCAACCTGCCTGCCGGGCAGGCAGGGCAGGAGTTCCCCGGTGCGTCCTTCTCGGGCAACACGGCGATCGCCTCCGCCCTCAACCCGACCACCTGGACGGGAAACGGCAACTCGATCTCCACCCAGCTGACCACGCCGCAGACTTACTCCATCGTCGATAATGTTCAGTGGCTGAAAGGGAAACACGCCTTAACGATTGGCTTCTCCTTTCAGTTTCTCAACCTGAACAACGCCAACCCGGCGACCTTTACGGGTGTTCTCGATCTCGGGTATAACGCTCTCTCGACCGCCAACTTCAACGCCAACTCGGTTGCTCTTTCGACGGCCAGCGGTTATGGCTATGCCAGCTACCTGCTGGGCGCTGTGGGCGGAACCCCAAGCATCGGCCTGCAGCCGGTCTCGGAGATTGGCAGCCGCTATAAGGCGATCGCGCCGTATGCCGAGGACAACTGGAAGGTCTCCGAGAAGCTGACCCTGGACCTCGGCTTGCGCTGGGATTATCTCCCGCCCTTCCACGAAGTGCATAACCACTTCAGCTTCCTGAACCCGACTATGACCAATCCGGCGACCGGAACGCCTGGCCTCAATGAACTGGCTGGAAGCTACGGCGGCTCCACCTACAGCTGCGGATGCAAGACTCCGGTAAATACATATTGGAAGAACTTTGGGCCGCGCATAGGGCTGGCGTATTCGGTTGACGACAAGACCGTGATTCGAGTCGGCGCCGGTATCGTGTACTCCTTCGGCGGTGGTGCTGGTGGCGGGCGCACCAGCGACGGCGGTGCGACAGGTGCGGGGCAGACCCTCGGCTTCAACGTGACGGCTTCAGCTGCGCCGGAACAGACCTCGGGTGCGGCCGCTGGGCCATCGTTCTACCTGAATAACGGGAGCTACTTCACCGGTCTGGCGATAGCGAACACGTCGCTCTTCGGCGCGGGGTTTACGTATCCGAGCGTGCCGGCCTTCGGTCCGGCTACTCAGATTCTGAACACTGGCAATTACCTGAATGGTTCAGGCGCGTTGGTGACGGCGGCCGGAATGAACTATGCCGATCCGTACGTCTCAGGCTTGGCGCCTGAGTTCACCTTCTACAACCTTGGGTTTGAGCGGGGCGTGACCAAGGACATGACTCTGTCCGTGAACTACGTGGGGAGCGAGAGCCACCATGTCTTTGAGAATACCGGTGCCCAGAACGCGCGCGGATACTGGGTGAACCAGATGAACCCGGTTTACCTGGCGGCGCTCGGCCCGGTGCTCGACACAACCGGTAAGAAGCCCATCCTTACAGCTGCTGCGACGTCGGCGAATATAGCCCTAGCACAGGCCGCGATGCCGGGTATATCCATCCCCTCGTTCTTTTCGACGGCGGCCAATGCCAACCCGAACAGCACGACTCTCACGCTTGCCCAGGGGCTGGTTGCGTTCCCTCAGTACAGCAGCATGGGCGATGGCTGGGGAGAGAATGTACAGAACTTCTCCTATAACTCGCTGCAGATCACGTTGCTGCAGCGCGAGAGTCATGGCCTGACCTTCAATGTCAACTACACCTACTCAAAGAACATCGGCGACGACGGCACGTTCCGCAGCGGCTATCCGATTCCTGCCGCGGCCCTCTCCGGCGGCGGCCAGAGTTGGAAGGCGGACCGCATCGACCGGTCCTGGACAACCATCTCCCAACCCCAGGCTTTCAATGCATTCGGGGTATATAAACTGCCAATTGGCACGGCTGGACATTTCGGCGGCAATTCGCTGTTGATGCGCGAGGTGATCGGAGGGTGGTCGCTTTCGGGGACCTATCAGTACGCCTCGGGGCTTCCGGTGGTAACCACCTGGAGTGGCGGCTGCGCCAACGCAGCGCCTAACTCCGGCGCATGTGAGCCTGATCTCAATCCCGCCTCGTCCGATTACATCAGCCGAAGCGCGCGCATCAACGGAAGTTACGGGACGGGGCCATTGGGTCGCATTGCCTCAAACCTTGGACTGGCCGGCGGAACTCCGATCAAGTACATCGACTACAACGCTTTCAAGATCCCCACTGACGTCTCGACCGTAACCGGACAGACGACGCACCAATATCTGCTGGGAAATGCGCCGCGCACCCGAGTTTACAACATGCAGAATCCCGGTTCCCAAACCCTGAACGCGGCCCTGCATCGCTCTTTCCCGATTCATGAGGGAATTGCGTTTGTGTTCGAGGCGGATTGCCTGAATGTCTGGAACAAAGTGCAGATCAGCGGGCCGGGAGGCGGCTGGTCGGCAACCGCGTCATCCACCACCAGTACGTTCGGTGAGGTCACCGGTATCTCGAACTCACCGCGTGACTGGCAGTTTGCCGGACATATCAACTTCTAATCTGCATCGACCGACGTAAGACAGCCGCCACATCCGCAAAGGTGTGGCGGCGTTGTTTTGGACGGGCAATCGGAAGCCCTCCTCTTCTCTGTGGCGGGGCCGGACTAGCGGAAGGACCGGATCAGCGGAAGGACCAGGTGCGCACCGGGCCCACGTCGACGTGGACGAATTGCGAGACGGGATAGAAACCGACTCCGCCGGCGTGCAGTGCCAGGGCGGCGTTGCGAAGGGTGCGGGTGCCCACGCCGGGAACGCGGATATCGATAGCCTTGCCGAGCAGATGCTGACTGTGTTCCGCAACGCCGGTGTCGGGGCCGCTGGTGCGCAGAAGATTGTTGCTCCACGGCGAGCGGTATCCGCAGACGATGTCGATGACGCCGTTGGGGCGGCCCAGCCGGGCCATCAGCGAGTGGAGTAGATCGAACTCTTTGGGGTCGTAGCTGCTGACGTCCTGGGTACGGTGATCGCGGAGGAAGTAATTCAACTGGTCGAGCGCCGCAGGAATGTAGGTGTCGCCCACGCGATAGACGATGTCGATGTCCTCGCCGGTGTGGAGGTGGTGCATGCGCAGGTGATACTCGGGAAAGGAGTCAGTCGCTGCCACGAGCCGGGTGCTGCGGGTGCGGGGGCTTTTTGCACCGGAGCTGGCAGCTAATCCCAGGGAAACTATGACCACGGATGTAACGGTTGCAATCTTCTTTCCAAATATCATTCGCGTTATTTCTCCCCGGGGTCAGCGTTCTGTGAATCCGCATATGCGAATGAGTTCTGCGTTCCTCGATTCACTCTTTCAGTCTATCGCAGCCGGCAGGCGCTGCCAGTGACCTGTTTGGGGCATCCGGTGACGCAATAGCCGCAGGCGTGGCCCGGACTGCGGGTCGGAGTGTGGCACTCTTAATGCATGACCCTTGATCCGATCCAGATTCGCGTGCTGGGCGCATTGATAGAGAAGGAGATCGTCACTCCGGAAAATTATCCACTTTCATTGAATGCGCTGGTGAATGCGTGTAATCAACGCTCCAGCCGCGAGCCAGTGATGGAACTGAGCGAAGAAGAGGTGCGGCAGGCGCTGCATACGCTCGAAGATATGGGGCTGACCGCGGTGGAGCGGTCGAGCCGCGTTGCGAAGTACGAGCACCGCATCCGCACCGTCCTGAATCTGCGCCGCGACGAGACGGCGGTGCTGTGCCTGCTGTTTCTGCGCGGGTCGCAGACGCCCGGCGAGTTGCGCGCGCGCGCAGACCGGCTGTACGCCTTCGACGGCCTGGACGCAGTCGAGAGCACCCTGGCGCGCATGACGGCCCCCGCGGACTCTGTGGCGGATCAGTCCGGCAGCGCTACGGCATCGCGGCCGCTCGCGGTCATGCTGCCACGCCAGCCGGGCTCGCGGGAGGCGCGCTATGCGCATTTGCTGGGTGGGCCGGTGGAGGCGGCGGCGAGAGAGTCCAGTTCGGAGAGGCGCAGCCATTCCCTTGGGGACGAGGGTTCGGGGAGGACGCTTGCCATGCGCGTTGCCGAGTTGGAGGCCGAGGCTGCGGCGTTGCGGGAAGCCGTGGCGCGGATTGAGGCAAGGTTGGGACCGGCGCCCGCGGACGACTCCAGAGAATAGGCCGCGCGATAACCGTGCAATCGACAGAAATATTAGCTGTCGAACAGACCCCGGCGCGCATAATGTTCCCGGGAAACAAATCATGCATCGCATAACGTCAAACAACCGCAGGCTCATTCTTGGCGCGTGTATTTCGGTGTTGCTGGCGGTTGCTCCGGCCGCAGCAGCGCGGGCGCAGGATACTTCTCAACCGCAACTTACGAAGGAAGAGATCTTCCAGAGGTCAAAGGCAGCCTACGCAGCGCTTACCTCTTATAGCGACGAAGGAAAGAGTGTTGTTACGCTCAACGGGTTAACCATCACACGTGCTTTCACCACCAGGCTGAGCCGCCCGAACCTTTACCGCATTGCATGGCAGGATAGCTATTCGGACCCTGCGGCTGCTCCACTCAAAAGGGCGATGGTCGTTTGGTCGTCGGGAAGCGGCGATTTCCTGGACATGGGGTATGGCAAAGGGGCAGAAAAACACAAGAATCTGGAGGACGCACTAGCGGGTGCGACCGGGATCTCAGGAGGTGCGGCGGGGGAGATCCCAGCAGCATTCTTCAATACAGAGTGGGCGAATCCGTTTTGCTGTCTTGCGCGAGGCCTTAAGCAACAGGCGGATGAGAAAGTTGGAGATGCCGATTGTTACGTCTTTGCAGGTGAATCGAATGGCAATACTAGAACAATCTGGATCAGTAAACAGGATTTTCTGGTTCGCCAGATTCGAAATGTAACCACCGCTGCTGGCATGAAGGCGGCGATGGAACGAGCCGCCAAGGTGGTCCCCCCAGAACCTGACGAGCCAAACATTGAACTCACCGGAAGCACGTCGGTCGAAACACACTCGAACATCGTTGTGAACCAGAGGTTTGTCGAGGCGGACTTCGTTCCAGCAAGTTCCCGATGAATGAGAGTATTGCGGCAGCATCAAGAAGATACAGAGATTCTGACCAAAGGTCAGAATGGCGACTCGTGAATGAGAGCGATGCAGAAGTGAAAGGCCGCCATTGCTGGCGGCCTTCGCGTTGATGGTCAAGAGGCGTGATTAGTCCCCGGCGACGGTCTCTTCGATGTTGCTGACGACTTCGGCCTTGGGTGCTGCTGGCTTAATGCCGCCCAGGCCGCCGATCTCGCCAATGGCTACGAAGCCCGCGGGAGCATCCGGTTCCTTGAGGACTTCCTTGCGGTAGAGCTTGGCCATGCGGGCGTTTTCGGCGTCCAGCTTCAGCTTGGCGTCGCGGGCGCGAATCTTTTCCTCGCGCGCGTTCTTGGCGATGCCGCTCTTATCGAAGGTGTCGTTGGCGGCCGCGTTGACGTGAGCTTCGTTGAGCACCAGGTCGTAAGTGGCTTCCGGTTCGAGGCCAACCTTCTTGCCGCCGGCGAAGATCTCATGACGGCCATGCTCCTCGTACCACTTGGTGAGGGTGGACGTCATGTGCATCTTCTCGATGATGTTGCGCCAGCCCACGCCGGTGTTGTAGGCGCAGAAGCTGATCTCGCCCTCCTGCGTGGCGTAGGGGATGATGCACTGCTCGGTGCGGCGGAAGTCGTAGTTGAACAGGTCCTGGAACCACATGCCGGCGATGAACAGGAAGTTCCAGCGGTCGGCGCGGCGCTTCTTGATGTCTTCCATGGTGCGATCGCCGGTGACCTTGCCGTAGTCGCGGCCGGTGGCGCCAAAACACTTGTCGAACTTCTGCAGCAGATCGACGATCTTGAAGTGGGTGGGCGCCTCGTTCGGCTGGTAGTTGCGGAGCAGCGCCAGCCCGGCGCCGATCATGGTAACCACCTTGCCGCGGGCAGCGTCGTTGACGCGGGCGATGTCCTTGGCGAGGCGGTCGGCGTTGAGGAAGGCGGTGACCGGAACGGCTTCCTTGGTCTCCTTGTCGATCATCAGCGCCATGCCGATGCCGCAGTTCGGGTGGCATCCGCAGGAGAGCTGGCCCCAGTCGTGGTTCTGGCCCGTGCACCAGGTCGGCCCAGTCGGAGAAGGTGGACATGAATGAGATGGGGAACCAGTCGCGGACGGGCTCGCCCAGGCCGGTCTGGTTCTTCACATCGTGGGCCATGTGCGACAGCGTGTAGCGCTGGGCGGCGCGACGCTCGTCGGAGACGGCTTCGTCGCGGCCGGTGAAGCTGACCGGCTGGAAGCTGAGGAAGTTGATCTTCTTCGGATTGTCGAGCGCGAACTGGATGATGTTGCCGACCTGCTCGTTATTGATGCCGTTGATGATGGTGGTGACGGGGACGATGTCCACGCCGGCTTCGTGCAGGTTATGGATGGCTTGCAGTTTGACGTCGAACGCGTTGCCGACCTTGCGGTGCGAGTTGGCGGCGTTGCCGATGCCATCGAACTGGAGGTAGACGTAGCGCAGACCGGCCTCAGCCGCAGCCTTGGCGAACTCCTTCGACTTGGCGAACTCGATACCGTTGGTGGCAGCCTGTACGGAGTTGTAGCCAACCTTGCGCGAGTAGGCGACCGCGTCCAGGAAGTAGGGGGAAAGCGTGGGCTCGCCGCCGGAGAACTGGACGCTCATCTGCCGCTTGGGCTTGATGGTGATGGCGTTGTCCAGCATGGTCTTGATCTCGTCCCACGTCAGCTCGTGGACGAAGCCAACCTGGTTGGCATCCATGAAGCAGGGATCGCACATCATGTTGCAGCGGTTGGTCAAGTCGATGGTGAGGACCGAGCCGCGGCCATGGGTGACGGTGGAGGTGCCGTGGTTGTGCAGGCGCGCATCGTTGTGGGCGCGAATGTCGCGGCCAGGGAAGACCTCTTCGAGATGCTTGAAGAAGGCCGGGTCAATGGACATGACGTCCTCAAAGTGGCCGTGGATGGGGCAGTCCTTCACCATCAGGATCTGGCCGTCGCGTTCGATGATCTGGGCCTTGATCTCGCCCACCTTTTCGTTCAGCAGGATCTCGTGGGGCAGCTTGCCGTCAACGATCTGCTGGCGGATCTCGGGGACGCATTTGGGACAGAGCGAATCGGTGGTGCGCGGCCAGCCCAGGGGCGGCTTCTCCTTCTGGTAGGACTTCAGCAGCGGCTTGTCGCTCCACTTGGGCGTGAAGCTGGGGCTGTCGGCGACCATTGAATTCAGTCCGTTGTAGACGACCCATCCGCCTTTGGCGGCCTGAACCAGAAGTTTTTCGAATACCTTTGCGCGCTTTGCCATTGTGGGTCTGTCTCCTGAAGGAAGGTGGGTCGTTGAGGGCCTGGGTTTGGCTGATCTTGCTGAATCAGAACATGGATCGTTCAGAAATTCGTGAACTTTGTGTTGCAGGAGGTCGGGCGTCTCAAGAAAGATACCGTCTCCTGTATGAGATGCACTCCAGTTACCAGAGTACTCACGTAAGGCAGGCATCCGAAGAAAGGAATAGCGAACGGCAAGATATTGCATTGAATGGGGAAAGCGGGCGGCGAATGGGGCGGAAGAAAGTTTGCCGGACTGCAAGAGGACGGGATTGCGAAGTCTCTGATTCAATTCCGGTTCTCGATCTGCCGGGGAGGAAGGGCGTGGCTTGCGCTCGCGCCCGCCATTACCAATCAGGCACTGAGCAGCGGATGACACCGATCCGCCATTGACCCGCGCTTTTTCGCATCTACATACTGGATGTTGGAGAGGTGCAGGCCATGACTTACGACGAGCGCAAACATTGGGAAGAGCAATTGCGGGAGGCGGCTGCGCGCGCCGAGGAGGAGTTTCGCCGCGTCCTGACTTATATCAACGACGAGGTTGTGCCGGACATCCGGCGCAACGGGTCGGATGCTCTGCGGGCCGCCGCCGTGGAGTTGCAGAAGCTGGCCCAGCGCATGGACGACCGCCGCGCCGCGGCGGCCGCAGCCCAGAATCCGCCTCCGGATAAGGATCAGCCAAAGCCTTGAATCGCATGGTGCATGGCCGCTGCTCAAGAGCCGCGCGGCTGGTGCGGCTGGCCGGCCGGGTGTTTCCGCTTGCAGTAGCGCTCGGCCTGGCGGGCTGTCACCACAAGACCGCGACTGCGTCCTACCCGCCACCCCCGCCCTCGGCCGGTACTGAAGCGGGTACGCATCCGGCGCCCTCCGCGCCAGGGAGCCGGGGCGCGGCCAGGAGCCGCGGCGTCGCCGACGGTCAACGCGCAACTGGAGCCGCACGGCCGGCCGGTATCGACTGAGGTTGGATTGGCGAGTTGGTATGGTCCTCCCTACACCAACCGCAAAGCCGCCGATGGCAGCGTTTACGATCAGAACGCAATGACGGCGGCGCATCGCGAGCTGCCCATGGGATCGATTGTGCGCGTCACCAACCTGACCAACAATGAGTCGGTAATTGTGCGCATCACCGATCGCGGTCCGTTTGTGGACGGGCGGATTCTGGACTTGTCGCTGGCGGCGGCGAAGGCGATCGATGTGTATCGTCCTGGAACCGCGAAAGTGCGGGTGGAGGCGTATGCTCCGCCGGCGGGCTCCGATCCGGCGGGAAAGTGGTGTGTACAGATTGGCGCATTTCTGGATGAGGCCGACGCAGTTCGACTGAAGAACGACCTGACGCGACGCTACGCCGCGGCCAAGGTGATTGAGTTTGCCGGGCCCACCGGGCACTGGGTGCGCATCAACCCAGCGAGCCTGGACAAGGCGGCCGCACGACAGATTGCGGACAGCATCCACATTCCCGACCCTGGTGCGGAACCCTACCTCGTACGCCTGGACTAGCCGAGTTGATTCGCCCGCTCTGTTTTAGCGGGAAGCCGAAGCCTGCTGGTCTGGCGGACCATAGTAGGGGAGCTTCTGTTGCTCCTCGGTTCCGCGCTTTACGCCAATGTCGTCGAACAGGAGGCTGGGCGCGATGGTGCTGGTAGGAATCGCGCCCAGCGAGTTGGCCACGTACTCGTCGTCGCCGGCGGCGATGATGTCGGAACGCAGGCTGCGGGTATCCAGTTCGTCGAAGACCGCGCCTCGCACCAATTGGCGGGTGCCGTCGGAGTGCACCAGGTAGAGGACGCGCGGTGCCAGCGGTCCGCCCAGCGTTTCCACCGCGTAGACATCGCGATTCTGTTCTTTGGCCATGGCGAGCAGGCGGGCATTCATCGCGGCGGCACTGAGCGGTTGCGTCGACTTGAAGATCATCACGCCGGCGTGCGAGTGGGCAGCCTGCGCGACCGGTGCGCGGCCGTGTCCGTTCGACTCGGGGAAATCGCGGATCGGTGTGCGCCCGATCAGGTAGTTCTCGAGTTTCCCGTTGACGGCCACCTTAACCGACTGCGCCGGCACGCCTTCATCGTCGACTTCGTAGGCGCCGAGCAAAGAATGGCCAGCGAAGGTGGTGGTGAGCGGATCGTCGGTGACGTCGAGGAAATCCGGCAACACGCGGGCGTGGAAGCTGGAGGTGTACGCGCCCTGAGTGCGGGCCGTGGTGCCCATCTCGGGACGATTGGCCTCGACATTCGGGACGAAGAGAGAATTCAGCACGTCGGCCGCCGCGTCGCCGCTGAACAGTACCGGCCCGTGGTAATCCTCTGAGGAGACCAGCGGCGCATTGCGCAGGGCCTCGAGGCTCTTCAGGTTGTCGAGGACGCGGTGGCGGAACGCGGGCCAGTCTTCCAGTTCTTTCGCGCTGGCGCCCACGGTGCCATTCTCGCGGGTGACTTCCATGCCGTCTGGCGCCTGGCCGCCCACGGTGATGTTGGCGCTGTAGCCGGTGTAGCCGTCGCGCACAACCGTCCCCTCGGTGTTGACCAGATAACGATTCATTGCCAGTCCGCGCACGCTGGAGGTGGAAAACTGCACGTCGGATGCGAATCCGCTGACATCGGGGTCGGACGCGTAGAGGCCGCTGGCCTCAACAATGCGGCGCTTCCATTCGCTGCGGTCGAGGTCGAGCGAGACCAGCCGGCCGAGATGCACCGCTGGCTTGGCGGGCGCAAAATCCTTCTCCGTGGGCGGGGCTTCAAAGCGCTTCAGCGCGGCCTGCTTGGCCGAGTAGGCGCGCAGAGCGTTCTTGTAGGCCTCGTCGGTTGCGTTCCACAGCGCGTAGCGAATTGCCTCCGGGTTGTTGTCGGTGGTGGTGAGGGCGGCCGAGCCATCGCCGCGGCTGCTGCTGGAATCCGTGGTGTAGTCGCCGACGCGAACGGTAACGCGCAAGACCCGCTGGTGGCCGGACTGCTCCTGGACGAGCGCACCGTAGTTGGCCACCGCCTCGTAGGTGGCGAAGTCGTCCAGGCGGTACTCGATAAAGTAGGGCCGCTGCATGCCGGGCAGCAGCAGCTGGGCCTGTTCGCGGTCCAGTTCGGCCTGCATGGCACGCAGCACCGGGTCGTCCTTGGCGGCATCCTGCGGAGCGGCCGCATACGTAACCGCAGAGGATGCAAATAGGAAAGATGCGGCAAAAATGCCGGTCCGGATGCTGCGAATGTGTGACCGCGTCAGGAGCATATTCATCAGTTTGCTCCCTTCGGGGTGGTTGCATCGGCGGGCGGATGCCCGGGCGGCGGAAGAATGGGCGGGCGGGTCGTGCCCTGCGCCTGGCGCTGCGTCTCGATCTCGCTGACCAGCATGGCGGGAGCGACCGCGCTAACCGGAATGCTGCCCGATTCGGCACCGCAGATGCCGTTGAAGACCTCCTGCTTGTCGCCGGTGGCCAGGATGCTGTTGAGCGCGGCCTGGGGCGTGCCGACGATGCTGACGCCGCGCACCAGTTCGTCGGGGCGGCCATCCACATACACCCGGTAGACCACCAGCGGAATCACCTGGAAGGCCTGTGGCGAGCGGCGCGTAGTGACGGCGAAGCCGGAGGAGATGTCTTCAAAGTAGAGGCCGTAGGGTTTGCCTTGTTTTTTCGCCTCGGCGATCAGCATGGCGCGCAACTGGGCTTCCGGCACCGTCTTCGAGGAGGTGACGATCAGGTTGCCCTGCCGACCGGTGGGCATGTGGCCCGTTTCGGCGCGGCCGTGACCGTTGCTGTGGGCAACGCTGGCGATAGGCTGGCGCGACATCAGGAAGGTTTCGAGCACGCCGTTCTGGATGAGATCCACGCGCCGCGCGGCCTGGCCCTCGTCGTCATACTCGTAGTGGCCGCTGAGCCACGTGCCCTGGAAGGTGGCCATGGTCGGATCGTCGGCGACGCTGATGAAGGCAGGCAGGATGGGCTTACCGAGCATCTTGGTAAAGGTCTGGCCCTCTTCGTCGCCGCGCTGCCGCTGGCCTTCGAGCCGGTGTCCCAGCACTTCGTGAAAGAACACAGCCGAGGCACGCCCGCTGAGGATGGCCGGTCCGTCGAAGGGTTCGGTCACAGGAGCGACCCGCAGCGCTTCCAGGTCCTTCGCCATCACCGCGGCCTTATCCATTAGCGTTTTCTGGTCGGGGAGGTGGGCGGCGGAATCGGCCTCAAAGGTTTCGTCGCGAAACATGTCCATGCCATCGGCGGCGCGGGTGCGTGCAACGATGACGACCCGGGCCACATGGCTCGGATTCATCACGCGGGCGCCTTCGGAGGAGACGAAGTAGTCGGTCTCGTTCGACGCCTCGAACTCAACCTGGTCGGCGAAGACGTCGGGATACTGGGTGAACAGACTGGAGACTTCGCGCAGGCGCTGCTCCCATGCGGCGCGGTCGACCACCAGCGCAGGCACCGGCGGAACCAGAGCCGTCTGCGGCTGCTCTTCGCTGAAGTCGGCCGAATTGTCTTCTTCTTTTGCGCGTACCTGCTGCTCGGTCTTGACCTTCAGATAGCCATCCAGAGCGCGGGCGTAGCCGCGATTGGTCGCATACCACAGCGAGCGGGCGATCGCGTCGCGGTCGTCGGTGAGCGGGAGTGGAAAATTGGTCAACGCGCTGATGCGATGGTCGCCGTGAGTATTGTCCTCGGCGGGGCTGCCGAGGCGCACCTGCACGTCCACGGTGCGGATGCGGCGCTCGTTTGAATTCACAATCGCGCCATACTGCGCCGCGATGCCGACCTGAGTGGCATCGGAGACAGCGTAGCTGAGGAAGTACGGTTTGGGTTGTTGCGCGGACCCGCTGGTTCCCAGCGAAGACATCGCCCGCTTCAACTCGGTATCCAGTGCATTAACCAAGGGCAGGGCGGCGGCACTCGCGGGCGCGGGCCCGGACGCAGCTAAGGCCGCACGCTGCGGGGAGATTCCCGCTGTAAGGACCAGCCCGGTCAGGGAGGCACAGGTGAGAAGCAAGAGTCGCTGGGCGCTGAAGATACTGTGATGTGGCATTGGGCCTGTCTTCTGGGTGAGAATCGGCGATATCGAGCCTACCGGAATGCTACACCGGATTTGAACTTTGCTTCCGCATGCGGGATGCGGCACACTGGAGCCCACGCTTCCGGAGTGCGATGCATGCGCCTTGGCCGTACGCTGCTTCTTCTATTGCCGCTGGCGGCTGGGCTGGCGGTCGTCCGGCCCGCCGCCGAAACGCCGACCGAAGCCCGGGCTGCGCAGTTCGCGGCGCACAATACCACCGCGTATACGCTGCCGCCCGGCAAGCTGGAGGAGGCGGTCGCACTGAACCAGACGCGGATGACGCTGCAGGTGGTAGCCACCGTATGGACGCTGGCGCAACTGGTGCTGATCCTGGCCGTGGGTGCGGTTGCGCGCATGCGGGACATTGCGGTTGGGCTCTCGAAAAACCGCTGGGTGCAGGGCTTCAGCTTCGTGTTGCTGGTGCTGTTGGCCACGGGGCTGCTTAATCTGCCGCTCAACCTCTACGGGCACAAGGTTGCGCTCGGCTATGGGCTTTCGGTGCAGGGCTGGGGGAGTTGGCTGGCGGACAAGGCCAAGCTGGTGGCACTGGAATGGGGCATTGGCGGGCTGCTGGTCATGCTGATGACATCGATCATCCGCAGGTCGCCGGCGCGCTGGTGGTTCTGGTTCTGGATTCCGACGGCGCTGTGCGTGGTGGCCGGAGTTTTTGTTACGCCCTACGTGATCGATCCAATCTTCAACAGCTTTGAGCCGCTGGCCCGCACCGATCCCGCGTTGGTTGCGCGGCTGGAGCAGGTGGTCGCGCGCAGCGGCATCGCAATTCCCCCGGACCGGATGTTTCTGATGCGGGCCAGCGCCAAGTCGACCGAGCTGAATGCGTACGTCACCGGATTCGGCGCATCGAAGCGCGTGGTGGTGTGGGACACGACTGTCGCCCGCTCCACGCCCGACCAGATTGCGTTCATCTTCGCGCACGAGATGGGTCACTACGCACTGGGGCACGTGGCGCTGGGGACGGCGGCCGCATGCCTTGCGTTGCTGCCGTGCTTCTGGCTTACGTACCACGGCGTGCGCCTGCTGTTGCGGCGCTTTGGCGCAGCGTGGAGAATTCCCTCGCAGCAGGACTGGGGCGCGGTGGTGGTGGTGGCGCTGGTGCTGATGACGCTGTCGGTCGTCTCCGAACCGGTATCCAACAGCGTCAGCCGATGGATGGAGCACAACGCCGACGTATACGGGCAGGAGGCCATGCACGGCATCGTCGCCGATCCGCAGGCGGTTGGCCATGAGACCTTCCAGGTGCTGGGCGCGGACTCGCTCGACGATCCTACGCCGCACCCGCTGTTCGAATGGTGGTTCGACACGCATCCGACCACGCGCTTTCGCGCCGCCTTCGCCGAGGCGTACGATCCGTGGGCCGCGGGCGAAGCGCCGAAGTACTTCACCAGATGACAGGTGCAAGATTAAAGGTCCAACTCGGATCCAGGGGGGAGGGAGCTCCGATCGAACGAACTGGTTGAGACAGTTTTATCGGTTCTCGCCATTACATCGGTATGATCGGGGTGAATCGGTGTTAAGCCCTGGTGCGAGGTTGGTTGGATGAGCGCTGACTGTCTGTTCTGCAAGATCGTCGCGGGGACGATCCCGGCGAAGCGTGTGTATGAGGATGAGCTGAGCTTGTGCTTCGCGGACATCAACCCGCAGGCGCCAACGCATGTGCTGCTGATTCCCAAGGAGCATATCGCCTCAACGGCGCACGCGGAGGCAGAGCATGCGGCGCTGCTGGGGCATTTGGTAGCCAAGGCGGCCGAGGTGGCGCGCAACGCGGGACTCGACCGCGGCTATCGCGTGGTGATCAACACCGGCGCGGACGGCGGCCAGACGGTGGACCACTTGCACCTGCACCTGCTTGGCGGGCGGCACATGAGCTGGCCTCCAGGCTAGATTAAGCCGTAGCGGTCAGAGGCCGTAGCGGTCAGAGATAGATAAGGGATAATACGAGAAGGTTACGGAGGGCGAGCCGCGTGGCGGGCGGCTCTCCGGAGGGAACGACGCTTGGCTTGGGAATCCGCGCCATCGCAATCCGGTTCAGTTGCTGCAGCGGGAGCGGCCTCCGGAACGGACGGGCTCAAGGGCCGGACGTTCTCGCCGGTTCCGCTGTGCGTAGACCTCGACGGCACGCTGGTGAAGTCGGATACGCTGCTGGACACGGTGATCGTCCTGGCGCGGCAGAGTCCCGGATCGCTGCTGCATTTTCCTGCGTGGATCGGCCGCGGCAAGGCCGTGTTCAAGCGCGAAGTGACCTCGCGGGCGGCGATCGATGTGGTGCATTTGCCCTACAATCAGCCGCTGCTGGAATACCTGCGGCAGCAACACGCCGAGGGCCGCGAGATTTACCTGGCCACGGGTGCGGACACGCTGCTGGCCGACCGCGTGGCAGCGCATCTGGGGATATTTGCCGGGGTACTGGCCTCCGACGGCAGCGTTAACCTGACCGGACACAACAAGCTCGCCGCCTTTCAGCAGAGATTTCCAGAGGGCTTCTGTTACGTCGGAAATGCGCGGCCGGATGTGCCGCTGCTGACGCATTGCGTGGAGCCGATGGTGGCGAATCCGAGCCGCAGCCTGAGCGCGGGTCTGCGCTCGGCGGGAGTGCAGCCGGCGCGGTCCTTCAGGGATGCGACCGCTCCGGGAAGGGCGTGGCTGCGCGCGATACGGCTGCACCAGTGGGCCAAGAATGTGCTGATCTTCCTGCCGGTGCTGCTGGCGCACGTGCATGCGGCGGGACCGCTGTGTGCGGCCGGGCTGGCCTTTTTCAGCTTCGGTTTGGCGGCGTCGGCCACCTACATCTTCAACGACCTCCTGGACCTGGAGGCAGACCGTCACCACGCGCGCAAGCGGCGCCGGCCCTTTGCATCGGGTGACCTCTCGCCGTTCGTGGGCGTGGCTACCATTCTTGTTTTCCTGGCCTTATCGCTGGCGCTGGCCTTGCTGTTGCCGCGGGTCCTGAGCACGCTCTCCCCACAATTTTCTGCAAATGGCCAGGGCAAGTTCCTGGAATGGCTCATTCTCTACGCCATCGCGACGAGCGCATATTCCCTGCTGCTGAAGCGGATGGTGCTGGTGGACGTGATCGTGCTGTCGGGCTTGTACACCATCCGTATTCTGGCTGGATCGGCGGCGGCCGGAGTCATGGTTTCGCCGTGGCTGGCCGCGTTCAGCATCTTTTTCTTTCTGTCGCTGGCGTTTGTAAAGCGCTTCTCCGAGATTGAAAGCCTGCGCCTCCGCAGCGAGGCTTCGGGAGTGGTTGCCGTGAAAGGCCGCGGTTATCGCGTCTCCGACCTGGAGCAACTGCGCAGCTTCGGCACGGCCAGCGGATACGCGTCGGTCGTGGTCTTCGCGCTGTACATCGGAAACGAGGTGGCCAAGAACCTGTACCCGCATTATCCGCGCCTGTGGCTGCTGGTTCCTGTGCTGCTGCTGTGGCTGAGCCGGCTGTGGCTGCAGGCCTCGCGCGGCGAACTGCACGAGGATCCGGTGGTCTACGCAATTACCGACAAGCGCAGCCTGGCGCTGGGTGCGGTGGTCGTGGCGATCGTGCTGTCGGCTGCCGCGATACACTAAGAGATGGAAACCAAGTCATTGCGAAGGTCGAACTCTGCCTGAAGTACTCATGAACGAAGCCATCCCTCAACTTTCCAGTTACGAAGAACTCTCTCTGGACGCTGCCTTTGCGACGCTGGAGGAAGAGGTTCGCGGCGAAGCTGCTTTCCTGCACGATGCGGAAGCCTTCCGTCTGCGCTGGCTGGGCCGCAAGCAGGGCCGGCTGAAGCTGATCAGCGAAGCGTGGCTGAAGTCTGCGCCTGCCGAAGCGCGCAAGCCGCTGGGCATGCGCTTCAACCAGTTGAAGCAGCAGATTGAAGTTGCGCTTGAGCAGGCGGACGCGACGCCGGTGCGGACCGCTGCGAAGGCCGGTGTCGACATTACGCTGCCGGGGGCGGTGCGTGTGCCGGGCATCGAGCATCCGCTATTGAAGACGATGCACCAGATCGTGCGAGTCTTCCATCATCTTGGCTACTCGACCGCGCTGGGGCCGCAGGTGGAGAGCGATTTCTACAACTTCGAAGCGCTGAACTTTCCGCCCAACCATCCGGCGCGGGATACGCAGGACACGCTGGTGCTGGCCGGACAGCAGTCCAAGCCCGCACGCGATCGCCTGCTGATGCGCACGCATACCTCGCCGGTGCAGATACGAACGATGATCGCCGAAGCGCCGCCGATCCGCATCGTTGTGCCCGGCAAGGTGCACCGCAACGATGCAGCCGACGCGACCCACTCCCCGGTCTTTCACCAGGTTGAAGGGTTGTGCGTGGACACCAATATCACTTTCTCCGATCTGAAGGGAACGCTCGACCACGCCATGAAGGAGCTGTTCGGCTCCAACGTGAACACGCGCTTCTTTCCTAGCTTTTTCCCGTTCACCGAGCCCAGCGCGGACGTACAGATCAGCTGCATCTTCTGCGGGGGTACGGGCTGTCGCAAGTGCAAGCACTCCGGCTGGATCGAACTGCTGGGCTGTGGCATGGTCGACCCCGCGGTCTTTTTGAGCGTGGACGAACAGCGCGTAGCCCAAGGTAAACCGCCGGCGTATGATCCGGCGAGAATCAGCGGCTTCGCCTTCGGCATGGGCGTGGAGCGGATTGCCATGATTCTGCACGGCATCTCCGACATCGGCCTCTTCTACTCCGGCGACATGCGCTTCCTGGAGCAATTCGCGTGAATATCCTGAGCCAATGGCTCCGCCACTATCTGCCTGCACTTTCCGTCCCTGACCGGCAGCTTGCCGACGACCTCACGCTGCGCGGCATTGCCGTTGAGGGCGTGCACTCGCTCGGCGACGGCAACGGCCATCTGTTCGAGATGGACATCACCACCAATCGCGTGGATGCGATGAATCATTACGGCATCGCGCGCGAGGCGGCGGCGATCTACAACCTGCCGCTGTCGCTGCTGGATACGACGCTGCCTGCCGCTAAGCCTGCCGCGAGGCCGTTTCCGATTGTGATTGAGGCGCCGGATCTGTGCGGGCGTTTCACGGCGCGGGTGTTGCGCGGTGTGACCGTCGCGCCTTCGACGGGCCGCGTTGCCGAATACTTCGCGCTGATTGGATCGAAGGCGATCTCGAACGCGGTGGACGCGTCGAACTTTGTGCTGCAGGGCATGGGGCATCCGACTCACGCGTTCGACCTGGACAAGATCGAGGGCGGCATCGTCGTTCGGCTGGCGCGCAAAGGCGAGAGGCTCAAGCTGCTGGACGGAACCGAGCGGACGCTGGAGGCGGACGATTTAGTGGTTGCGGACCACGTCAAGGCGTTGGGGCTGGCCGGCGTGATGGGCGGCTGGGACTCGATGATTACCGCGGAGACGAAGAACATCCTGGTGGAGGCTGCGTGGTTCGATCCGGCCAGCGTGCGCCGCAGTTCGCGGCGGCATGGGCTGCATACGGACGCATCGCACCGTTTCGAACGCGGCGCGGACTTCAATGCCTGCGGCGTGGCCAACGCGCTGGTTTCTCAGCTGATCCTCGCGTCCGGCGGCTGTGCCGAGGGCGAGATGGTGGACGTGGTGGTGGCGGCCGTCGCTGCGCGGACCGCCAATCGGCCGCCCATTGCGTTGTCGGTCGCTCAAGTGCAGCGGCATCTCGGCGCGACGCTCGACGACGCGCGCGGTCAATCTGCGCTGACGGCGGAACTGGTCGGGCAATACCTCACCGCGCTGGGCTGCGAGCTGACATTGGCCGATACCGGCAGCGACGGCTTTGCCGTGAAGCTGCCGAGCTGGCGGCTTGACCTCGAACGCGAGATCGATCTGGTGGAAGAGGTTGCCCGCGTGTATGGCTACAACCGTTTCGCCAACACCCTGCCCACGGCGCTGCCGGTGGCCGCGCATCCGCTGGCCGCTGCGGAATCGGCGGTACGCACGCGGCTGCTGGCGCTGGGCTATTCGGAGGCGATCTCGAGCAGCTTTGCGGCGGAGGCGGACAGTTTGGCATTCGCAGCGACGCAGCGCGGAGTGGTTGCGCTGGAGAATCCGCTGTCGGACGAGGCGCGGCTGCTGCGGCCATCACTTGCGCCCGGCATGGTCGCGATGCTGGCGCACAACCTGAACCGCGATATGCGCGAGGCGCGGCTGTTCGAGCAGGGCGCGGTCTTCACCGGCTCGGCGGAGGCGGTGGTGGAGTCGCCCAGCCTGTCGCTGGGGCTGACGGGCGACTTGCCGGCGACACGGGTGCACAGCGCGAAGGATGCGGGAATCTTTGAGTTGAAGGGCGTTGTCGAGTCGCTGCTATCGCTGTTTGCCGTATCTCCGGATGCGCTGAGTATCAGCGCCGCCGGCGCGCTTGTGTTTTCGGCCGACGTGCCGGTGTGGATTGAGTCCGGCCGCGGCGCAACCGCGTTGCTGAACGGCAAGCCGATCGCATGCTTCGGCGAACTGGCTGTGCGCGAGCGGGAGGCACGCAAGCTGCGCCAGCCGGTTTATCTGGCCGAGATCAATCTGGAGGTGTTGTACCAGCTGCCGCTGCGGCAGGCGACGGCGCGCGAGCTCTCGCGCTTCCCGGCCGTCGAACGCGACTTCTCCTTCACGTTTGCCGACGCGGTCGAGTGGCGGACGATTGCCGAGGCGGTCGAGGCATTGGGTATTCCGGAACTGACGCGGGTTGCGCCGATTGAGGTCTTCCGCGATGCCAGGGCGACTTCGGTCCCGGCGGGCCATTATGCGCTGCTGCTGCGCTGCGTCTTCCAGTCGCCGGAGCGGACGCTGCGCGAGGAAGAGTTGGCTGGTTGGTCGGCCCGGCTGATCGCGGCGTTGACGGCGCTCGGCGGGGTCATCCGGAGTTAGGCGTTCGCCCGCCTTCGTGCTGCTTGGCGTAGTCCTCGCGCTGGGCGGCGCGGAATCCCGTTTGCGACTGTCGGGAGCCAGCGAGCAAAACACGATTCGCGTCAGGAAGCGACCGCTGCCCACGTCGGGCGCCCGTCCGGCAGGACAGCGGCTGATAGCCGCATCCAGATGGGTTCGGGCTGGTGAATGGGTGCGGGAAATCCACGCGCTACGCGGCTATACTGCGAGTATGAGTACCGGTGTGAGTGTGGATGAGTTTCAGGCGCTTGAGCAGAAAGTGCTGCGGGCGGTCGAGCTGGTGAAGCGGGAGCGCGAGGCACGCGCTGCTGCGGAGGCGGAAGTGGCAGCGTTGCGCGAAGAGTTGGCGACGCAGGCCAAGGAGGCCGAGGGCCAGGTACGCGCCGCATTGCGCGAAAAGGAAGTGGCCGAACGCCAGGTCGGCGCGCTGAACCAGGAGCGCGAGACGGTGCGGCAGCGGGTGGAGAAGATGCTGCAGCAGATGGACGAGCTGTTGTAAGGTTCGCCGTGACACAAGGAGGCTCGCGTGGCAGAGAAGACGGAACGGCGTGATGAAGCGGGCACGATGGAGGACGCGGCGAACTCCAAGGCAGTGAGCGTCGACATTTACGACCAGGTGTATCACCTGCGCGGCACTGACGCCGGCCACATTGAGCGGCTGGCGGCGCTGGTGGATGGGAAGATGCGCGCGGTAGCAGCGCATGGCAGCACGGTGGACTCGTTGCGGGTTGCGGTGCTGGCCTCGCTGAACATCGCCGACGAGTTGCTGGCGCTGCGCGAGCGCTACGACGCGCTGGCGGGCAGCGTGGGGCAAACGGAAGTCTCCATGCGTTCGCGCGCGGGCACGCTGGCCGGGATGCTGGACGAAGTGCTGGAAGACCGGCGCGCCGGCTGAGGTGCGCTTGACGTCTGCTTTTGCATCGGCGTAGCCTCGCACCGTCCTCAGGGCCAAGCAAGCAAATCTATTTCTACAAGGATCGCCGGCACAAAGCTCGGTGACGGGAGAATTCCATGCGAATGGTGATGCACGTGTATTTTCCGGTTGATGTATTCAATGCCGCGGTACGAGATGGCTCGATTGGAGCCAAGATGCAGAAGATCCTGGCGCAACAGAAGCCGGAAGCTGCCTACTTTACGGAGTATCACGGGCAGCGGTCGGGGATTCTGATTGTGGACCTGAAGGAGGCGTCACAGATTCCGGCGTTCGCGGAGCCCTGGTTCCTGACCTTCAACGCCAAGGTTGAGTTGCATCCGGCGATGGTCGCGGCGGACCTTGCGGGGTCGGGGCTGGATTCGATCGGCAAGCAGTGGGGGTGAGGATCACCCCCGTGGCGGGCGGGCGCGAGAGGCGTGGTGGCAGTCGACATGCGGCGCTCCGATGAGTTGGGAGTGAGGCTGCGGGCCCGGCTGCGGTGTGGGGTTGAGTTTATCGCAGCGAAGGCTGTAGAGTCATGGAATTCGGAGGGCGCGGAGGGGGAAAAATGGCACTGAGTTTTGCGGCGGATATTCGGCCGCTCTTCCGGGACGGCGACGTGGCGTGCATGAAGCATGCGGGGGTTCTGCTGGACGATGCGGCCTGGATGTGCGTGGCCGCGAACGCGCAGAGCGTGTACCACGCGGTGTCGGGTGGGGCGATGCCGCCGGATGCGCCATGGCCGGCGGAGCGGGTGGCGCTGTTCAAGGCGTGGATGGACGCGGGCTGTCCGGCATAGGACGTTAGCGACAAATCAGACAAACGGGAGAAGCGGCATGTATGACATGGCGAACATCAAGAAGCTGAAGCTGCTGGGCGAGGGCGCTCCGGCTGCGTGGGAAGGGTTCAAGGCGTTCGACAAGGCGGCGATGGCCGACGGCGCGGTGCCGAAGAAGTACAAGGAGCTGATCGCGCTGGGCGTGGCGCTGACGACGCAGTGTCCCTACTGCCTGGAGATCCACCGCAAGGCGGCGGAGGCGGCAGGGGCGACGCAGCAGGAGCTGGCCGAGACGGCGATGGTGGCGGCGGCGCTGCGGGCAGGCGCAGCGGTGACGCACGCGACGCACATCCTCGGCGGCGAGGCAGCGAAGTAGGGCGAGCCGGGCGCGGGGACCCCCACGCCCGGCTGCAAGCCCTCCAATCATTCCGGCGGATTTTCGGGGAGGACGCTAGGGATGGGCCTTGATCCAGCGATGGGCGGTGAAGTCCATGGCGATGCTGGCGGCCAGCAGGCCGAGCGAGATGGCCAGCGCGCCGGCGATCCAGGCGAGTTCGATGCGGCCCTTGAGGATGAAGAAGTCGAGGATGCCGAAGACCAGGACCAGCACCGCCGCTTCGGCGAAGAACGAGGAGCAGCGCCGCGAGGCGATGATGGCCAGGTCGAGCAGCGAGTGGGGCTGGGATGGAGAATCGGCGCGGCGGGCGGGGACGAGGCTCAGGCCTGCGGGGTTGGGGGTGGGATGATGCGCGACGTGAAGGTCATTGGAATTTGAATTTGAAACATTTTTGTGCAGCATAAAGAGGCCTTTTTGGTGCCTGCTTTAAGGATGCCTGCGGGCTGCATCAAAGTCCAGTGAATATGCAGTAAATACATGATATAGAAAGACTTGATGTGACCATTGGGCGAGCGGAAGATTGGCGCGCCAACAGGTCAGCAGGGTTCGGGAGTAGTCTTTCGGCATGCCAGCAAGCGGGCGAGGCGGAGCGGCGTGGCGGGTGATCCGGTGGACGTTCGTGTGCGTGGGAGTGCTGTTCCTGGGGCGGGCGGCGGCGGGTGCGCTGGCGACGGAGAGCCGGCTGCGCGCGAGCCTTGCCGTGGACGGCAGGATCGTCGCCGTGGTGCAGATGCATAAGGCGATCCACAGCGGCCTGACGTACGCGCCGGTGTTCCGGTTTCCGCTGGAGGATGGGCGGCCGTTCACGGTGCAATCCAGGGTGCATGCGAATCCTCCGGAGTTCCGGGGCGGCGAGCAGGTGAAGGTTTACTACCAGCGAGGCCATCCCGAGGGGGCGGTGATCGACTCGGTGGGGCAGCTTTGGCGGGATGATCTCGCCCTGGCGTTTGTCGGGCTGGTTTTTATCGCGTTCGGCACGGTGCTGTCCAACCCGCGCCTGAGCGGCAGGCGGGTGGTGGTGGTGTCCGGCGATGGGTCGGCGGCGTCGGGCTGAGGTCGATTGGCCGGGGCGATTGGGGAAATGGCCGGCAGCGGCGAGCGTGCGCGCGATGCGCCCATCTCAGAATCGAGATAAGGGGCAGCCGGCGCACCCCACCCATGACGATGAGGCTGTCATGAATGGGGCACCCATGGTGGTTGCCGGTGTTGAGAGGACAATCTGGGTGCCCCATTCATCGCGGCTGTATCGCGATGGGTGGGGTTGCGGCTCTTTCGGCGGCGGGAATAGGTCCAATGGGATTCGATTTCGACGAGACCTTGTTGGCCGGTGGACCAGTGGCGGAAGCTGCTCCAGGGCCAGTCTTCGGGTTTTTCGACGAGGCCGCGCTCGACGGGATTGCGGTGGATGTACTGAAGCTTTTCAACGAACTTGGGTTGAGTGAAGACGTTGAAGTCGTAGTAGCGAACCTGCCAGAACCGGGTGCGGGTGCCCCTGAGAAGCTTGGAAGTCTCGCCTTTGAGGACGCTGAGACTTGTCGCCAGCGGGCGGCGTTTGGGTTCGGAGAGGAGAAGATGAACGTGCTCGGGCATGAGGACGTAGCCGTAGACGAAGAAGTTGTGTCGTTGACGGATCCGTTCCAGGGTGGTGAGGAAGGTGATGCGCGAGTGATCGGTGTCGAGGTAGGGAAGCCGATGGTAACAACTGAAGGTGAGGAAGTGGTGGTGACCTTCGGTTTGATAGCGCTTCAGACGGCTCGGCACGGAACCAGCATATGGTCTGGACCGAGGGTGGGGATGTGATTTGGGTTACGTTGAGGGAGTAATTCTGTGGCGGGACCCCACTCATGACGATGAGACTGTCATGAATGGGGCACCCAGATTTGTGAGTGGGCCACCCGCCACCCCGTTTTTTGGAGAAACCGCCTGCTCTGTCTTGAGCGAAGATAATGAGAAATCTCTTTGTTAGACAGATGACAGCACTAAGTCTCCATGATAACCAATCAGACTATGTGTATATATATCTATTACAAGCATATATTTACAGTGATAAGCGTCACCCGAAATCCAGGTTTTATTATATGGAAACCAAAGTATTTTCTATTTTCTGTGAGACAACGATCCCAGGTGAGACAGAAGAATCACGAATCAGAAAAGCAAAAATCTGAATCTTACGGGGGATTTAGCGTTAATGTGCCGAGTTTTCCACAGGGTGTTTTGGCTTGACAGAATGCGAAACAGGCATTCACATAAGGGAACAGAGAATTTTCTCGCCGGGAAAAAGGCGTGAGAAAGGCGCGGTGTGCGCTCCCTTCGAAAAGATTGCACCCGCGCCTCCGTGACCGAATCGGTCGCAGCTACAGTTTAGCTGAGCCGTTTCGGTTGTCAACCAAGCAATGACAACGACAGGAGACCGAAATGGCACCCAAAAAAGAAAAAGAAGTAACGAAACCAGAATCGCGAACTCGCGTTAGCCAGAGCGACGTACCGGCATATTCGATCGAGAAAGCCCTTTCGATCGCAAGAGCAATTGGCGATAACTACGCCTATAAGGCAGTGAGCCCCCTTGACGTGGCGAGTGCCCTTGGTGTTGTCCCTACAACAGGTCCTTTCCGAATGTTGACAGGAGCATCGGTCGCTTACGGCCTTACAACAGCAGGATGGAATGCGGGTGAGATTGCTATAACACCGCTCGGCCTGCGAATTGTACGACCTCTCTCTGAGGATGGGGACGCGGAATTTGCCAAACGCGAAGCCTGGCGCTTTAAACCCAAAATAATAGGCGATTTTCTTCGAAGGTATGACAGTGCAGCACTGCCGAAAGACGACATCGCGCGCAACGTGCTGATGACGATGGGAGTTCCAGCTGACCTACTCAATGACGTCCTCACCATGGTTCTTGAAGAACGCAAAATCTGCTGGATTCTTACGACGTATAAACGATAAGACGTTTGCACTTAAAGGGAACACCTGTGGGCCGGGAGGGGCCGTCGCAACCAAGTGCGGCAGACGATGAAGAGTCAGCAACTGCTCAAGGTACAGGAGGGGCCGCTCCTCCGCAGAACAGATCAGGGCTGGTTTCTGACAACGATTCTCCTGGGCGTCGCAGGAAGGTCTTCATTACCCACGGCAAGAATCGCGCTTTGATCGAACCGATAAAAAAACTACTCACTTTCGGCGATCTGGAAGCAGTTGTGTCAGTTTATTCGCAGACAGCCTCTCAGCCCGTACCTGTGAAGATCATGGAGGAAATGCGATCATGCGGTGCCGCGATTATCCATGTAGAGAATGAGCGAACTCTTGTCGATGCCGCCGGCGAGCAACATGTAGTTCTCAATGACAATGTACTGATTGAGATTGGAGCCGCCATGGCACTTTTTGGATCGCGATTCATTCTAGTCGTCAAGGATGGTGTAAAGTACCCGCCGAGCAATCTCCAGGGCCTGCTCGAATTGCGCTACAAGGGTGACACGCTGGACGTGAACGATACGGTAGCGCTGCTTGACGCAATCGCTGACATGAAAAGACGACCGTTGCCCAGTTAGCTTTGAGGGCGGGGGTTTCGCAATGACCAAGCCCCGTGCTTTTTCGCCGATAGTCTATTCCACGGTAACGCTCTTGGCGAGGTTTCTGGGTTGGTCGACGTCGCAGCCGCGGCGGACGGCGATGTGGTAGGCGAGGAGTTGGAGGGGGACGACTTCGAGGATGGGGAGGAGTAGTTCGGGGCACTGCGGGATGTAGATGGTGTGTTCGACGAGCTGGGGGACGGTCTGGTCGCCTTCGATGGCGATGGCGATGACGCGGCCGGAGCGGGCGGTGACTTCCTGAATGTTGGTGAGGGTCTTCTCGTACTTGAGGACGCTGGTGGGGTCGGAGGGGTCTTGAGTTGCAATACACACCACTGGCAAAGTTTCGTCGATGAGGGCGTTGGGGCCGTGCTTCATCTCGCCGGCGGGGTAGCCTTCGGCGTGGATGTAGGAGATCTCCTTGAGCTTGAGCGCGCCTTCGAGGGCGATGGGGTAGTGGATGCCGCGGCCGAGGAAGAGGAAGTCGTTGGCGGTGGAGAAGAGCTTGGCGAGCTCGCTGCACTGGTCGGTGAGGGTGAGCGCGCGGAGGCCTCTTCGAGCTTGGCGGGGATCTTGGCGAGCTCGGTGACGGGTGGAGGGATTCGGCGTCGGAGACGGTGCCGCGGACCTGGCCGAGCTTGAGCGCGAGCAGGAAGAGCGCGGTGAGCTGGGCGGTGAAGGCCTTGGTGGAGGCGACGCCGATCTCGGGGCCGGCGTTGGTGGTGATGGTGCCCTGGGCTTCGCGGGAGACGGCCGCGCCGACGACGTTGCAGATGGCGAGGGTTTTGGAGCCGGCGGCGATGAGCTCGCGCTGGGCGGCGAGGGTGTCGGCGGTTTCGCCGGACTGGGTGATGAGCAGGCCGATGGCGGCGGGGTCGGCGATGGGGTCGCGGTAGCGGTACTCGGAGGCGTAGTCGACGTCCGAGCGCAGGCGGGCGAGGCGCTCGATCATGAATTTTCCGGCGAGGCCGGAGTGCCAGCTGGTGCCGCAGGCGGCGATGGTGATCTGCGTGGCGGCGCGCAGGTCGGCGTCGGTGATGGACATGTCGGGGAGGAAGACGTGGCCGGAGTCGGGGGAGACGCGGCCGAGGATGGTGTCGCGGATGGCGCGCGGCTGCTCGTAGATTTCCTTGAGCATGAAGTGCTTGTAGCCGGCCTTTTCGGCCTGGATGGGGTCCCAGGCGATGCGCTGGATCTTGAGCGGAGGGGCGCGCCCTCGAAGTCGGTAAGGGCGATGCCGGCGGGAGTGAGGATGGCGACTTCGCCGTCGGCGAGGAAGTGGATGTTGCGAGTGTGGTGGAGGATGCCGGGAACGTCGGAGGCGAGGAAATATTCGCCGTCGCCGAGGCCGAGGACGGCGGGCGGACCGAAGCGGGCGGCGACCAGCTTGTTGGGTTCGTTGGCGGAGAGGACGCCGATGGCGAAGGCTCCGGTGAGACGGCGGACGGCGCGGCGGACGGCCTCTTCGAGTGCCAGCCGGGGGCGTTGGCGGCTATGGCGGCTTCGCTTTCGTTGGCTTCGAGGGTGGAGTCGGTCTCGCTGGCGCGCGCGTGGCGGGCGAGTTCGTCTTCGATGAGGTGGGCGATGATTTCGGTGTCGGTTTCGGTTACAAATTTGTGGCCCTTGGCGGTGAGCTCGGCTTTGAGGGCGAGATAGTTTTCGACGATGCCGTTGTGGACGACGACCAGCGAGCCGGTGCAGTCGCGGTGGGGATGGGCGTTCTCCTCGGTGGGGCGGCCGTGGGTGGCCCAGCGGGTGTGGCCGATGCCGAAGGTGCCCTGGATGGGGCGCTCGGCGAGGACAGCTTCGAGATTGCGGAGCTTGCCGGGGGCGCGGCGGAGGTGCATGGCTGCCGTCGGGGCCACCGGCGATGGCGATGCCGGCGGAGTCGTAGCCGCGGTATTCGAGGCGGCGCAGGCCTTCGATGATGATGGGCACGGGAGGGTTAGGGCCGATGTAGCCGACGATTCCACACATGCATCGAGTTTAGCGGCAGGAGCGGGGAATGGGTGAGTGTTAGACGATGGGACTTTTGGGGGAGGGATCAGCTCTCGAAGGCGCGGAGGTGGGCGAGATTGGGGCGAGGGGCGACAAGGCTGACGACGACGAGGCAAAGCAGCGAAGCGACGAGGGCGGGGAAGATGGCGTCGCGCTCGCTGATGACGGCGGGGAGGTGGGTGTGGATGAAGGTGGAATCCCAGAAGACGGTGACCACGGTTCCGGTGAAGATGCTGGCGACTGCGGCGCTGGCGGTGGCGCGGCGCCAGTAGAAGGCGGCGAGGATGACCGGGGTGAGCGCGGCCGCGTAAATGGTGTAGGCGTAGAGAGCTTTCTTGAGGACGGATTCGGTGTGCAGGCCCTGGTAAAGCGCCCACAGGCCGAGCAGGACGACCATGGCGCGCGAGACGAGCAGGACTTGCCGGTTGCCCGCGTTCGGGCGGAGGTAGCGGACGAAGATGTCGTTGACGAGATTGGTGGCGGGCGAGAAGAGATAGTTGTTGGCGGTGGAGATGATTTTGGCGAAGATGGAGCCGACCAGGAGCGCGCCGAGGAGCTGAAGCAGGTTGGTGGCGAGGGGTGGGAGGACTTCGGTGGTGGTGATCACGGTTGCGGGACCGATGTCGCTGGGGAGGGTGGTGACGGTCTGGGCGGGCGAAAAGGCGTGGAGGCCGATGTAGGCGAGCACCTCGCGGGGATGGTCGTGAACTTCTCCGGTGGGGAAGACGGCGGAGCCGGTAACGGCTAGAGCGACGATGACGGTTTCGAGCAGGACGGTGCCGACGATCCAGCCGGCGACGGCGCGGGAGGCGTCGCGCTCGGAGCGGGCAGAGAAGAACTTCTGATACATGGACTGGTTGCCGAGCATGAGCAGGCAGGTGGGCAGGAAGAGTTCTCCGGCCTGGATCCAGGTCAGGTCGCCGAGGATCTGGAAGTGCGTGGCGGGGAGTGCGGCATGGACAGCAGACCAGCCGCCGAAACGGTGTACCAGGACGGGGAGGGCCAAGCAGAGGGTAAAGGTGGCGAGCAGGCCGATGGCGACGTCCATGTAGGCGACCGAGGACATGCCGGCGATGGCGGTGAAGAGGATGACGAAGACGGCGATGAGGCAGCGGCCCTGGATGGCGGTGACGGAGGGGAAGATGAGGTGCAGGATGTCTCCGCCGCCGATGAACTGGTAGCTGGTGATGGCGGTGTAGGTGAAGAGGATGGCGATGACGCCGAGGACGCGGGCGGTCTGGTTGTAGCGGGCTTCGAGCAGGTCGGGGATGGTGTATTGGGCGAAGTGGCGGGCGCGCGGCGCGATGAAGTAGATGAGGGCGAGGCCGGCCCAGCCTCCGGCAGAGACCCAGAGAGCGACGAAGCCGTGGCGGTACGCGAGTTCGGCGCCGCCGAGCAGCGAGCCGGAGCCGATCCAGGAGCTGAGCAGGGTGAAGACGAGCACGAAGGCGGGAAGCGAACGGCCGGCGATGAGGTAGTCGGCCTTGGTCTTGACCTTTCCGAGACGCGTGAGCGAGACGGCGAGCAGAGTAAGGACGATGAGGGCGAGGATGAGGGCGTAGAGGTTCATGGGTTAGGCGTGCTTACCACTATATGTCCTGCCGGAGTCACTTCGTGACGCGTGCTGGGCTTCGCGTGGTGCTCCCGGCGGTCGCAAGCAGGCTTCGTGGCGACCAACGGGAGAAGCTCGCAAAGCTTTAAGAAGGCGGGTGAACGCCTACCACGAGAGTGGCAGGGCGATGGGCAGTTCGGGGAGGCGCGGCTGGGGGCTATGTGATGGAGAATGAAGGAGGCCGTACGTTCGCGCTGAGGTTGTTAAGGAGGACATCATCGCCGTCCGAATGGAGCTTGGACATCTTCTGGTCCGGGCCAAGCTGATCACCGATGAGCAGATGCATGTGGCGCTGCATCGCCAGGCCGGTCAAGGCGGGCGATTTGGGGACCATGTGGTCGCCCTTGGCTTTATGAGCCAGGAGGCGCTGGACGCATTCATCCATAAAATGCCGATCGAACCCGAGAGCATTGAAGCGACGGGGATCGATGAGACGGAGCTGCTGAGCCTGCTGATGAAGCTGATCTACACCTGGCGGCTGGAGACAACCCGGGAGTTTGCCGACGCCATCAAGCTGCCTTCGAACATTGTGGTGAAGCTGGTTCGAATTGCCACGGAGCAGAAGCTGATTTATGCGAAGGGCGTGCGCCCGGACAACTCCGCGGCGATGAATTATGGGCTGACCGATGGGGGCCGGCACTTTGCCACCGAGGCGATGCAGCGGTCGCAGTACACGGGGCCGGCCCCGGTGACGCTGGAGGACTTCAACGAGCGGGTAAATCTGCAGAAGATTACCAATGAACTGGTGACGTTCCAGCGGGTGCGGCAGAGTGTGAACGACCTGGCGATGGAAGACAGCATGATCGAGCAATCGGGGCCGGCGCTGAACTCGGGCCGCGCGATCCTGCTGTATGGGCCTCCGGGCAATGGCAAGACGACCTTCGCGCTGCGCCTGGCCAACGTGTTCACGGACATGATCTACATCCCGTACGCGGTGGAGGTGGAAGGCCAGATCATCCGGGTGTACGACCCCAGCATTCATGTTCCGATCACCAATACGGGAGCGGACGGGATGAGGCCGTCGTTGCTGCGCAGCCAGGCGGTGGACCCGCGCTGGGTGCCGTGCAAACGGCCGTTTGTGGTGGCGGGCGGCGAACTGACGCTGGAGATGCTGGACCTGCGCTACGATCCGACGTCGAAGTTTTACGAGGCGCCGCTGCATATGAAGGCGCTGGGCGGATGCTTCGTTATCGACGATTTCGGCCGCCAGCTGGTGAGCCCGACCACGCTGCTGAACCGCTGGATTGTGCCGCTGGAGAGCCGCATCGACTATCTGAAGCTGCATACCGGCAAGAGCTTCAGCATTCCGTTTGACGAACTGGTGATCTTTTCCACCAACCTGGAGCCGGAGGACCTGATGGACCCGGCGTTCCTGCGGCGGCTGCCGTACAAGATCGAGATTGGGGCGCCGTCGGTGGAGATGTACAAGCGGATCTTCACCAAGACCTGTCTAACCCATGGGATCGCGCTGACCGACGAGGTGTTCGAAGGGGTGGTGTACAAGATCCGCGAAGAGAAGCAGCTGGACCTGGCGGCGTATCAGCCGGGATTCCTGCTGGAGCAGGTGGTGGCGTCGTGCCGGTTTATGGAGCAGCCGCCGCACCTGGAGCCGCGGTTCCTGAACTACGCGATCGACAACCTGCGGGTGAAACGGAACTCGGCTGCGGCGGAGTACCGCGAGGCGCCGCAGTTAGCGGCGGATTAGGTCACTTCGTGACGCGTTTTAGGCTTCGTCGTGGTGCTTCCGATGGTCGCGACGGGATTTCTTGCACGGCCTAGCGCTTCGACCAGTTGAGTTCCATGCCGCCCATGATGGTGCGGCCCTGCATGGGAACGCCGACGATTTCGGTGTAGCCGGTGTTGGAGAGATTGAGCAGACGCAGGTAGGGACGGACGCGGCCGGCGTTGCGCGCGACGTCAATGTCCCAGAGCGGGTAGGCGGTCTGGGTGGTCTTCTGGACAATGTTGACCTGGGTGCGGGCGGAGATCTGATGGCCGTATTTGCCGGGAAGTTCTCCGGACCAGGCGAAGATGGCGTTCTGGGCAGCGTAGTTGAAGGCGTATTCGGAGAGGTAGTTGGGGGGAAGGTTGGCGGAGTGGGCGGCGGTGTAGCTGAGCTGAAGCTGCTGGGTGGAGGTGAGGCGGATGCGAGCGGAGGCTTCGGCGCCGGAGATGTCGAGGGTGGGGACGTTGACGGCCTGCCAGAGTTGGGTGGGGGCCGAAGCGGGCTTGGTGTAGTCGATGGCGTTGGTCTGGTTGAGGCGGAAGCCGACTACGGTGAGGGTGAGGCGGCCGTTGGCGGGAGTCCAATCGGCACCGCCTTCGAAGGACCAGCTGGATTCGGGCTTGAGGTTGGGATTGCCGGTGGTGGCGGGGTCGGAGTAGTAGAGGTCGACGTAGGTGGGCTGGCGGAAGCCGTGGCCGGCGGAGGCGCGCAGGCGGAGGGTTTTGCTGAGGGTGAAGGCGGCGGCGGCAGAGGGTGAGAAGACTGAGCCCTGGCCGGAGAGGACTTCCTCGCGCGCGCCGAGGGAGAGCGAGAAGCGGCGGAGCGAGCGCAGGCTGAGGTTGGCGTAGCCGGCGCCCTGGTTGCGGGCGTGCTGGCCGAGCGAGTTGGAGTGGATCGAGTCGCCGGACTCTTCGAGGCCGTAGGCGAGGGTGGTGTTGCGGCCGAGGTCGTCCGCGCGGCGGAGGGCTCCCTCGTAGGCGGTGGTGACGTGGTTGTTCTCGTAGATGGCGGGCTGGCCGAGGATGAGGACGAAGAGGTCGGTGTGGCGGGTGTAGCCGAAGCTGGCGGCGGTGCGCTGGCCGAGCTGCTGCTGGATGCTGCCGAGCCAGCCCTTGGTGCGCTCCCACTCGGGGTAATTGCCATAGAAGTTGTTGGCGCCGTAGGGGCGGTCGCTGGCGGCGAGGAGGATGTCGGTGGTGCCGGGTTTTGTTTTGAGCCACGACTCGGAGGCGAGCGCGTTGGAGGAGTAGTTGCGGTCGAAGGTGAAGCCGTCGGACTGATCGCGGGAGCCGGTGAGCTGGGTCGCGAATGGGCCGGTGGAGTAGGAGGCGCGGAGATGGTTTTCGAGTGAGCCGAAGTTGCCGGCGCCGGAACGGGCGATCAGGGTGAGGCCGGACGGCGGCGGGCCGGTGAGGAGATTGACGGCGCCGCCAATGGCGTCGGAGCCGTAATAGGTGGAGCCGGAGCCGTGCAGGACGTCGATGCGGGTGATGGCGTCGAGCGGGACGGGGATGTCGAGGTTGAGGTGACCGGTTTCGGGATCGTTGACGCGGAAGCCGTTGACGAGGACCAGGGACTGCTCGAAGGTTGTTCCCCGGATCGACAGGTCGGCCTGCACGCCTTCGCCGGCGCGGGCCTGAAGGTTGAGGGATGGGTCGGTGCGCAGCAGGTCGACGGGCGAGTCGGTGCCGATGGGGAGATCGCCGGGGGTGATGATGTCGACGGAGCGGTCGCTTTCGGCGAGCGGGAGCGGCTCGATGGTGGTGGTGACCTGGATGGTGTCGACTTCGGTGGGTCTGGCGGCTGGCGCGACGGGAGCGGGCAGCGGCGGTGCGGCGGGCTCTGGGCTGGGCGATTGCTGGGAGAAGAGGGCGCTGGAGCAGAGCAGGAGCAGGGCGAGGCTGGGGAGTAGATTCTTCATAAGTCCGTTTCGTCTTGCGGGGATGGATCTATCATCCGCTAATGCGCACCTGCGTGACGACTCATTTTATCCTGTTATAAATAGTTGACTGGATACACCAATTGGAAGGATATGCATGCGGATTGAGGCGTTTCTGCGGCAGAGCCCGATTGTCCAGGCCAGCCGGATGGCGCGGCGGATGGAGGCTTCGCTGAACCGGGTACTGAAACACGAAGGGGTGACGATGTTCGAAGCCCTGGTGCTGGCGGCGATATTTTTCGAGAAGCGCGGGGAGATCAATCCGTCGGCGCTGGCGGAGGCGTTTGCGACCACCAGGAGCAATGTGAGCCACTGCATCTCGTCGCTGGAGGCGCGGGGGCTGGTCGAGCGCAGGATTGATCCGGAGGATGCGCGGGCGGTGCAACTGCTGCTGCGGGCGCAGGGCAAGAGACGGGCGGTGCGGGTGGTGGGGATTCTGGACCGGATGCAGCGCCAGTTCGAGGATGGGATTGGAGCGGCGAAGCTGGAGGCGATGATCGGGCAGATGTCCGAGGTGGAAGAGCTTTGCGCGCGCGTGGCGGAAGCGGCGGATGCGGAGCAGCAATAATGCGGGCAGTGGATGCATGCCTCATCCGCGGGCCGATTTCTGTGCACCGTTCAGCGAGTGACTGCATCCGATGCTGTTGGAGGGGCAAGACGATGAGATTTGGAGTGATTGGGTCGGGCGACGTAGGGCAGACGCTGGCGGGCGGGGTTGGCACGCATGGTCATGAGGTGATGATCGGGTCGAGGACGCCGGGGAAACTTGCCAAGTGGGCGCAGCAGCACCCGGAAGCAAAGGTTGGAACCTTCGCCGAGGCAGCGGCATTCGGCGATGTGGTGGTGCTGGCGGTGGCGGGTCATGCAGCGGCGGAGGCGCTGCGGTTGGCGGGCGCGGAAAACCTGCGCGGCAAGCCGGTGCTCGATGCTTGCAACCCGACAGAGAAGGTGCCACCAGTGAACGGGCTGCTACGGTTCTTTACCGGTCCGAATGATTCGCTGATGGAGCGGTTGCAGCGGGAGTTTCCCGAGGCGAAGTTCGTGAAAGCGTTCAGTTCGGTGGGGATTGCGTTGATGGTGAACCCGCAGTTGAAGGGTGGCAAGCCGACGATGTTTATCTGCGGAAACGATGAAGGGGCTAAGCAAGTGGCGACGACGATTCTGGACCAGTTCGGCTGGGAGACGGCGGACATGGGTGGGGTGGAGTCGGCGCGGGCAATCGAGCCGCTGGCCATGCTGTGGTGCATTCCGGCCTTTCTGCACAACGACTGGTCGGGTCACGCGTTCAAGCTGCTGCGCGATTAGCTGCGCGGAGCGGATCTATTCACAGACGGGTGATAAGGTGGGTCGCAGAATGCATCTGACTTAATTGCGTGGAAATCCTTGTCGTCAATCCGGGGTCGTCGTCGATCAAGTTTGCGATGTATGCGGACGGATGGGCGCAGTTGCGCACGTTGTATGAAGGCGAGCTGAGCGACATTGGCGAAGCGACGGCGGCGCTGACGATGAAAGACGCCACGGGCAAAGACCTGGCGAGCGCGGTGGGCGCGGTGAAGGCCGGGTCGATGGAAGAGGCGATCGACGTGTTCCAGCGGGCGATTGCGCTGCCGGGGTTGAAGCCGCCAGAGGCGGTGGGCTACCGGGTGGTGCATCCGGGACCGAAGCTGCGCGGGCATCAGCGGCTGACTGCGGAGGTGCTGGCCGACCTGAAGCAGGCGACGGCGTTTGCTCCTCTGCATGACCCGGCGGCGGTGGAGATGATCGAGGTGATGATGCGGCGGGCGCCGGAGGTGCCGCGCTTTGCGTGTTTCGACACGGTGTTTCACGAGACCATGCCGGAGGAGGCGACGGTGTATGCGCTGCCGGCGGAGGTGCGGGCGGAGGGGGTGCGGCGGTACGGGTTTCACGGGCTGTCGTGCGAGTCGATTGTGATGCAGATGCGGGCGGCGAAGGGGAGGGATTTCCCCCGGCGGATGGTGATTGCGCACCTGGGCAGCGGAGCCAGCGTGACCGCGTGCGTGGATGGCAAGTCGGTGGACACGACGATGGGACTGACGCCGACGGGCGGGGTGGTGATGGGAACGCGGCCGGGCGATCTCGATCCGGGATTGATGTTCTACCTGCTGCGGCGCGCGGGCGCGAGCGTGGATTCGGTGGAGGCGATGCTGAACCACGCGGCTGGGCTGAAGGGGCTGGGCGGAAACAACGACATGAAAGAGCTGCGGGCGGCGGCGGCGGCCGGGGATGAGCCGGCGCGGCTGGCGATCCGGGTGTTTTGCCGCAGCGTGGTGAAGGCGATTGCGGGCTTTATGGCGCTGGATGGCGCGGATGCGCTGGTGTTTACCGGTGGGAATCGGGGAGCATGACGCGGCGTCGCGGCAGGAGATTGCGCAGGGACTGGCGGGGCTGGGAGTTGCGATCGATGCGGCGGCGAACCGGCTGGAGCACGTGGAGTCCGGCCTGGGGGTTGGGCGGAACGTGCGCCGAATCAGCGAGGTGAACTCGCGCGTGGCGGTGTATGTGGTGCCGGCGGAAGAGGACATGGTGATTGCGCGGCATGTGGCTGAGATGTGCGGGGTGTCACTGCCGAGCGAGCGAGAGTCACAGTAAATTGATCTCGCGTCAGGCCTGAAGCGGGATACTTGCATCTGAAGGGTATACCGCGGTTTTCAGAATTTGCCGTGAACGCCCGGGCGAAAGTCCGGGGCTGAAGCCCCTCCGGTTTTCGCTGGCGTTTCCGCGGGCTAAAGCCGGCTGCTACTCCAAGAGGCAACTATGGAGGTTCTGACTCTTCGAGTCAGAATGACGCTGGAATGCATGGCGTGGGTTCCAGAGGGCCCGCTGTTACTGGGGAAGGCATCATAAGTGGCGCTTAAGCGCACAGCACGGGAGGGAACCATGAGCACAGCATTGCAGATTGATCCGACGCTATTGACCGATGAGCCGCTATCCGCAGAGGAACTGCGCAAGATGGACGCGTACTGGCGGGCGTGCAACTACCTGTGCGTGGGGATGCTGTATCTGCGGGCGAATCCGCTGCTGCGGGAGCCGCTGAAGGTAGAGCACATCAAGAACCGGCTGCTGGGGCACTGGGGTTCCGATCCGGGACAGACGTTTACGTGGGTGCATCTGAACCGGCTGATCAAGAAGTACGACCTGAATTTGATTTATATCTCGGGACCGGGACACGGAGCGCCGGCGACATTGTCGAACAGCTACCTGGAGGGCGTGTACACGGAGGTGTATCCGGACAAGAGCCAGGACATGGAGGGGATGCAGAAGTTCTTCAAGCAGTTTTCGTTTCCGGGCGGGATTGGCAGCCATTGCACGCCGGAGACGCCGGGGTCGATCCACGAAGGCGGCGAGCTGGGGTACAGCGTCTCGCATGCGTTTGGCGCGGCGTTCGACAATCCGGACCTGATTGTGACGGTGGTGGTGGGCGATGGCGAGGCGGAGACGGGGCCGCTGGCGACGAGCTGGCATGGCAACAAGTTTCTGAACCCGGTGCGCGACGGGGCGGTGCTGCCGATACTGCACCTGAATGGTTACAAAATCGCGAACCCCACGATTCTGGCGCGGATTCCGGCGGACGAGTTGGAGATGCTGTTCCAAGGGCTGGGCTGGAAGCCGTACGTGGTGGAGGGCGACGACCCGGCGGCGATGCACCAGAAGATGGCTGCGGTGCTGGAGCAGTGTTACGTGGAGATCCGCGCGATCCAGGATGGGGCGCGCAGCGCAGTGCGGGCGACTTCGGATGCAGTTGAGGAGGTTCGGCGGCCGCGCTGGCCGATGATTATTCTGCGGACGCCGAAGGGATGGACGTGTCCGATGGAGCTGGACGGACACAAGCTGGAGGGCTCGTGGCGGGCGCACCAGATGCCGATTACCGATCCGGTGACCAATCCGGCGCATTTGAAGCTGGTGGAGCAGTGGATGCGGAGTTACCGGCCGGAGGAGCTGTTCGACGAGAAGGGCGCGCTGATAGCGGAGCTGGCGGCGATGGCCCCGGAGGGAAGGCGGCGGATCACGGCGAATCCGCATGCGAACGGCGGCGTGCTGCGGAAGCCGCTGAACCGGCCGGACTTTCGCGACTATGCGGTGAAGGTGGAGAAGCCGGGGCAGATTGAATTGTCGCCGACGGCGAACCTGGCGACGTATCTGGCGGAGGTGATGCGGCGGAACATGACGAACTTCCGGGTGTTCGGGCCGGATGAGACGGCGTCGAACAAGCTGGACGGGATTTACGCGGCGAGCCCCAAGACGTGGATGGAGGAGTTGAAGCCGGAGGACGCGGACGGCGGATTCCTGTCGCGCGAGGGCCGGGTGATGGAGATGCTGAGCGAACACACGCTGGAGGGCTGGCTGGAAGGCTACCTGCTGACGGGACGGCACGGATTCTTTTCGAGCTATGAGGCGTTTGTGCATGTCGTGGACTCGATGTTCAACCAGCATGCGAAGTGGCTGGAGAAGGCGAAGCTGGAGCTGAGGTGGCGGGCGCCGGTGTCGTCGCTGAATCTGCTGATTACGTCGTTGGTGTGGCGGCAGGACCACAACGGGTTTACGCACCAGGACCCGGGATTTCTGGATGTGATCACGAACAAGAGTCCGGAGGTGACGCGGATTTATCTTCCGCCGGACGCGAACTGCCTGCTGTCGGTGGCGGACCACTGTCTGTGCTCGGTGGATTATGTCAACGTGATTGTGGCGGACAAGGCGCTGCACTTGCAGTACCTGACGATGGAGGAGGCGATCGACCACTGCACCAAGGGGATCGGGATATGGGACTTCGCGTCGAACGACGACGGCGCGGAGCCGGATGTGGTGATGGCGTGCGCGGGGGATATCCCGACCTCGGAGTCGCTGGCGGCGGTGGCGATTCTGCGGGAGCGGTGTCCGGAGCTGAAGATACGGTTTGTCAACGTGGTGGACCTGTTCCGGCTGATGCCGGAGAGCGAGCATCCGCATGGGATGAGCGACAAGGAGTTCGATTCGCTGTTTACGCGGGACAAGCCGGTGATCTTCAACTTCCATGCGTATGCATCGCTGATCCACAAGCTGACCTACCGGCGCACGAATCACGGCAACATCCACGTGCGCGGGTATAAGGAGAAGGGGAACATCAACACCCCGCTGGAGCTGGCGATTCTGAACCAGGTGGACCGGTTCAACCAGGCGATCGACGTGATCGACCGCGTGCCGAAGCTGCAGGTCACGGCGGCGCATACCAAGGAGTGGCTGAAGGACCAGATCATCCAGAGCATCGCGTACGCGCACGAGAATGGGATCGACCGGCCGGAGATTACGGGGTGGAAGTGGCCGGCCCAGGCGCCGGTTTAGAGGCGAAGAGATAGTGTCCTGCGGGACGGGCGCCCTGCGGGCGTTCGCACGCCCTTTTCCTGCTTCGCGTGATTCTCCCGTCGGTCGACGCGGGATTGAGTTTGCGCAAGTCCGGCAGGACAGTTCTGGTAGGGTTATCTCGCAATTAATTCCTCCTTGCTGAGGGTGGTTTGAGATGACGCGTGTGCGGATGGAGCGGAGAGGTTTTCTGAAGGCGGCGGCGAAGACGATGCTGGCGGTTCCGGCACTGCGAGGATTCGCGGAGGCGCAGCAGGCGGCGGCGAAGCCCACCCTGTCGCCCAACGGGGCGACCAAGGCGGGGCACCCGTTCCCGGTGGACGCACCGATGAAGGCGAAGCCGAGGGCGATGGTCCGGCTGAATGTACGCGACTACGGGGCGACCGGCGATGGGAAGACGAAGGATACGCTGGCGATTCAGCAGACGATTGAGCGCTGCTCGGCGTTTGGCGGCGGCGAGGTGGTGGTTCCGGCAGGAGATTACCTGACGGGGGCGTTGAGCCTGCGCAGCGGGGTGGTGCTGCGGGTGGAACCGGATGCGACGCTGAATGGATCGCCGGACATGACGGACTATCCGCTGGCGCAGGTGCGCTGGGAGGGGCACTGGGTGAAGGGGTACATCGGGTTCATCAACGCGACGGACGCGGAGAACATCGGAGTGGTGGGGTCGGGGAAGATTATTGGCAGCCCGGCGGTGCGGGGGCGGGTGGAGCGGCCGAGCGGGCTGCGGCTGCCGGCGCTGATCGAGTTCAACAATTGCAGGAACGTGCGGGTGGAGGATGTGTATACGCAGCAGTTCGGGATGTGGTCGACGCATCCGGTGAACTGCGAGAACGTGACGTTCAAGAATGCGACGTTCAAGAGCGGCGCGGATGGGATCGATGTGGACTCGTGCCGGCATACCGTGATCGACGGGTGTTATTTCGAGACGGGCGACGACTCGATTTCGCTGAAGTCGGGGCGGGGCGCGGAGGGCAACGAGATCGGGCGGGTGTGCGAGGACACGCTGATTACCGACTGCACGCTGTCGGATGCGGGGTTTGCGTGCATCGGGATCGGCAGCGAGACCTCGGCGGGAGTGCGCGGGGTGCGGATTGAGAAGTGCCGGTTCGTGCACGCGCGGTCGCACGCGATCTTTATCAAGAGCCGGGTGGGGCGCGGGGCGTTTGTGGAGGATGTGAGCGCGACGGACTGCGACGTGTCGGGGATGGGGCAGGGCTTTCTGCAGATTACGAATACCAGCACGGGCAAGGACGATGGGGTTGCGGATGTGGTGGGCGAGGCGGGGATTCCGCTGTTCAAGAACTTCCGCTTCTCGAATATGCGGGTGACGGACGTGCCGATGCTGGTGGACGCGGTGCGGATGGACCCGCAGAAGCCGCTGGACGGGTTGACGCTGGAGAACATTACGGGGACGTGCAGGAAGGGAATCGAGCTGGCGTATGTGAAGAACGTGCAGCTGAGCGGTATTAAGGTGACGGGTTTCGCGGGACCGCTGCTGGCGACGGCGGAGGTGACGGGAACGGGGCTGACGGGCGCGGCGAAGTTCGACACGAGCAAGCTGCCGAAGGTCCCGGCGCCGGCGGCGGCTCCGGCGGTGGCGTACGTGCTGAAGTAGGCGGACCCTACCCATAGCGCAAGAGCGCGCGGGGATGGGGGGGTGGAAAGTACCAAAGTATTCAAAATAAACTAGTTAAGTCTGGACTTGGTTCGGACTGGTCAGTGGCTGGCGGTCGAGGGCGGCGAGCAGCCGGGCGCCGGTGGCGAAGGCTGCGGTGAAGCGGTCGAGGCCGTTGCTGCCTCCGTTGACGAGGCGGCGGACGTGGGCGAGGTCTGGACCGGCGGGAGGGGGGACGGCGAGGGCGCGGCGGATGGGGAGCTGCTTTTCCGCGAGGAAGCGGGCGAGGAGCTGGGCGGCGATGGCGGGCTCGGCGGCGAGGGCGGGGTTGGCGACGAGATCCAGCGAGAGCTCGCGGGCGTAGCGGGTGTAGTTGGCGCGGCCGGTGAGCTGGACGAAGCCGCGGCCGCGGAAGTTGGCGCCGTCGGGCGGGGCTAGATTGCCGAGATCTTTGCGGCGATCGTAGAGGTCGAAGGGAGGGCCGCCGGGCGAGGTGTTGAAGGGGGAGGGGGCTTCGGTGAGGGGGAGGAAGGATTCGGCTTCGGCGCGGATGGTGGCGAGGGCGACCAGGAGCATGGGGGTGTCGGCGAGCGAGGCGGCGGCGAGGGCGGCGAGGACGTGAGGGAGGTTGGCGGCGATGTTGGCCGGCGGAGTGAAGGGGAAGATGGGGCGGAGGAAGGCGGGCGTGAGGGCGGAAGTGGGTTGGGGTTGCGGGAGGATGGGGTGGGGCGGGATGGCGGTGGCGTGGAGGTCGATGGCGGTCTGCATGGGGTGGTGTCTCCTGGGGTACCCCCCGGGGGGGGTGGGGGGTGGGTGTGGCTAAGTTGCCTGTTTGCCGGCATATAGAAAAAGAGGTGCCGGCAAAAATAAGAAAACAAATGGGATATTGCTAAAAATAAGAAAACAGGATGGTTATGTGCGTTAAATGGAAAAGCCCGGCGGCTGGCCGGGCTTGCTGATTTAACTCGCTCCTACCAGTATAGCGGTTCGAGTAAAACTCATCTGCATCGAGTTTTGGCTGTGTTTTGTGAGAGATAGGGGGATTGGGGGCTTGACAAGGTTTTTGTGGAAAAGCAGGCAGGTTCGAGTTATTCAGCGGACGGTGAGGGGGATTTCGAGGGTGCCGACTTTGCTGGAGACGTTGTCCAGGATGCCGACGTGGAGGGAGAGCTGGCCGGGAGGCAGGTCGATCTGCTGGTTGAGGCGGTAGGGCCTGGCGAGGAAGCCGTCGTAGTCGACGGGGAAGAGGGGGAGCTTGACGGTCTGGGAGAGGTGGGCGACGAGTTTGCGGTCGACGTTGTAAGCGGCGATCTCGAATTGGAGTGAGCCGTTGAGGTTTCCGTCGGGGTCTTCGAGGAAGGCGATCTGGCTGGAGGGGAAGCCGAAGTGGACCTCGTAGCGGACGGTCTTCGATTTGGGTGATTTAACTGGTGGAGCGCCGGCGGGCGCGGGGGTGGGCCAGACGCCGACGTCGAAGAGGATCTGGGTGCGGGCGGGGGTGTCTCCCTGCATGGAGGCCTTGAGCAGGTCGGGGCCGGGGGCGGGCGCGTCGGGAGTGGGAAGGCGTTCGGCGTTGTAGCCCTGGCGGTAGACGAGGTGGAGGTTGGGCTGATCCACGGCGACCTTGATGGTGTGGTAGCGGGAGTCGTCCTTCTGGTTTTGCGGGACGTAGGAGAGAGTGTAGAAGTGGGACTGGTCGTCGACGGCTTTGGCGATAGCGGTTTTAAGGTCGTTGGTGTTGTAGAAGGCCTCGCCGCCGGTCTGCTCGGCGACGGCTTCGACTTTGAGGGTGTTGAGGCCGAGGGCGGCGGGCCGGCCGTTGGCGGACGGGGTGCGGACTCCGACGGGGTCGATAGGAGAGACGGCGATCTGCTCGGCGGTGAAGCGCTCGTAGACGTCCATGAGGCGATGGACCATGCCCATGTCGGGGGGTTGGTTTCCGGGTTGGGACCAGCCGTAGCCTCCATCGCGCATCAGGTCGACGGGCATCCCAATGACGAACCAGAGGAGATTCTTGCGGCCCTTGATGCCAGCAACGTAGGCAGCGATCTGGTTGAGGGCGTCGATGGTGTACCAGTCGGTGGTGTGATGCTCCTGTTCGGAGCCGACCACGATGGAGGTGTTGTGCAAGGAGCGGATGAGGGTGGCGGGGTCGGAGGTGAAACCCTGCATCAGGTGGAGGCCGCTCTCGGAGAGCCAGAAGATGGCGACCTTGGTGCCTTTGGGCATGGCGGAGATGTAGCCGGACGCGGCCTGTAAGGTGTGGATCATCTCTGCGGGAGAAGAGTGGATTGCGTCGAGCAGGAGAATATTGACCGGGCCGCTGGCGGGGGTGGACTGGCTATTGGTGTAGACGCCTCGCGGGAGCACGGGAGCAGGCGGTTCGGCGACGGGAATGGTGGAGGAGATTTCGCGAAAGCTGTGGATGAACTGCGGGCGGCCGTTTTCCTGGACGGTGAAATTGGATTGCTGGAGACCGTGGACGGGGGCGCCCTGCGCGTCGGTGACCATGACGTCGACGACGACCTCGCGCGCGGTGACGTGGAGGGTTTGGACGGGGGCGCCGGATGTATCCGGTGGGAAGGGCGCGGCGGACGGGGTATCTTCCGCGGGGGGCTGGGCAACGAGTCCGCTGAAGGCGGACGGGCCAAGGACAAGTGCAAGCAGGAGGGTACTGCGGAAACGCATGGTTCTAACTCCCCGGGATTCGCTGCTGGTTGGGGCTGCTTTGAATGGCGCCCCCATCTTAGAGCAGAACCATGAGCGGCCCGTGTTTTAAGTGGATGGATTCTCGAGAGCAGGAGCGATGCGGTATTCGCACGTAAAATGGGAGGGATGGCGTTTACGGAACAGTTCGACGTGGTGGTGGTGGGGGCCGGGCACGCAGGGTGCGAGGCGGCGATGGCGGCGGCGCGCATGGGGCTGCGGACGGCGTTGTTTACGCTGAACCTGGATTTGATTGCGCAGATGAGCTGCAACCCGGCGATTGGCGGGATTGCCAAGGGCCACCTGGTGCGCGAGGTGGACGCTCTGGGCGGGGTGATGGGCGAGGTGGCGGATGCGTGCGGGATCCAGTTCCGGCTGCTGAATACGAGCCGGGGGCCGGCGGTGTGGTCGCCGCGGGCGCAGTGCGACAAGGCGCTGTACCGGGTGAAGATGCGCGAGGTGCTGGAAGGGCAGAAGGGGCTGTTTATCAAGCAGGCGGAGGTGGTGGATCTGGTGGTGGAGGATGTTGTCAGTTGTCAGTTGTCAGTTCTCAGGAAAAGCAAATGCGGGGGTCCCTCGACTCGCGCACTGCGCTCGCTCGGGATGACGGCAGTTTCGATGACTCGAAACGGGTGGTGACGGGGGTGCGGCTGCGGGATGGAAGGGTGGTCGAGGCCGGCGCGGTGGTGGTGACGACGGGGACGTTTCTGAATGGGCTGATCCATTGCGGAGAACAGCAGTATGCGGCGGGACGGAGCGGAGAGCCGGCGAGCGTGCTGCTGGGCGAGAGCCTGAAGAAGCTGGGGCTGCGGGAGTGCCGGCTGAAGACAGGGACGCCGCCGCGGCTGGATGGAAGGACGATTGACTGGACGACAGTTTGAGGAGCAGCCGGGGGATACGGATCCGACGCCGTTTTCGTTCAGGGCAGGGATGAGAAGGGGCGAGAGCGAAGACCAATGCGGGGGTCTCTCCACTGCGGCGGTAAAAGCGCCGCCTCCGGTCGAGATGACGGCTTCTGATGGGGCTGCATCCATGGTCGAGATGACGGCTTCTTCTGGGCAGGCGTGGGTGCCGGAGTTGCGGCAGGTGAGTTGCTATATTGCGACGACGACGCCGGAGACGATGCGGCTGATCAAGGAGAATGCGCACCGGTCGCCGATGTATACGGGGCAGATTGCGGGGGTGGGGCCGCGCTATTGCCCGTCGATTGAGGACAAGATTGTGCGCTTTCCAGAGAAGACGCAGCACCAGTTCTTCCTGGAGCCGGAGGGGTTGAATACGCACGAGGTGTATGTGAATGGCATGTCGACCAGCCTGCCGATGGAGGTGCAGGCGGCGATGGTGCGGTCGATCCCGGGGTTGGAGCATGCGGAGATGCTGCGGCCGGGGTACGCGATTGAGTATGACGCGATCGACCCGACGGAGCTGGACCGGACGCTGAAGGTGAAGAAATATGACGGGCTGTTTCTGGCGGGGCAGATCAACGGGACCAGCGGGTATGAGGAGGCGGCGTGCCAGGGGTTGATGGCGGGGATCAATGCGGCGCTCGCGGTGAAGGGTGAAGAGGGGTTCTGGCTGGATCGGACGGAGGGGTATACCGGGATATTGATTGACGATTTGATCTCGAAGGGGACGAATGAGCCGTACCGGATGTTTACGTCGCGGGCGGAGTTCCGGCTGCACTTGCGGATTGATAATGCGGACCGGCGGCTGACTCCGCATGGAAGAAGGCTGGGGCTGATCGATGACGCGGCGTGGGCGGCGTACGAGGCGAAGATGGAAAGGGCGGCGGCGTTTGAGAAGCTGCTGCGCAAGGAGCGGGTGAGCGAGGCGGCGAGTGAGCAGGTCAGCGCGGCGGTGCGAGAGCTTGGCGGCGAGGCGGCGGCCGAGCGGGTGAATGGGCTGGCGGGGATTCCGTATGCGCAGGCGCTGAAGCGGCCGGAGGTGACGGTGGAGTTGCTGTGGCCGGTGCTGCGGGAGATGATGGAGAGTGTGGCGGAGTTGAGGGAGTGGGTGCAGTCCCCACCCGTGACGATAGAGCCGTCACGAATGGGGCACCCGGGCTCGTGGAAGTTGCCGGCGTGGGTGAGGAACGAGATGAAGACGGTGGAGACGGAGATCAAGTACGCGGGGTATCTGGAGCAGCAGAAGAAGGTGATGGAGAAGCTGAAGCGGGATGAGGCGCGGGTGATTCCGGAGTGGTTCGATTATGCGGCGTGCTCGGGATTGAGCCGCGAGATGGTGGAGACGCTGGGGCGGGTTCGGCCGCGGACGCTGGGGCAGGCGAGCCGGATCCAGGGAGTGACGCCGGCCGCGGTGAGTCTGGTGAATTGCTTTATCGAGATACAGGGTCACTTCGTGACGGGTGTTGGGCTTCGCGGTGGTGCTCCCGACGGTCGCAGACGGGATTCTGTGCCGACCAACGGGAGGACGAAGCGAAGCAGCAGAGGCGTGTGAATGCCTTCGCGTCGGTGCTCCCGACGGCCGGCCACTTCGGGGCGTGTATACGGCTGCGCGTGGTGCTCCGATGGCCGCAAGCTGGATGCGAAGGGCGAATCTTTCTGCTCAGGGATATGTCTAAAGGATGCGAGGTGGGGTGATGGGTTCGAAGGCGAGTGCGGCGGTCGTGGGGATTTTGCTGGTAGCGGTCGTGGCGATGGGGGTGAAGTTTATGGTGTTTGGACAGGTGAGGACGGAGCGGTTGCCGGCGCCGGTGCTGGATGAGGCTCATCCCGCATCCGGGACGGGGGCGCACATGGAGACGGCGGTGTTTGCGGGCGGATGCTTCTGGGGCGTGCAGACGACGTATGAGCGGATCAAGGGCGTGGAGAAGACCTGGGCGGGCTACTCGGGCGGGACGAAAGAGACGGCGAACTATGGGGCCGTGTCGAGCGAGACGACGGGGCACGCGGAGAGCGTGAAGGTGGTGTTCGATCCGGCGAAGATCAGCTATGGCACGCTGCTGCGGGTGTTCTTCAGCGTGGTGCACGATCCGACGCAGTTGAACCGGCAGGGGCCGGATGTGGGGACGAGCTACCGGTCGGTGATTTTCTATACGACTCCGGAGCAGGAGAAGGTGGCGAAGGCGTACATTGCGCAACTGGATCGGGCGAAGGCGTTTCCGCGGCCGATTGTGACCCAGGTGGTGCCGCTGGACGCGTTCTATGAGGCGGAGGACTATCACCAGGATTATGCGGAGAAGAACCCGGACAATCCGTATATCCAGGTGTGCGATATTCCGAAGGTGCATGCGCTGCAGGCGCAGTTTCCCGAGCTGTTTCAGGACTACAAGGGCAAGTGATCGTTTTCAGTTGCTAGTTGCTAGTTGCTCAGGTTGCGCGAGTGGCGTGCGGTGGTGGATGCGCGGTATAGTTGCGGGCGAGGTGAGGCGATGCGCGCAACGATGAAGCGGGTGTGGGTGGTGTGCGGGATGGCGGCGGGGATGGCAGCGGCAGGGATGGGGCAGCCGGCGGCTCCGGCGGCAGCGCCGGTGAATCCGCATGCGGCGGTGCCGCTGTGGGCGAATGGTGCTCCGGGGAGCGAGGGCAAGACGGCGCCCGAGGTGGTGACGACGAATGCGGACAATGAGCGGAGTGTGACGACGGTGAACAACCCGTCGATTGCGCCGTACCTGGTGCACGCGGCGGGCGCAGGCCGGGGTACGCCGGTGGCGGCAGTGATTATTGCGCCGGGGGGCGGGCACTACAAGCTGACGGTGGATGACGAGGGCTACGATGTTGCGAAGTATCTGAGCGGGCATGGCGTGGCGGCGTTCGTGCTGAAGTACCGGCTGGCGCATGAGCCGGGCTCGACGTATACGGTGGAGGGCAACGAGCTGGACGATATTCAGCGGGCGATCCGGCTGGTGCGGGCGCGGGCGGCGGAGTGGGGCATCGATCCGGCGCGGGTTGGGGTGATGGGATTCTCGGCGGGCGGGGAGCTGGCGGTGATGGCGGCGACGCGGTTCCACGCGGACGGAGCGCCGCCGAGTGCTACGGAGGGCGCGGGCGACGCGATCGACCAGCAGAGCGACAAGCCGGCGTTTGAGGCGCTGATGTATCCGGGCGGGCTGGGTGTGGCTCCCGCGGCGGGTGCTGCGCCGGGGACGGGTGCGGCGCCGCAGTTGAAGCCGGAGATTGTGGCGAGGCTGAGCAAGGACACGCCGCCGGCCTTTATGCTGTGCGGGGCGGACGATCAGCCGGGGATCGCGCAGGTGCTGCCGCAGTTGTTTCTGGCGTTCAAGAAGGCTGGGGTGTCGGCGGAGCTGCACGAGTATGCGGGCGTGGGGCATGGGTTCGGGCTGCGGCTGAGCCAGCATGGAGCGGTGGCGGACTGGGCGCAGGTGTTTGTGGAGTGGATGGATGGGCGGGGGCTGCTGCGGAAGTAGATTAGTTCTCAGTTTCAGTTGTCAGTTGTCAGTTGTCAGTTCTCAGTTCTCAGTTCTCAGTTGTCAGTTGTCGGCTGGTGGATGTCTGGAGCGGGGCGATGCGGGCCGGTCGGCGCTCGTGGACGCGATTTTGCCGCATGTGAGCGACGGGAATGTGGCTGATGCGGCGGCGTGGCTGACGCGCTGTTCGGGTTCCAGGAACACTCCCGGTATGGGGTGGTGGGCGACCGGGTGAGCGGCGCGCAGATGCACCTGGGCGGGGCATGCGCGGGATGTGGCGCGGGAGGAGTGGGGCGCTGTTTTGGCCAAGCGGTGAGGTTCAGGGCAGGGGAGACCGAAGGGCGTCGCGGCGAGCCTGCTCGGCGGTGGTGAATTCGCGGGTGTTGGTGAAGTGGAGCGAGCAGGCAGGGGCGGCGCCGGCGGTGCAGGTGACGCGGGCGCGACGGATGACGAGCTCGGG
>CAWBFL010000151.1:0-6724 GCA_963787905.1 uncultured Acidobacteriaceae bacterium | reverse complement strand
TTATGTTGTGCCATCTCCTTCGGCTCAGTTCCATATACTTCCTCGAAGAACGAACAATCACACTCCCGGATCTCAAAAAACCACCGTCCTCCTCGCTCCGATTCCCGCGCCTCTCCCCGTCATCAAACCCCACTGCGGAGCGCACGCCTATACACAAAGCCTCGTCGCCACGCCGCAGCGCCCCACTCACCGATCGCCGTCACCACTAGGGCGCGTCCGTCGAACAGCATCACCCTGCACGCCGCCGGCCTCACCAGAAGGCCACGCCGGGCTCCTCGTCTGATTCCACAATACCAAAGGCTACATCATTCGGCGCCGATCAACAGTCTCCCTTCTGGTGCGTCCATCCGATCTACTGCAGCGGTGTCACCATCAACGGCGTCAGCATCTTCACCAAATATCCGGGCATCGTGAACGGCGACGGAATTGACCCCGACTCCTGCCGCGACGTCTTCATCTTCAACAGTCACATCGCCAGCGAGGACGATTGCATTGCCCTTAAATCAGGCCGCGACGCCGAAGGCCGCGCCGTCGGCATACCCACCGAAAACGTGCGCATCAGCCATTGCCTCTTCACCAGCGGCTTTGGCGTGGCCATGGGCAGCGAGATGGCCGGCGGCCTGCGCAACGTGCTCGTCGAAGACTGCGTCTTCCAAGATGCCTTCAGCCTGGCCAGTGTGAAGGCTCCGCGCGGCCGCGGCAGCTTCATCGAGAATGTCACCTACCGCGACTGCACCTTTAGCGAATCAGAATCAGGCCATCAAGGATGGCCAATGGTACCGCGGCGCGCTCTACGTCGATCAGTACTATGGCATCGCCGAGCCGGACCTCAGCGAAACCATGCCCAGGGACGAGAGCACGCCCGTCATCCGCAACCTGCTCTTCCAGAACATCACCATAGACACCGTCGGTGGCAACGCGATCTATCTCGCAGGCCTGCCCGAAAGTCCGCTGGAAAACATCCGCCTGGAGAATGTCACGGCCATCGGAGTGCACGGTTTCATAGCCTGCAACGTTCGCGCCCTCACGCTCGATAACGTCTCAGTTGAGGCTCGCGACGGACACGCCATGCACTTCGTCAACGTGAAATAGGCATGCGTCGACCCGGCCGGTCCCGCCAATCAATCTCATCTCGCACAATTCAAAGAGTCAACACCCATCCTTCCACAACCCGCACCATTGTCAGGCGCGATATACTCAATGAAAGGGCCAAAAGTGTCGTGCGCACCCCGCAGGACGGTTCGCGCCCATCGGATCGAGCGTCCGCAGAACCGCTGTCGACACTTCCAGCCGCCGCCAAGTCCCCAAAGTGGTCCGGACCCGATCCGGACTTAACCCCCGTAAATCATGTACTTTCAGGACTTAAGTACGGGGGGTGGGGGTGGGGGGTGAAAGCGAATTCGCCCCAGCGCGTGGGAAGCTTCAAACCTCCCTACTTCTCTCCGCCAATCCCATCCAGTTCCTCGACCATCTCCGCCGGCAACCGCATCTCCGCCGCCGCCAGATTTTCCTTCAGGTGCCCCACCGACTTCGTCCCCGGAATCAGCAGAATGTTCCCTGACCGCTGCAGCAGCCATGCCAGCGCTACCTGCATCGGAGTAGCCCCCACCCGCGCCGCCACTCCATCCAGCACGTTCGAGTGCAGCGGCGTAAACCCGCCCAGCGGAAAGAACGGCACATACGCGATCCCCTGCCCCGCCAGCTCGTCGATCAGCCCATCGTCCGCCCGGTTCGCCACGTTGTAGAAGTTCTGCACGCACGCAATCTCCGTAATCCGCTGCGCCTCCGCAATCTGTTCCGCGTTCACGTTGCTCACCCCGATATGCCGGATCAGCCCCTGCTGCTTCAACTCCGCCAGCACCGTCACCTGCTCCTCAATCGAGCCCGCGTTCCGGCGCCGTAAATCCGCCCACCCGCATGTTCACCACGTCCAGCGCGTCCACGCCCAGGTTGCGCAGGTTGTCATGCACCCCGTCGATCAGATCCTGCCGCGTGCGCGCATGGTTCCACGACTTGTCCTCGCCCCGCCGCGCCCCCAGCTTGGTCACAATCACCAGTTCCTTCGGATACGGATGCAGCGCCCGCTTGATCAGCTGGTTCGTCACGTGCGGCCCATAGAAGTCGCTGGTGTCGATGTGGTCCACCCCGGCTTCCACCGCCGCCCGCAGCACCGCAATCGCGCCATCCACATCCTTGGGCGGCCCATAAACTCCCGGCCCTGCCAGTTGCATCGCGCCATAGCCCATTCGCTTCACGTTCGTTCCGGCCAGCGCGTAGCTGCCGCCCAGCTCCATCTGCTTCGTCATCGTTCTCTCCCGGGTTTCCCGCCACGCCAATCGCAGCCGGAGGCATTGGATGTTCCAGCCCCCACCTTCGACCCACTCATCCTCAGCGTTCGTTCGTCCACCCCACCCGCTTCGGCGCCGGCCAATTCTCCGCGGCCCGGCTCACTCCCACACCGGCCCCAGATCCACCCACTGGCTGCGGTCGCACCAGCTCGTCTCCATCTCCGGAACGTTCAGCCGCCCATGCCCCTGCTTGCACGCCAGCTCCGTCCCATTCCACTCCAGCAAATTGTGCGAGGGCCGCCCCACCCGCGCCGGCCCCGCCAGCGACCGCAGGCACTGCTGGCAGCGCCGCTCCTGGTCGCCAAACGCCCACCGCAGCCCCACCAGCGCGAACGGCACAAACAGCAGCAGTTGCAGCGCGGCCGCCCACACCGGAAAGTACCCGAAGACCGGCCGGCAGAGGTCCGCGCTCAGCAGGCACGCCAGCAGCAGCACCATCCCCGACTTCGCCGCAAAAAATAGCCGCCGTTTCAGCCCGTTCAATCCCTTGCTCGCCGTTCCCTGCTCGATATGCCCACGCAACGCGGTAGTCGCAAAGCTGACGAACAACACCAGCCCCGCCGCAAACACCGAGCGCTCGAACGGCCCGCGCGCATAGATCGCAAACGCTCGCCAGCTTCCGCTCAGCGCCAGCCCCAGCAGCATCGCCAGTCCGCACAGTCCAGCTAACGAAGCCAGGCACAGCGCCGGCGTTCCGCTCAGCGCGCGCCCCCAGCTATCGGTCCGCAGCCACAGCGCATCGCATACCAGTCCAATCGATAGGTCCACCGTGATCCCGAAATTCCTATCCTGGCCCACCCGGTGGTGCATGTGCCACAGTTCGGCCCGCCACGTCCTCGACCACTCCTCGCGCTCCTCCGCAGGCACTAGCTTCTCCACCGCCCGCAGCAGGTTGCGATCGAACCACGGCAGCGGCGACACCAAATGCGGGCTCATGACCGCTTCTCCGGAACCAGATGCGCCAGCAGCGGATAACGCTGCGTCGCCGCCAACGCCGCAGCCTTGCCCGCGCGCGTCACCTCGTAATAACGCCGCGCCGGCCGCTGTTTCGCCACCGCTTCTTCCTCCGGCTCCCACTTCGACTCCACCAGCTCGTCGCGCTCCAGCCGCCGCAGCGCAGGATACACCGTCCCGCTTGGCAGCCCCGTCGCTTCCATCACGTCCAACCCAAAACAATACCCAAGGCTCAGCGCCTTCAAAATAAGAGCCGCACTGTGCGAGAGACGAGGCGTGTTCATATGCTATGTAGTATGCTATCACAAGTAGTCTACTACATAGGGAGGGCCCATGCTCCAGCTCGACCACGTCACCAAGCGATACCGCGGAATCCCCGCAGTCTGGAACGTCAGCTTCACCCTCCAACCCGGTGAGGTCCTCGGCTATCTCGGCCCCAACGGCTCCGGCAAATCCACCACCGTCAAAATGATCATCGGCTTGATCCAGCCCACCAAGGGCAAGATCTTCTTCGCCGGCCGCAATATCCACGACAACCTCGCCACCTATCGCACCCAGCTCGGCTACGTCCCCGAGGAGGCGCAGGTCTACACCCACCTCTCCGGCCTCGAGTACCTGCAGCTCGTCGGCCGGCTCCGCGGCATGGCGGAGCAACTCATCGAGTACAAAGCCCGCACCCTGCTCCAACTTCTCTCGCTCGAAACCGCGCAGTACGCCGCGCTCGCCGACTACTCCAAGGGCATGAAGCAACGCGTCCTCATCGCCGCCGCGCTCCTCCACAACCCGACGCTGATCATCCTCGACGAGCCGCTCTCCGGCCTCGACGCGATCTCCGCGCGCCTCTTCAAGGATCTCCTCATCCTGCTCGCGCGCGAGGGCAAGGCCATCCTCTATATCTCGCACGTCCTCGAAACCGTCGAGCGCGTCTGCGACCGCGTCATCGTGCTGTCCAGTGGCGAAGTCGTCGCCGACGCCGCGCCCCGGGATCTCACCCAACTCATGTCCCTGCCCACGCTGGAGAGCGTCTTCGCCCAGCTCGTCCAGCAGACCGACACCGAGCAAGTCGCCCGCGACCTGGTCGCCGCCATGAAGGTGCGTCATGGCTGAGCAATCGCAAAGTATCCAGTCCCGCGCAAATCAATCCCGAGTCACCCGCATCCTCATCCACCACTTCTTCCGCCGCTTCTTCGACAACGACTCCGTCCAGGTCGACGCCGACACCCAGACCACGGTCGTCCGCGCTCTCGCCATCGTCATGGTCCCCGGCATGCGCGTCGCCTTCTATCTGCAGAATCAGTACCCGCAGTCTCCCTGGAACGCCATGCACGATCAGTACTTCTTCGTGCTCACCTCCTTCGTGGTCATGGCCGCAGTCTCCATCTTCGAGTGGGAGATGCTCTTCCCCGACCGCCTCGACTTCCTTGTCCTCTCGCCGCTCTCCATCAAGCCCCTGCACATGCTGGCCGCCAAAGCCGCCGCGCTCTTCGCCTTCCTCACCCTCTTCCTCGTCGCTTCAAACGCCTTCGGCATCGTCATGTTGCCTGCCGTCAGCAAGGGCGACTTCTTCCGCCAGATCTACGCCCACGCCGCCGCAGTCCTGCTCGCCGGAACCTTCGCCGCATGTCTCATCCTCGCGCTCGGCGGCCTGCTCCTCTGCGTGCTCGACGCCGCGCGCTTTCGCATGGTCTCCTCGATTCTTCAGTTGCTCGCCGTTACTGGGCTCGCGCTGCTGGTGCTGCAGTATTTCATCTTCGGCAATGCCATGCTGGCTCTGCTTACTCCACCGTTCCGCATCGCGCGCTGGATGCCCCCGGTCTGGTTCCTCGGCGTCTATCAGACCCTCCTCCATGGCGACGCCGCACCCCCCTTCGCCCAGCCAATGGCACACGATGCCCTTCGCGCTACGGCAGCGGCGGCTGCAGTCGCCGTCCTGACGTATCCCCTGGCCTGGATACGCATGCGCAAGATGGCAATCGAAGGAGCCGCGCGCCGAAGCAAGCAGCCCTCCCGCCTTCTCGCCCGCATCGTACACACCCTGGTCCGGCGTCCTGGCGAGCGCGCCGTCTTCCACTTCATCGGCCAGACCATCGCCCGCAACAATCGCTACCAGGTCTATCTCGCGATGTACGGCGGAATCGGACTGGCACTCGCCATCGCCTTCGCGCTCACCTTCCGCATCGACCACGACACCTTGCAGCCCAGCCTCTCCTATCCCGGACTCCATGCGGTCCTGCCCCTCTTGTTGTTCTGGCTCATCGCCGGCCTGCGTGTCGCCTTCGCCTTCCCGCAAAACCTCCCCGCTCGATGGGTCTTTCGCATCACCGGCGTCTACACCGGCGAGTGCGCGGCCGCCGCGCGCAAATGGGTCTTCCTCTGCGCCCTGGGCCTGCTCGCCTCGGTGCTGGCTGCCCTGTGCGCCTTCGGGTGGAACACCCGTCAGCTCCTGGTCCAGGCCGTGTGCGGCCTATGTCTCGCGGTCCTGTTGATCGACACCTTCTTCTTCTCGCAACAGACCGTGCCCTTCAATCAACCCAGAATGCCCGGTAAGACCAGCTTCCCCCTCGTACTCACGCTCTATCTCGGCGTCTTTCCCCTGTTCGTCAGCCTCACCGTCGTCGCCGAGATGCTGATCGAGAAGCACCCCTTCAAATTGCTGCTGCCAATTCTCATCGCCCTCACCCTCCATACCGCCCTCACCCTCCTGCGCCGCGGTCCCGGCGAAGTCGAAGAGGAGATGGAAGGATACGACGGCGAGTTTCAACTGCTGGGCCTTAGCTGACGGCCTCCGCCCGTTTCTTCCGTCACCCCGCCATGCTAGCCTGTCTGCGCGGCCACCTTCCTCTGCGCAGCATCCGGCCCCGGCCGCGCCCACTCCCGACTCAGGAAAGGACCGCGCCATGCCCCGTCTTGCCTCTCTTCCCTTCGCCCTGCTCTTTGCCGCTCTCGCCGTTACCTCCGCCCGCGCCCAAACCCCCGAAATCCGCCTCACCGAGCCGCCGCCACCCGGCTTCCATCCCTCCCCCAATCCCGCCGCCGAAGCGCGCCCCCGCCCCACCGCCGTCCGCATGCATCCGCACCCCTCCCCGCTCGCCCCCGGCGACATCATGCGTCTCGCGCCCAAGCTCGGCATCAAACCCGGAGAAATAAAGCTCTACGTCCAGACCATCAAGTATCAGATCGAGTCCTACAACCAAACCGTCGGCTTCGAGGTCGACACCCCCACCCTCACCGACTCCATCCTCTACGGCGCCACCGGCTACGTGCAGGTTGACTTCAGCGTCCAGCCCGGCAAACAATACCTGCTCGACTGCTCCCTCGGCGAGGACGGCAACTACAAGGTTGCCACCACCTTCCTCACCCCCAACGGCGGCTCCACCGGCTGGCTCGACGGCCAGCTCAGCTCCTTCAACCAGCATCTTTTC
>CAWBFL010000150.1:0-4705 GCA_963787905.1 uncultured Acidobacteriaceae bacterium | reverse complement strand
AAGCAGTCATACCCCACCGTGTGCATCCAGACTCGGGGCTCAAGATGCCATTTTCATTAACGAGTCCCGCCAAGTGCTCGCCTGTGAACTTATGATTATTACTAACGTCGTTCATCACAAGACGACTGACCGGGGTTGACGTCGCGAGGCCGCTACCCTCTCGATACAAGGCACGTTGAAAGAAGTGCGTTATAAATACCGTATTGAGCCTGCCCTCCCAAAATTGGAAGCGAGTTGCTATGGCAGCACGCCATCAGCCCCTCCGGGAAAAGCGGATAGCTGCTGGCAACAATGGCGCCGCGAAGGCTATCGGTATAGCTGGGATGCGTCAGCAGCAGGTCGGGTTCCATCACGATCAATTGAACGTGGGGGCATTGCACCTTGAGCATTTCCGCCAGAAAAATCGTATCGCGGACATCTGTCGCCAAAATGCAGACGAAAGCGGCATTCGTTGATCGAATTGTCGCCATGATTTGATCGAGTCGCATTTCGATGCTGGGAGAAGTCATTCTAGGCGTTTGCACTGGCGGAACGTCGTGGACCGATTCATCCGGATCGAACGGCAAGGGTGAGGTCGCCCCCACCAAGGGCATTGCAATTGTTTGCATCGAGCAGCCGTTAACTGTTCCTCAAATCGGCCACGTACGCGGGATATCCCAAGTGGGTATGAATGAGGATCGCGTTTTTCAAAAACGCGTCAACTTCGTATTCCACCGTATGCCAATAGGAACGCTTATTTGGTGCGAGGGCGGACTTCTTTCGCCACATCGCTTTGACTGTCGGTGATGCTGAATGCGGCTGTCGGCGCCGTACTGGCGGTGCCGCTGGTGGTATGTTTACTGGGGCCGGCACTGAAGAAGGGCTCGAATACGGGGTCGTGGATCGCTCTGGGCGGCATTGACGACTTTCCCGTAGGCGAGACGCGGCTGGCGGAATTTCGCAGCCCGGTTGCCAATTTCGACGACGGCGACACGGCCAGGTCGCCTGCTGGGTGCGCGCATCTCACACAGCAGTTTCAGGTGTTCGCGATTCCAACTGCGCGCACCTGGGATGCCCGGTGCGGTGGTTCGCGCAGTCGAACTGTTCCTGTGCCCCTGTCACGGAGGTGCATATTACGAAGATGGGAGCCGGGCATCGGGCCCTCCGGAGCGGGGCTCTTCGAATACAAATACCGGATCGACGGGAATTCGCTGGTCATCCACGCGGAGACATGCCGACGCTAGCGACGGAGGCATCCTGCAAGCAAGAGCCGCTGACCCAGATTGCGCCCGTCGCATTGCGAAACCGCGTCCGCGGCCACGAGGTCAGAAAGCAATGGCCAGTTTGAAGCAACGCGCACTTGCCGCATACGAATGGCTGGAGAGTCGGCTGGGGCTCATTGCGCCGCTCAGCAAAGCCGCCGCACATCCAACACCCGCGAACAATTCGAGTTGGTGGTATGTGTTTGGCAGTGCGGCGACCGTACTGTTGTTGCTGCAGGTGGTGACCGGGATTCTGCTGGCGTTGGTGTACAGCCCGTCGGCCAATGAAGCATGGGCGAGCCTGGGTGTTTTGAACCACAGCATCGCACTGGGGTGGTATCTGCGCGCACTGCACGGCTGGGGATCGGACTTCATGATCGCCATTGTGCTGATCCATGTAGTGCAGGTGCTTCCTGTTCGGGGCGTACAAATTCCCGCGCGAACTGACCTGGATGGTCGGCGTCGGGCTGCTGCTGCTGACGCTGGGGATGGCCTTCACGGGGCAGGTGATGCGCTTCGACCAAGATGCGTACTGGGGTCTCGGCATCGGCGCCTCGATCATGAGCCGAGTACCGCTGATTGGGGAGCCTCTGGTGCACCTGTTGCTGGGCGGCCCGATCATCGGCGGGGCCGACGCTTTCACGCTTCTTTACGCTGCATGTGTTTGTGGTGCCGGGGCTGTTGCTGAGCTTCGCCTTCATCCACATTTTCATGACCCTCAAGCACGGCGTCAGCGACTGGCCGATGCCTGGACGGATTGTGAGCAAGGCGACCTACGAGCGCGAGTACCACGAGCTGGTCGTGAAGACGGGTATTCCGTTTGTGCCGGACGCAGCATGGAAAGACGCGATTTTTGCAGCGGCGATCATCTTTGCCGTGATGGCGTGCGCGTTCTTTTTCGGCCCCTTCGGGCCGACCGGGACGCCTGACCCGACGATCATCCAAACGGTTCCCAAGCCCGACTTCGCGTTTCTCTGGATCTACGCGCTGCTGGCGTTCCTGCCTGCGTCGCTGGAGACTCCCGTGATTCTGATCGCGCCCGTACTTGCCATCGCGGGCATGCTGCTGTTGCCGCTGTTTGCGGGCGAGGGCGAACGGCATTGGGCGCGGAGGCCGGTTGCGGTGCTGATGGTCTCGGTGATTGCGGTGACGCTGGGCATCTTCACGCGGCTGGGCACCTATACGCCATGGAGTCCGATCATGGACGCATGGACGAGCGCTCCCATCCCCGCGAAGTACCTGCACAACAGCACACCGCTGGAGCGCCAGGGAGCACTGGTGCTGCAGGACAAGCAATGTCGAAACTGCCACTCGCTGAATGGCGTTGGCGGGCAGCGCGGACCGGCGCTGGATGAAGTTGCGTCGCACATGACCGAGGACCAGATTATCCGCCAAGTGCTGCAGGGCGGAGGCAACATGCCTGCCTACGGCAATGCGCTGAGCCCGGCGGAGACCAAGGCGCTGATGCGCTTCCTGATGACACTGCACGGCGACCTCGCACCCGCCATCGATGCCTCGCGTGTGCTGACTCATGCCGACGTAACCCCACCCGCTCAAGCTGTACCGCAACCGGCGCCGAAGACGCCATAACCGATGTCAGACGCTGCACGTGAGATCTTCGCCGAGTGGTCGCTTCCAATCTGGCTGACTTTGTCGATTGCGATCACCGCGGTCGTGTATGTGCGCGGATGGATGGCCCTGCGGAAGACGCGACGCGCGCAGTTCGACGATCTGCGGCTTATGTCGTTTGTCGGCGGCCTGGTGATTCTCTGGATTGCCGTGGCTTCTCCTCTGGATGGATTCGCGGATTCCCTGCTAACGGTTCACATGGTGGAGCATCTGCTGCTGATGTCGGCCATCCCCATGCTGCTGCTCTACGGATTGCCGGTGGTCCCGCTGCTACGGGGTCTGCCTCGGCCGTTGCTGCGCTGGATCCTGGGGCCGCTGCTGCGCGTGCGCTCACTACGGAGCTTCGGAAGATGGCTCGTGAGGCCAGCGGTTGCGTGGTTGGCTATGAATGTCGGGTATCTCGGATGGCATATGCCCGCAGCGTACGACCTCGCGCTGGAGAATGAGACGTGGCACGGCGTGGAGCATCTGTGCTTTCTCGGTACGTCACTGCTTTTCTGGTGGACGATTCTGCGGCCGTGGCCCGCGGAGAAACGGCCCAACAACTGGGGCGCCCTGCTCTACCTGGCGCTGGCCGATATCGTGATGACCATGCTCTCGGGATTTCTCACATTTTGCGACCGGCCGGTTTACCCGTACTACGTGAACCACCCGAATCCGTTCGGCATTCCGGTGCTGACCGACCAGGTGCTGGGTGCGGTGATTATGTGGGTGCTGGGATCGTTCGCGTTTTTGGTGCCGGCAATGGTGATCACCGTCAAGCTGCTATCGCCGCCGCGGGAACGGCGCGACGTTTAGGCTACGACCAGCCCACTCTTGACGGTGCCGATAAAGTCGGTCGCTGTCCTGGCGATGAAGTCCAGCATCTCGCGGGTGAGTCCGGGAAAGACGCCGATCCAGAAGACCTGGTTCATGACGAAGTCGGTGTTGGGCAGTTCGCCGGTGACGCGATACTCGCATCCCTCATAGGCGGGCTGGCGGAGCAGATTGCCGGCAAAGAGCAGGCGGGTGCCGATCTTCTGCGATTCAAGCGCGCGGATGAGCTGATCACGCGTGAAGGGTGCGTCCGGCTTGACGCCGATGGGGAAACCGAACCAGCTTGGGTCGGATCGGGGGTGGCCTCGGGAAGAATGAGGCGTCTTCCAAGCGGCGCAAGCGCCGATGCAGGTAGGGAAGTTCTGCTTTGCGGCGCTGATAAATCGGGGAGCTTGGCAATCTGCGAGAGCCCCAGCGCCGCCTGCATATCGGTAGCTTTGAGGTTGTAGCCGATGTGCGAGTAGGTGTACTTGTGGTCGTAGCCGCAGGGCAGCGTCGCCGAGCTGCCAGTCGAAGCGCTTTCCGCAGGTGTTGTCCTTGCCGGGCTCGCACCAGCAATCGCGGCCCCAGTCGCGGAAGACTTCGATGAGCACCTGGAGGTTGGGCTTGTCGGTGAGGACGGCGCCGCCCTCGCCCATGGTGATGTGGTGCGCGGGATAGAAGCTGACGGTGGCGATGTCGCCGAAGGTGCCAACCTTGCGGCCCTTCCAAGTCGAGCCGAAGTGCGTCACAGCAATCTTCGATCAGCCACAGGTTGTGCTTCGTGCAGAATGCGGAGACGGCGTCGATGTTGAAGACGTTGCCCAGGGTGTGGGCGATCATGACCGCCCTGGTCCGGGGGCTGTAGAGCGGCCTCGAGCTTGGTTACGTCGATTTCGTAGGTCGGGAGAGTTACATCGACGAATACAGGAACCAGCGGTTCTGAAAGATGGGATTGACCGTGGTGGGAAAGCCGGCGGCAACGGTCATGCACCTCGTCCCCGGGCTTGAACGGCGATCGCCCAGCTTGGGCGAGGTGA
>CAWBFL010000149.1:0-36452 GCA_963787905.1 uncultured Acidobacteriaceae bacterium | reverse complement strand
ACCGTAGACCACCGAACTTCCTATTAGATACCCCATGGTCGCTCCCGCGACCACGTCCGAAAAATAGTGATGGTACCCCGCTACCCTGGCCGCGGCGGTGACGACCCCGAAGGCGTATGCCGGAATCCCCGCTTCAGGACCCCAATATTTCTCGAAAACCGGGGCTACACAGAAAGCCGTGATGGTATGGCCCGAAGGGAACGAGGTGTTGTGCAATTCCATCCGGCCTGGTACGTCCCACTGAATACTTGAGCCCTTCCACCGGGATCGTGAGCTCGATCAAGGCCTCCGTCAGGTCCCTCCCGAATTCCTGGGTCTTGGCGTCCTGGGCAATGCCGCCGATCGACCAGCAGCCCACGGCGGAAAAACCCTCGACCCAACCCTCGCCGTAGAAATCCCCGAAATTCCACCGGGATACAGATTGAGGCTTTTCAAGTTCTTGGCCAGGGTGTTCCGTTTTATCGAACATAGAGCCAATCGCCGGCGGTCGCCCAGGTTCCCACCGTGAAAGGGATGGCGTTCTCCGGGGCGAAAAGGTTGGGAAAGTCGTTGAGCATCTTGGTGGGTAAATGGGCGACAGAAGTGTCGGGATCGGAGGAACGCCAGGTATTCCCTTCCTGGGCCAGGACCCAAAAAGGCAAAGCTAGAACAGCCAGGAATATCCCAAAAGCGGTTAAAAAGTTCCTCAGCAAACCTGGTCGTCTTTGGGATTGCCCATGGGTGGATACTTCTTATAAAGCCAGACACCCACGAAGATGCCGGCCACCGTGAAGAGCGCCACCACTTTGCCCTCGCCGATCTGGGTTAGGGCTGTGCCGGGACAGGTCCCCGCCAGGGCCCATCCGGCCCCGAAGATCAAGGCGCCGATGAGTCTGCTCGGGTTCCATTCCAGGGGTTGCCAATCCAGCGCTTTTCCATTCTGTGTCGGACGTCCTCCTACGCGCAGAAGAAAAAGTCCCGCGTTCGAATTCGAATTTTTTGGCGGCTTCGCGCATGTCGGATTCAGTTGGCGATGTAGGCGTCCAGCTCGGCCTGGGTGGCGAAGTCGGGGATGCCGGCGGTTTCTTCCACGAGGTCGGCGTAGTCGGCGGCCACGATTCCGGCCAGCGCCATGTCCAGCGGGCGGATGATGGACATGGGCGTGATGCCGTTTTCTTCGTTGAAGAGTTCCTGCTTCTCGCGGCGGCGGTTGGTCTCGTCGATGGCGCGCTGCATGGAGTCGGTCATCTTATCGGCGTACAAAATCGCACGCCCCTCGACGTGGCGTGCCGCCCGGCCGATGGTTTGGATCAGCGAGCCCTGCGAGCGGAGGAAGCCTTCCTTGTCGGCATCCAAAATTGCGACCAGCGAAACCTCCGGCAGTCCAGCCCTTCGCGCAGCAGGTTGATGCCGATCAGCACGTCGTACTCGCCGCGGCGCAGGTCGCGCAGCAGTTTAATGCGCTCCAGCGTTTCGATCTCGGAGTGCATGTAGCGGCAGCGCACGCCAACTTCGGTGTAGTAGCTGGCCAGGTCCTCGGACATGCGCTTGGTCAGCGTGGTGACGAGCACGCGCTGGTTGATCGCGGCCCTGGTGCGGATCTCGGCGAGCAGGTCGTCGATCTGGCCCTTCACCGGGCGGATCTCGACCTGCGGATCGATCAGGCCGGTGGGGCGGATGATCTGTTCGACGACGACGCCCGCTGACTTCGTCAGCTCGTAAGGTCCCGGCGTGGCGGAGACGTAGATGATCTGGCCGGTGCGCGACTCGAACTCGTCGAACTTGAGCGGCCGGTTGTCCATCGCCGACGGCAGCCGGAATCCGTAGTCGACGAGATTCTGCTTGCGGCTGCGGTCGCCGTGCCACATGCCGTGAAGCTGCGGCACGGTGACGTGGGACTCGTCGATGAAGAGGAGGTAATCGCGCGGGAAGTAGTCGAGCAGGGTGGGCGGCGGCTCGCCCGGCAGACGGCCGGAGAAGTGGCGCGAGTAGTTTTCGATGCCGTGGCAGTAGCCGACCGACTTGATCATTTCCAGATCAAAACGCGTGCGCTGGTGGATGCGCTGCGACTCGACCAGGCGGCCTTCTTTTTCGAGGTAGGTCTCCCACTCGCCGAGTTCGCTGAGGATGGAGTCGACGGCGGTGGCTTTGCGCTCGGGCTGGACGACGTAATGCGACTTGGGATAGATGGGCAGGCGCGAGTACTTCTGGCGAGACGGTGCCGAAGAGCGGATCGATCTGGGCGAGCGAGTCGATCTCATCGCCGAAGAGCTCGATGCGGTAGGCGTTTTCGTCGTAGGTGGGGTACACCTCGATGACGTCGCCGCGGACGCGAAAAGTCCCGCGGCGGAAATCGACGTCGTTGCGGTCGTAGAGGATTTCGACCAGGCGCTTGGTGATGTCTTCGCGCTTGATCTTCTGGCCGCGCTCGAGCAGCAGCAACATGCCGTAGTAGGCCTCCGGCGAGCCCAGGCCGTAGATGCAGCTGACGGAGGAGACGATGATGCAGTCGCGGCGTTCGAAGAGCGAGCGCGTGGCCGAAAGGCGCAGCTTGTCGAGCTCCTCGTTGATGGTGGCTTCCTTCTCGATAAACAGGTCGCCGGCGGGAATGTAGGCTTCGGGCTGGTAGTAGTCGTAGTAGGAGACGAAGTATTCGACAGCGTTGCTGGGAAAAAACGACTTGAACTCGTGGTAAAGCTGGGCGGCGAGCGTCTTGTTGTGCGCGAGGATGAGCGCGGGGCGCTGGACCTCTTCGATGATCTTCGCCATGGTGAACGTTTTGCCCGAGCCGGTGACGCCGAGCAGGACCTGGTCCTTCTCGCCCGCGGCGAGGCCGGAGACGAGTTCGCCGATGGCGCGGGGCTGGTCGCCCTGGGGCTTGTAAGAGGTGGCGAGTTGGAAGTCCATAGACCAACCAGAATATCACGGCGTGGCGAAGAAGAGGCGAAGATTACTTCGTGACGCGTATTTGGCTTCGCGACGCTGCTCCCGATGGTCGCCACGGGATTCTGTGCCGACCAACGGGAGACGAATGCGAAGCGGTAAAGGCGCGGGAACGCCCATTGCGGAGGAGCAGTCAGGCGACGACGTCAAACGGGCGCATCATGTCGTTGGCTTCGTGTTCGAGAATGTGGCAATGGTACAGATACCGGCCCGGGTAGCCATCGAACTGCGCAATGATGCGGGTGATGCTGCCGGGCGGGCATTGCACGGTATCTTTCCAGCCGAGTTCGTTGGCCGGGGGCGGCGCGGCGGCCGAGAGGTAACGCAGCCCCTTGTTGTTTCGATACGCGAACACATCGAAGACCCTCCGATCCAGAATCTGGAAACGCACCAGGTGCAGGTGCATCGGGTGGGTGTCTTCGGTGAGGTTCACAAACTCCCAGATTTCGGTCGCTCCCAGGCGCGGCGTTTCGCTGACCGGCTCGTGCCATCGCTTGTGGTTCAGCAGCATCAGCATGGAGTTGCCAATCTTGTCGACATACTCGTTCAGCGTGATGGTGCGGGTGACGGTGGCGCTGGACTCGGGCAGACGCGCAACCGAGCGCAGAGTCGCCGGAGGGCTTGACGGCGGCGGCGCGGCGGCGGGATGGCCGGCCACGCGGAACTCCAGGATCTCGAAGGCGCTGTTCCTCAGGTGCACGCGCTGGCCGGCGAAGGCAGAGAAGTCGACCAGCAGATCGGCCCGTTCCGCCGGGGCGAGGCTGAGGCTGGTCAGCTCGACCGGAGCGGCCAGAAGTCCCTGGTCGGAGCCGATCTGGTGAAACACCTGGCTGCCGGAGAGCGCCAACGCGAAGAAGCGACTGTTGGCGCCATTCAAGACGCGGAAGCGATAGAGTCGCGGTTCGACTTCAAAGTAAGGCCGGATCTTGCCGTTGATCAGGATGGCGTCGCCGGAGAATTCGGGGACCCAGGGGTGATCCGGGTCGCCGGAGTCCGGGTAATATAGCTGCCCGTCGGAGGTGAAGTTGCGATCGCACAGGATGAGCGGCACCTCGTATTTCCCGGAGGGAAGCTGCAGCGCCGCTTCCGCCGGGTCGCGCACAATCGCCATACCAAAGAGCCCGGCGTAGATGTTGAGCCGGTTCAAACCCATGGCGTGATCGTGATACCAGAGCGTGGCTGCGTCTTGCTCGAGCGGGTAACGGCAGGTGCGCGACGCCCCCGGCACAAACCAATCGTCGGGGTAGCCGTCGTCCTGCGTAGGAGTGCGGCCGCCATGCAGATGAACGCAGGCGCGCACCTCGGGGATGTCGTGGCCGCAGCCATGCAGGCTGAAGTCCACCGGGAGGAAATGTTTGACCGGCAGTTGGTTGATCCACTCCACATGAAGAGCGCGGCGGGAGTGCGCTTCAATGACCGGCGCAAGTCCCGTAGCGCTGCCCGAAGCTAGGTCGCAATAAGACCACATGCGCGTTGCGGGAACATCGGAGTGAACCTTGACCTGGATCTCGCGCATGGCAATGCGGACGGTGCCGGCATGGTTGGGACGGGCTACCGGCGGAAGTGGGAGAGGATCGACGAACGGGCGCAGTTCCAGGCAGTGCAGCATGGACGCCGCGGCGCGCTTTGCCCCGACCGAGCTGTGCGCAGGCATCGGCATGGACATCTGCTGGCCCAGGAGCCGACGCGCACCCCACGCCATTCCCAGGGTGGATGCCTGCTGCAAGAATGAACGGCGCGAACTGGACAAGGAGGACTTCCAGGATTCAGTCAGAGGATTAATTTCGACGGGCAAAGAAGAGCACGCACCCGGGCTCCGAGTGCGTGCGTTAAGACTTAGGACAGCCGAATGAACGTACGGTGAATGGACTAATTACCCGTGGTAACCGCACCGGTGGTGGGATTGAGCAGAACGACGTTGGGATTGGGAAGGACGCCGTTGGTTGTGGTGAAGTTGAACATGTTCATCAGGGTGCCGGCGCTCGAGTCGTACGAGCCGCCACCGATGCGGGTGCTGCCCGAGGAAGATGTCCTCGATAAAGCGCGTCACCGAAGCCTGGTCGGTCAGCGTGTTATCGATGTAGTTCTTCCGGGCCCAGGGGGAGATAACCAGCAGCGGAAGACGCGGGCCGTGACCGCAGCGGCCTTGCACCGGGTTGGCGCTGGTTACGCCGCTGAGCACCGGCGCCGTCCCGTTGCAGAAGGCGTAGTCGGCGGTGGTCTGCGAACCGTTGACGAAGTCGGTGAGGTGATCGTACCAGCCGTCGGAATCGTCGTACGCGATGATGATGGCCGTGGTGGGCCAGTACGGCGAGGATTCGATGGCGTTGATGGTGTTGACGACGAAGGCCTGCTCATCCAGCGGGTCGGAGTAGCCGGCGTGCGCATCCTGATACCCCGGCGCCTTCAGAATGCTGACCGCCGGAAGATTGTTGGCATTCAGCGCAGCCGTAAAGTCCTGGATGTCGTACTGGTGGTTGGCGGTACCCGCGCCGGTGTCGGCCACGGTACCGATGGCAGCGACCGATACGGGTCGGATGTGGGTGGGATTGGCAGTGCTGGCGTAGTACTGGAAGGGCTCGTGGTGGGGAATGTAATCAGCCTTGAGCGGAGTTCCGGGGATGCTAACCGCCGGGCTGGTGCGGGCGCAGCCTGTGGTCCCGTTGGCATTGCTGATGCTGAGATTGAAGCCACCGGAGAACATGCCCCAGGAGATCTTGGCCGTATTCAGCAGGTCGCCAATGCTCTTGCCGGACATGCTGACGGTTGCACTGGTTGACGAGCACATGTCGTTGGCCGGGTCTTCGTCGCCAATGAGGGTGAACCCGCCCTGGCCATCCGCGATGACGCCGGAGGCGGCCCCGGAAAGAACTACGGTGGCCCCGTTGGTCTGGCCAGAGACCAGGTTGAGTGCGCCCTGGGTCGATGCGCCAAAGGTGCTGCCAAAGGAATGGTCGTTCATCGAGTAATGCTGGGCGTAGTTCCACAACGCGGTGACGGTGTTGCCGTCAAAGTACCCCATGGTGAGCGCGGTGGTGCCGACGATGCCAGGAGCCGCCGTCTCGTTGACCAGGGCTGCCGCGTCGGCAACTCCAACTGACAGCGGAAACAGGTCCATCTTGCCGTTATCGAAGGCGATCTGCTCCGGGCCGTAGTTATGATCCTGATCTCCGGTGCCGGCCTGGTCGGGGCCCAGCCGGAACGGATTGGCCGGGACCGAGTTGGAGGCGCTGACGAGGTTCGCCGCGCTCTCATTCGGGTTCGCGGTCAGCAGACTCGGGTTGGAAATGTAGTTATTGATGTTGGTTGGAGTTCCGGCCGCCGCGGTAAATGTCGTTCCACCCGTGTTGGCGGCGTTGGGATAGGTGCCAAAGTAATGATCGAACGAGATGTTCTCGCCGAAGATCACGACCACGTGCTGGATGGCAGTCGAAGGAGCGACTGCGACTGGGGTTGGGCCAGAGGGTGCAACAGTAGGAGAGGCAAGTGTGGGTAGGGGACTCGAAGCGGCGCCGCATCCGGCTAGGGCGGCTGCCGCAAAAAGAGATCCGACGGCGCAGAACCTGCGTAGCATAGAAAACCTCAATGGGAAGGGAATGGACGCTTACTCGTCCAGTGATACCTCTCGAAGGTGAACGTACGTTCACAGCAAGATGAATCTCGGCCAACAGTTGGATTCCCACGTTAAAGGATGAAGACTCCCGCATGAATCCCTGACTTGAGGCGACTGTCCGGCGCGGTATCAGGGAAATCGGCTGCTGGAGTGGGAGCCCGGCGCGGCAGTTATTTCGTTGAGGGAGCCGCTCCCGGAGCAAGGCGCTATGGTAGCCTGTCCCAACACTTTGAGTTAGAGCTGTTTTGTGGAATTGGCCGGTGCGAATCGACTTGAGGCGAGGTGCACATGGAAAGTCCAGTGACCGCGGCAGCGGCTGCGACAACTGATCTGGCAGCATCGGGCGCGGCGGACATAGCGGCGGCGGATGCGGGAATGGTGGCGCCAGGCACTCCTGAGGAGTTGGCCGGCCCGGCGTACGTTCCGGCGCCGGTGGCGCGCCAGGAGCGGGTGAGCAGCGTCGACGTGCTGCGCGGATTCTCGCTGATGGGCATCCTGATCATGAACATCTGCGACTTTGCGTACGGGTTCAGGAACTATGCCTACCCGCTCAGCACGGTGAAGCCGGTGTTCAGCGGGCCGCACTGGAAGGTCAATACGACGATTTGGTTTCTGCGCTGGATCCTGGCCGAAGGCAAGATGCGGGCGATGTTCTCCATGCTGTTTGGGGCGGGGGTGATCCTGCTGACCCAGCGGGCGGAGCAACGGGGCGCAGGCGTCAAGGTGGCGGACATCTACACGCGGCGCAACATGTGGCTGGTGGTGTTTGGCATGCTCCATGCCTACTTCATCTGGAGCGGGGACATCCTGTTCTATTACGGCACGGCGGCGCTCTTGTTTCTCTTCCCGTTCCGCAATGTGCGGGTGAAGCGGCTTCTATGGACGGCTGGAATTGTCCTGGCGTTGAATTCATTGATGATGAGCGGGGCGCAGTACGGCATGCCGTATGGCCAGAAACAGGCAGCCGAGAAGGTGAATGCCAAGTTGGCGCGCCACGAAACGCTGACCGAAGACGACGTCGATGCTCTGAAGAAGTGGAGGGACACGCAGAACCAGTGGCGGATGAGCGAAAAAACGCGTTACGAGGACATCGCCGCCATGCAAAAGGGCTACTGGAAGGCGCAGGGGCATACCGCAAAGGACGTGTTGATGGGGCAGTTGAAGGGGACGTACTTCGCGTTCGGGGACTGGGTGGGAATGATGCTGCTGGGGATGGCGCTGTATAAGAACGGCTTCCTCTCCGGCAAGCTGCAAATGAAGACCTACGCGGGTACCGCGGTGATCGGGCTGGGAGTGGCATGGAGTGTCACTGCGATCGGCGCGTGGAAGGCGTGGGCGGGACATTTTGACCTCTTCCAGACCGCGATGTGGATGCAGTTTCCCTATGACCTGGAACGCGTGGCCGGAGCGCTGGGGAATGCGGGCTTGATTCTGGTCATTCTGAAGGCGGGCGCGCTCCAGTGGGTGTCGCGGCGCGTAGCGGCGGTGGGGCAGATGGCGCTGTCGAACTATCTGCTGACCAGCCTGACCATGCAGATCCTTTTCGTGTGGGGGCCGTGGCACTGGTATGGCTATGTGGAGTACTACAAGATCTACATTGCCATGGCGGCGATGTGGATTGTGAATATGACGTTCAGTACGATCTGGCTGCGGCATTTTGAGTTCGGCCCGATGGAGTGGGTCTGGCGGTCGTTAACCTACTGGAAGCGGCAGCCGATGCGAATTCCACGAGGGGTGGTCACGGGCGCCGCACGATGATCCTCGCTGAGCCGTGGTCCATCTATATCCGCTGCAACATCGCCGTAACAAGGGCCGGGGTCTGTTCCGATATCTCCCTGTGGTGCGCGCTGGATGCGATGGGCAAAGACCAGGCGATGTTCTCCGCGGACTACCCGTTCGAACCACTCGACGCGGCGAAACGATTTATCCAGCCGGCTCGGGGGAGCGAGGCTGAGCGTATCCCGGAAGCCTCGGAGAATGCGAAGCGAATGATGCGTATCGATCGGCCTATCGGGAGGGCGGTCCAATCCTGAGTCGCATCTGCCATGACTGCATTCGAATTTCATCGGTTCTCGGAGTGCGTTTTTGCCGTGCAGGAATTTGTGCTGGCGGCATCCGAACCTTCGCAGGCGCAGGGGAATCTTACATGCATGTGGTTAGTTTAGGGTGAGCGTGGGAGGGTGGGAATGACGGAGCTTTGGCTGATTCGGCATGGGCAGACAGAGTGGAGCGCGAGCGGGCGCCACACGGGCAGAACCGATATCCCGTTGACCGGGCATGGGCGCGAAATGGCGGCGAAGGTCGGCCAGTTTCTTGCCGGCACGAGGTTTGCAGCCGTGTTTGAAAGCCCGATGAAACGGGCGCAGGAGACCTGTGCGATTGCGGGTTTTGGCGACGTGGCAGTGGTGGATGAAGGCCTGAACGAGTGGGACTACGGAGTGTATGAGGGACGCACCTCGCAGGAGATCCAGGCAGAGATTCCCGGGTGGAGCGTGTGGAAGGATCCGATCGTTGGCGGCGAGACAGTGGAGCAGGTGGGGGCACGAGCGGACGGAGTGATCGCGCGGGCGCTGGCCGCAGGCGCGGCGGGAGCTGATGCGGATAGCGTCACGAAGGTGGCGCTGTTTGCGCATGCACATATTCTGCGGATTCTGGCGGCGCGCTGGGTGGGGTTGGCCGCGGTAGGCGGAGAGCTGTTCGCGCTGGGAACCGGCAGCGTGAGTGTGCTGGGGTGGGAGCGGGAGACGCGTGTGATTTCACGCTGGAACCGGGAGTTCGAGGAGTAAAGTGCTAGTTGCTGGTTGCACGCTGCCGCCAGTCCGTCTAGTTCGAAAGGTGAGGAACGGTATGCGCTGGGGAATTCGTACTGCAGCTTTGGGTGTGGTCGCGCTGGGATTGGGGTTCGGGGCGCAGGCGCAGTCGGGGGTGGCGTTTGCGCGGGCAGAGCATCTGCGGCGGGGCGTGAACCTGAGCAGCTTCTACGCGCAGACGCGAGATTTGTCGCAGGCGCGCATCGACGCGTATATGTCGCCGGCGGACATGCAGGCGCTCAAGGCGATGGGATTCGACCACGTACGGCTCAGCATCAACCCGGCATTGCTGATTGCCAGCCCCAAGACGGGTGCCTTGCGGCCGGCGGCGATGGCCGAACTGGACAAGACGGTGCAGCAGTTAATCGATGCGGGGCTGAATGTGATTCTCGACATCCACGCGGAGGAGGACTGGAAGGCGGGCTTGCTGCATGGGGACGACGGCGCAGCCAGTTTGTTCGCGTTCTGGGAACAATTTGCCGGGCACTATGCGCAGACCGATCCGGAGCGGGTGTTCTTCGAAATTTTGAATGAGCCGTCGATGGACGACTTATACCGCTGGGAGGGAATTCAGGACCGTGCGGCCGCGGCGATCCGCAGCGTGGCGCCTCGGCACACCATTATCGCGACGGCCGCGGCCTGGGGACACCAGGACGGGCTGTTGGCGCTGGAGCCGGTGCGCGATGACAACGTGATCTATACCTTCCACGACTATGATCCGATGTGGTTTACGCACCAGGGGGCAACGTGGTCGACGGCGGCGTGGGCGTTTCTGCATGGGGTGCCGTACCCGTCGACGCCGGAAAATATCCAGGCGGTGCTCGGCCAGGAGCCGGAGGAGCGCAACCGGCTGCTGCTGGAACGCTACGGCTTCGACCGCTGGGGGCCGGAGCGGGTGGAGGCAGAGATTGCGGCAGCGGCCAAGTGGGGTGCGGAACGCGGCGTGCCGCTCTACTGTGGCGAGTTTGGCGTGTTCAAGGACCACAGTGACCCGCAGATGCGGGTCGCGTGGATCAATGACACCCGGACTTCGCTGGAGCGGCACCATATTGGCTGGGCGATGTGGGACTACGACGGCAACTTCGGGCTGGCGGCAAAGACCAGCGATGGGATCGTAGTCGACCAGGATGTGCTGCGCGCGCTGGGATTGGGGAAGTAGTTGATAGTTCTCAGTTCTCAGTTGCCAGTGAGGCCGCCCGGTAGAATGGTCCCATGGTTCCCCGGTTGCTGGTGTTTGATCTGGATGGCACGCTGATCGATTCGCGGGAAGACCTGTCGAACTCGGTGAATGCGATGCTGGCGCATCTGGGCAAGCCGGAGCTGCCGCACGCGGTGATTGCTGGCTACATCGGCGATGGGGCCAGCATGCTGGTGCGGCGGGCGCTGGGCGATCCCGAGGGCGATGTTCACGACGAGAACTATGTGAACGAAGCGCTCGGGTTTTTCCTCGACTACTACCGCATTCACAAGTTGGATTACACCACCATGTACGACGGCGTGACGGCGGCGCTGGACGAGATTCGCGCGGATTATCCCGGGATTGCGATGGCGGTCCTGACCAATAAGCCGGTGCGGCCCTCGCGCGACATCTGCGCGCACTTCGGGCTGGACCGGTACTTCTTCCAGAACTACGGCGGCAACAGCTTTCATACCAAGAAGCCCGATCCAACCGGGTTGCTGGCCCTGATCGCGGAGGCCTCGGGGCTAGAACCCGGTGCGGCTGCCATTACGCCGGCCGAGACGGTGATGATCGGCGACTCGGATGTGGATGTGCTGACGGCGCGCAACTGTGGCGCGTGGGCGCTGGGCTGCGCTTACGGGCTGGCTCCCCACAGCCTGGCTGCGGCGCCTCCGGACGCGGTCGCCAAGACGCCGGTGGAGTGGCCGGCGATGCTACGCGCGATCGCAGGAGCACCCACCGCGCGCTGAACGCAGTGGAAAAGGTGTGCGCGCTGGTCGATGCGGTGGTCAATGTTGACCAGACCGCATGTGACGAGCGAAGTAGAGTGGGCGCTAACTCACTTTTTATCAGTACTACCTTGGTAGGATCCAGCTCTTCAACTAATGTGACCCGGGTCACAGGCAACCCGTGATTTGGCGTTCTACTCTTGGTGCAACTCGAACAAGGGTTCGGCGAACGACTAGCGGTCACTGGACATCGAGGTCTTAACTGCCGGTTCCGCGGAGGACTGAATGAAGCGTTTCTTGTTTTGTATCGCGTTGATCGCACTGGTAACCGGGCTTTCGCAGCCAGGGTACGCTGCGAGTGGGAATAAGCAGCCAGCTACGGTCGAAAAGGCCGCCGCTCCGAACCCTGCGGATTTCGTTGGCTCGGACGTTTGCGCGACCTGTCACGCCGAGGTGGCGAAGAAATTCAGCGACAATCCGCATAACAAGATCACGCTGACGCATGGCGAAGGTACGGCCTGCGAGAGCTGCCACGGGCCAGGGCGGGCGCACGTCGAGGGCGGCGGCGACGTCACCAAGATCAAGCAGTTGGCCAAATTGACTCCGACTCAGGCGAGCGAGACCTGCCTGGGGTGCCACTCGGGAGCGCATCCGAACTTCCCGCGGTCTCCGCATGCGAAGGCGGGCGTGGGTTGCACCAGCTGCCACAGCGTGCATGCCGGGAACGTGGAAGACACGCTGCTGAAGGCGTCGCAGCCGGCCCTTTGCTTCCAATGCCATAACGACGTCAAGCCGCAGTTCGACATGCCGTTCCATCACAAGGTGAATGAAGGCCTGGTGAAGTGCAGCGACTGCCACGATGTGCACGGGACCTTCGGCGCCAACAACATTAAGTCGACGGCCGACCAGAATGCGATCTGCACCAAGTGCCACACCGAGACGCGCGGGCCGTTCGTGTTCGAGCATGCGGCGGTGAAGGGTGAAGGCTGCCTGGGCTGCCATACCCCGCACGGCTCGCAGAACCCGCGGCTGTTGAATGTGGCGAACATCAACCAGCTATGCAACCAGTGCCACAGCCCGGTTGCGGCGTCCACCGTCCACGGGATCAATGCAGGCTCGGCGGAACGCCAGCCCTGCATCAACTGCCATACGTTCATCCATGGATCGAACATCAACCCGGCATTCCTGCGCTAAGGAAGCGGCTGCGCCGTCCGGCCAAGAGCGGACGGCGCAGCCAGGATCATGCAGTGCGGCACCAGAGAGTTTGCAGTCAGCACCAGTTTTTTTCCAGTGAGGCTTGAAATGATGAAGATCGAACGGATTTCCGGGCTGTCCAACATGGGAGCGGCCATTCTAGTGATGATGGCGGGCATGGCGGTTGCCCAGACTCCGGCGCCGGATGCGCAGCCGGTGATCCAGAATGGGTTCCTGGTCCATAACACGGTGGACCTGGGCGGACACCTGGCCAACATCTCAGGCAGCGGAGACATGTACGACACGCTGGTGAATATTCACAGCGGGCCGCGGGTGCTGGGCCAGACCTTCACCATGCATGCGGCGCCGGGTACGAAGCACACCCTGATGGACGACCTGACGGCCTACAGCTCCGGCTTTGGCGGCGATCCGAACAACTTCGCCAAGATGGACATCTCCAAGGGCAAGCTGTACGAGTTCTCCGGCATGTTCCGCCGCGACCGGCAGTACTTCGACTACGATCTGCTGGGCAGCGTGAACCTGCCGACCGTGCAGGTTCCGTATACCCAGGTAACTGGTGTAACGGCTGCTGCAGGCGCTCCCTCGCTCTCCTGGACGCAGCCCACCGATTCGCCGGTGATGTTCAACACCGTACGGCGGATGACGGATACCAACCTGACGATCCTGCCGCTCTCCGCAGTGTCGTTCCGCATTGCATACTCGCAGAACATCTTCCAGGGTCCGAGTCTTACCCCGGGCAGGTCCATCGGCAAGTACGACAACATATTGGATGAATACCAGCGCAATAGCACCGATGACTTTACCGGTGGGCTGGACTGGAAGCCGGTGGCCCACACCAAGATTACGTTTGAAGAGCAGGTCGACCACTACAAGGCGGACTCATACTTCACGCTCGATCCGGCAACCCTTATCGCGCAGGAAGCCAATGGAACTCCGGTGTCGCTGGGGGATTATGATGCGACCTCGCAGCCCTACACCAGCGCTGCCTGCAACACGGGCAGCATGGGGAGTGCCTACATCCCTGCCACGACCAATCCCGTTGCTCCGGCCAGCTACACCATCTTCTCCGCTCCGATCACTCCCGGCGGGCTGCCGATCGTCAACCCGGCATGCGACGCGGTTACGAATTATTTCCGTTCGCAGCCGACGCGGATTCTTTATCCAACCGAGATTCTGCGGTTCCAGAGCACGAGCATCAAGAACATCTCGCTCAACGGCGACGCCCGTTACCTGGTCGGGAGCAGCCATCTGCCCAACTACTACGAGAGCTTTAGCGGCCTGGATGGCGTAATCCGGTCGTCGACCGAGACGGGAAACGCAACCGCACAGAGGCGGGTTGTGGCTTTCGATTACGGCATGACCTGGCAGGCGACGAAGACGATCAGCCTGGCGGACCAGGTGAGCTACTCCAATATTCACCAGCCTGGCAACACCACTCTCGCGGGCTCCTCCTTGAACACCCCGACTACCGTGGTGACCGGGAACAATGGCTACGAGACGATCAACTACCCGTGCACCCCGGTTGCCTGCACGACGGGTTCCCCATTGAGCATCTCCGGCAATACCATCGGTTTGATATACGCTTACTTCGGCCAGAGGTTCATGACCAACAACGCGACCATCAGCTGGGAGGCTTCGCCCCGGGCCACGTTCGCGCTGACTTATCGCTACCAGGCACGCACCATCGTCCAGACCAGCGGAACCGGTCCGACAGAAAACCTGATCGGTATCGACGAGAATGGCGGAATCTTGAATGTTGCACTGCGGCCCACCAATCAGTGGACCTTGAATGGATCGGCCGAGATTTCGTACAGCGACAATGCGTTTACTCCGCTGAGCCCGCGGCAACTGCAACACTACCGGATGCATACATCGTATCGGCCGAAGCCGTGGGCAACGATTTCCGCCGCGTACAACGACCTGGAACGGCATGACAATACGTACAACACCGGGACCGCAAACCTTGACGGACCGCTCGATCACGTCGACCACAGCCGCATTTTGAGCATGGGAGTCGTCCTGGCGCCGAACGAGCACTACGGGTTCGATTTCAACTACTCCTTCAGCGATGTGTATACGTCGACCAACATCTGCTATCTCAGCGGCGCCTTCACCGGCACGGCCGGCACCACGCCTTCCTTGCCCGGCGCGGCTTCTACCACCAGCACGGGAGCCAACAATCTGTGCCCAAGCCTGCTGACGGACTGGGGCCCGGTGAAGGACTTCATGGATGCGCCGACGCAATATGCCTCGATGGCCCTCACGCTGTCGCCAAACAAGTCGTTTCGCTCGGACTTCGGGTATCGCATCAGTGCGGTGAGCGGCAACCAGTTCTTCAACGATGCGCAGGAAGTAAACGGATCGCTGCAGTCGGCGTACCAGACCCCGTATGTGGATCTGGCGTGGACAGTGAAGCCGGGTTGGATTTGGAGAGCGGAGTATAACTACTATGGCTACGGTGAGGGTGGCCCCTCCGGAGCACCTTCCTGCAGCCTGGCGACGTCGGCAACGGCGGCGGTGGTTCCCTGCAGCACCCTCAGTCCCACCGGCTTGACGGAGCCGTCGTCGGGATTGACTGCGCCGCGGAACTTCCACGCGAACAATGTCACCCTTGGAATGCACTACGAGTTCTAAGGTTGATGGATCGAACGAAAGCATTACCAGAAAACTAGGAGACTGCCAATGAGGATCAGGACCGGAATTACGCTTGTCGCGATGATGGCGGCGGCGGCGACCACCACCGCATTTGCCCAGGGTTCGGGCGCGGACAACTACAAGGCGAAGTGCGCGATGTGCCACATGGCAGACGGCTCGGCCAGCGGCCCTGTCGGGAAGTCGATGAAGATCGCTGCGTTCAACTCGCCCGAAGCGAGCAAGCTGTCGGAAACCGACATCATCACCATCATCAAGAATGGCAAGGGCAAGATGACCGGGTATGCAGGCAAGCTGACGGACGCGCAGATCAAGGATGTGGCTGCGTTCGTGAAGACCCTGCAGAAGTAGCAAGCCGGCCTGAGACACCTGTGGCCGGGTCGATTGAATTCAGGAGGGCGTGACGGCTTCCTCCCTCCTGAGAGATCGAATCCGGCGGGACGGAGGCGGGACAATTTCCCGCCTCCGCACACAGGCTCCTCGGGTGTCGTGCGCGCCTTACCCGCTTCGACGAGCGGCTGCAGCAAGGATTTGGCAGGTGAGGTTGTGGCAGGACCGGGCGGCGGTTTGCGCTCGCGGGGAAGTGTTGCGTTATGAAAGCGGAACGGCGTAAGACGAAGGCATCCGGAGTGGGATCGGGCCCGGTATTTCTGGCAGGGGCGATTGCGGTTTTGCTGGTGGGCCTTTGCGGGGTGGCGCGGGCGCAAACGGATTGCCTTTCGTGCCACGCCGACAAGACCCTGCAGGACGCTTCGGGCAACAGCGTGGGGGTCGATGGGGACAAGTTCCACTCGAGCATCCACGGCAGCCTAAGCTGCAGCGACTGCCACACGTCGATCAAAGAGTATCCGCATCCGGACAAACTGGAGCCGGTGAAGTGCGCGACCTGCCACGCCGACCAGGCGAAGGCGGTGGGCGGCAGCATCCACGATGGCACCAGCCCGCATCCCTGCACCAGCTGCCACGGCGACGCGCACGCGATCTTTCCCAAGGACGATCCGAAGTCGGCCGTATACCCGCTGAATATTCCGCGCACCTGCGGGAACTGCCATGCCAACGAGGCGCTGGCCAAGAAGTACGGCCTGCAGAACGTCTACGCGACCTACATGGATTCGATCCATGGCTACGCCGTCAGCAAGGAAGGCCTGCTGGTGGCGGCCAACTGCATGAGCTGCCATGGGTCGCACAACATTCTGAGCCACAAGGACCCGAAGAGCACCGTTTCGCGGGCAAATGTTCCGGATACCTGCGGGGCGTGCCACGGCGGAGTGAAGGAAGAGTATCTCGCTGGGATCCACGGCAAGTCGCTGGCGGAGGGCAACACCAAGGTGCCGGTCTGCACGGACTGCCATACGGCACACGCGATTCTGCAGCCGACGGAGGCATCGTTCCGCATGCAGTCCACGCCGATCTGCGGATCGTGCCACAAGGACCAGCTGGCGACCTACCGGGATACGTTCCACTCGCAGCTAGGACTGCTGGGCGGGTATGTGGAGACGGCGCGGTGCTGGGACTGCCATGGAGCGCACGGGATTCTGCCGGCGTCGGACCCGGCGTCGCCGGTGAATCAGGCCAACCTGATCAAGACCTGCGGGCGCTGCCACGCGGACGCCAACGCGAGCTTTGTGAAGTATCAGCCGCACGCCAATCCGCACAACCGGAAGCTCAATCCCGCGCTGTACTTCGTGCGGCTGTTCATGAATCTGCTGTTGTGGAGCGTACTGAGCTTCTTCACGCTGCACACGCTGCTGTGGTTCATCCGCGCGAAGAAGGAAGAGAGCAAGAAAGGGCCGGCGGCGGAGGAAAAACATGACTGAAGACACAGGAACCATCCCGTCCGAGCAGCCCGCAAGCGCTGAGCCAGAGCGGTTCTACGTGCGCTTTACGCTGGCCCAGCGATACCAGCATGCGATTTTGTTCACTTCGTTCCTCGGGCTGGCCGCGACCGGGCTGCCCATGCGGTTCAGCGACAATGCGGCCGCGCGGGCCTTTGCCAGCGCGGTGGGCGGCTTCGGGGCGATCCTGTTCTTCCACAAGTTCTGCGCGATCGTGCTGACGCTGGCGTTCCTGTATCACCTCAAGGACATTGCGACGCGGGTGCTCGTGCACAAGGAAAAAGGGCTGCTGTGGGGTCCGAATTCGATGGTCGCGAACTGGAAGGACGTGAAGGACATCGTCGGCCACATTCGCTGGTTCCTGGGCCTGGGGCCGAAGCCGAAGTTCGACCGCTTCGCGTACTGGGAGAAATTCGACTACTGGGCGGTGTTCTGGGGAATGATCGTCATTGGCTTCTCCGGATACGCAATGTGGTTTGCGCCGTTCTTCGCGCATTTCCTGCCCGGCTGGGCCCTGAACGCGGTGCTGGTCGTGCATGGTGAAGAAGCGCTGCTGGCTATTCTGTTTATCTTTTCAATTCATTTCGTCAACACTCACCTGCGTCCTGGAAGCTTTCCCATGGACATGGTGATCTTCACCGGCAAGGAAACGGAAGAGGAGTTCAAGAAGAAGCGGACCCTGGAGTACGAGCGGTTGGCCAAAGAAGGCAAGCTCGAGGCCAGGGCGGGGGATAAGCCCGTATATTGGTGGGTGAATTTTGCCAAGGTAATCGGGTTTACGGCTATTCTTATCGGACTGGTTCTTCTCGTATTGACGTTGATTGGGTATTTCGGCACGCCATAAAACACATTCAGAGGTTTCAATGTCTCAGTTCAGCAAGCTAGAGAAGAATCTCCGGCCTATCCTCTTTTTCGGAAACAACTGGATCAGCCTCATCGGCGGGGCGCTGACTACGGCGTCGGCATTTGTGCTGATCGGCTTCTGGGTGGTGTCGATCTTCGGGCACAGCGGCCCGACCAATCCGTATGTCGGCATTGTGGTGGACCTGGGCCTGCCCGGGCTGTTCGTGCTCGGACTGGTGCTGATCCCCATCGGCATCTGGCTGCGCTGGAAGAGCCTGAAGGCGAGCGGCGAGGTGCCGTCGGTGTATCCGGCGATCGACCTGAAGGATCCGTTCTTCCGGCGCGGGATTGAAGTGGTGCTGGCGGCCACGTTCATCAACTTCGTGATTGTCGGCACGGCGAGCTATCGCGGCATTTCGTACATGGATTCGCCCAACTTCTGCGGGCAGAGCTGCCATGTAATGTATCCGCAGTGGACGGCGTACCAGGTATCGCCGCACTCGCATGTGGCGTGCGTGCAATGCCACATCGGTGCGGGAGTCGCCGCCGAGGTGCATGCCAAAGTGAATGGCACCAAGCAGTTGGTGGAGGTGGTGCTGCACACCTATCCCAGCCCCATCCTGGCGCCGCTGTCGGAGCTGCGGCCGGCGCGGGCCACCTGCGAGGAGTGCCACTCGCCGACCCACTTCGTCGGCGAAAAGCTGCTGGTGGAGACGATGTACGGCGACGATGAGAAGAATTCGATGACCCACAACGTACTGGCTCTTCACCTGGGCGGCGTGGATTCGCTCTCGCGCCAGAGCGGTATCCACGGACATCACCTCGACCAGTACGAGTATGTGGCGACGGATAACACCTACCAGACGATCATTGCGGTGACCAAGCGCAATCCGGACGGATCGACTACGCAGTTTGTCAGCGCGGACTGGAAGGGGCCGGTGAAGGGCGTTACCCGGCAGATGGACTGCATTGACTGCCACGACCAGGCGACGCATACCTTCCAGACCGCGGAAGACGCGATCGACGAAGCCATGCAGGTGGGCAGCCCGAATCCCGCACTCCCGTTCGTGCACAAGAAGGGCCTGGAGCTGATCCAGGCCGAGTATGGGTCGCAAGCGGAGGCGGCGCAGAAGATTACGGCGGGGCTGGACAGCTTTTACCAGTCGCAGTATCCGGCAATCTGGAGCGGGCAGCGCGGCGCGGTGGACGCGGCCGCGAAGAGCCTGGTGGCCATCTACCAGCGCAATGTATTCCCGGATATGAAGGTGACGTGGGGGACTTATACCAGCGGGATGGGGCATAGCGCGCCCGGACACAATCCGTCGCCCGGATGCTTCCGCTGCCACGACGGGAACCATACGTCGAAAGATGGGAAGACGATCACCAACGACTGCAGCGTGTGCCACAACCTGCTGGCCAGCGATGAGGCGAACCCGAAGCAGTTGTCGGATCTGGGGCTGCAGCAGTAGGAGCTGGCGAAAGGCTTAACACCGATTTGCACCGATGGCTCCGGTTTGAAACAAACAAGGGATTGACGTTCTTAAAGACGGACGTGCCTTGTCTTTAAATCGGTGCTCGTCGATGTCATCGGTGTTAAGCCGTCTTGGGGATTCAGCGGGCGCCGAGTTCGTCACGCATGGCGGACATCTCGGCGAGCGCATGCTGGTTGCCGGTGCGGTTGGCGGCGGCGATGCCGGCGTGGAGCCGGGTGAGGGCTTCTTCGCTGCGGCCGAGGCTGGCCAGGGTCTGCGCCGACATCTGGTAGGCGGGGACGTAGTCGGGGTTGTGCTCGATGCAGGTGGCGAACTCGCCCAGCGCAGCTTCGCTGTTTCCCTGTGCGGCGTGCTCCATGGCCAGGCCGTAGCGGGCGAAGGCGTTGGCGGGGTCGAGCTGAAGGATTTCGTTGAGCGCGGCTAGCTTGTCCATAAGCCGATTGTAGGCGGCATGCGGGCAAAAGGCTTAACACCGATTTACACCGATTGAACCGATCAGAATCGATAAAAGATTGAGAGATATGGATGAGGGCCTGTTCCTGATCGGTGCTTGTCGGTGGCGATCGGCGTTAAGCCTTTGCGTTTTGGGATTTAGAATGGAGGGATGAGTGACGGCAAGATTGTGTCGCGGACGGTAGCGGAGTCGCAGGCGGAGCGCAGCGAAATCATTTTTCCGGGTGACTCCAACGCGCTGGGGAATCTGTTTGGCGGACGGCTGATGCAGTTTATCGACCTGGTGGGCGCGGTCGCGGCGGTGCGGCATTGCCGGGCAATCGTGGTGACGGCCAGCATCGATCACTCGGACTTTGTGGCCCCGGTGCATGTGGGCGATCTGCTGATTCTAAAGGCCAGCGTCAATCGCGCCTTCCACACCAGCATGGAGGTTGGCGTGCGGGCCATGGTGGAAGACGCGCGCGGACAGACGCTGCGGCATGTCTCCTCGGCCTACGTGACCTATGTCGCGGTGGATCGCGAGGGCAAGCCGATCCCGGTGCCTTGCGTGATTCCCGAAACCGAGCACCAGAAGCGGCGCTATGCCGATGCGGGACGGCGGCGCGAAGGCCGCGCGGAAGAGTCCAAGCGCGCGCGGGAAATTCGGGCGGAGCTGGGAGCGGGTTGGCATATTTAGGAGTCAGTGGTCAGTTCTCAGTTGTCAGCAATTGCAAGAACAAGGGCGAAATGTGGGGGCTCTCCACGCAGCGCGATGCGCTTCGGTCGAGATCACGGGTCAGGAGAGGTGAGGGTTATGGGACATATGGGAGCAGGGCAGCAGATGCCGCAGCCGCAGCCGTTGCCGGGCGTGGCGCACGTCGTAGCGGTGGGCAGCGGCAAGGGCGGCGTGGGCAAGACCACGGTCGCAGTCAACCTGGCGGTCGCGCTGGGCAAGCTGGGCTATCGCGTGGGGCTCATCGACGCCGACATCTATGGGCCCAACGTGCCGACTATGATGGGCCAGACCCGGCAGCCCAGCATTGTCGGCGACAACCAGATCGGCCCGCTGTTGGCGCATGGCGTGAAGTTCATCTCGGTGGGTCTGATCGCCCCCGGCGACAAGCCGATGGTGATGCGCGGGCCGATGCTGCACCAGATCATCCGCCAGTTCCTGCAGCAGGTGGCGTGGGGCGAACTTGACTTCCTGATCGTCGACCTGCCGCCGGGCACCGGCGACGTGGTCATCTCGCTGGTGCAGACGGTGCCGCTCACCGGCGCGGTCGTGGTTTCGACCCCCAGCGACGTCAGCCTGCAGGACGCGCGCAAGGCGATTGAGATGTTTGGCCAGGTCAAGGTCGAGGTAATCGGCCTCGTCGAGAATATGAGCCACTTCACCTGCCCCCACTGCCAGCAGGTCATCGACATCTTCTCCAGCGGCGGCGCGGAGCGGACGGCCGAGCAGTTCGGGCTGGAGTTTCTGGGTGCGCTCGAACTCGATCCGGAGATCCGCTCCGGCGGCGACCGTGGCCTGCCGGTAACCCTGGCCGGAGAAGAGAGCGTCATCGCCAAGCCCTTCTTCGATATGGCGCGCAAGGTGGCGGCCCGCGCCAAGGAGATTGCCGGGGCGGACGCGGAGATTCTGGAGATTACCTAAAGCTCTGTCCTGCCGTGCGGATCCGCTTCGCGTGCGGCGGTCGCTTCGTGACTTTCGCCGGGCTGTACCGGGCGGCGGCGGCAGTGCGCCCCGGTGGGGTTGACGGATGGAATAAACTAGATACAGAGGTGGTGTGCGTGGCGGAGGCGGAGCGGATAACGGCGCGGCAGCGGGCGATCCTGACGGCCATCGTGGAGAATTACATCGAAACCGGCGAGCCGGTGGGCTCAGGTACGATTGCCGGGACCATTGCGCGCATGCAGGCCGGCGGCGGGCATGGGTCGGGGCTGAGCTCGGCAACCGTGCGCAACGAGATGGCGGAGCTGGCCAACGAAGGGCTGCTGGAGCAGCCGCATACGTCGGCCGGCCGAGTGCCGACAGCGCGGGCCTTCCGCATGTATGTGGATCAGTTGGGCCAGCCCGGCGCACGCTTGCTGGGCGGTTCGCGCGGGTTGATTCAGTCGCAGATCGATTCAAGCTTTGCCGGGATCCAGGGCACCCAGGCGATGCTGGAGCGGACCAGCCATGTGCTGGCGACGGTGTCCAGCGGCGTGGGCGTGGCGGTGGCGCTGGTGGCGGGCGGCGACACGCTGGAGCATGTGCATTTTTCGCGGCTGGGGTTGGGCCGGGTGCTGGCCGTCGTGGTCACCAGCTCGGGTCTGGTGCGCGACCGGATGCTGACGCTGAGAGTCGATGTAACTGCCCAGGAGTTGGAAGCGGCGGCGAACTTTCTGAATGAACACTTCCGCGGATGGAGCATGGAGCGGGTGCGCGCGGAGATTGGGCGACTGGTGGAGCGGGAGCGCAGCGAGTATCAGCGGCTGCTGAAATCGGTGGAGGAATTGTGGGCCGGCGCGGTGCCGGAGGGCGACGCCGGCGTGCAGACGGTGTATGTGGAAGGCGTTGCCAACCTGCTGGGCAACCAGGCAGTGGGAACCGCCGAGGATATGGCGCGGCTGCGCGAGGTGCTGGCGGCGCTGGAGGCCAAGCAGCGGCTGGTCGAACTGCTGGACGCGTATATCGATGCCAAGCAGGAGAGCGTGCGGGTGATCTTCGACCTGGAAGAGCACGCTCCGGAGATGGCGGGGCTGGTGTTGATCGCAGCGCCGGCGCGCATGGCCGGCGATGGGCGGGGAACGGTTGGGGTGATCGGGCCCAAGCGGATGCATTACGAGAACACCATGAACGCGGTGAGCTATATCGCGCAAGTGTTTGAACGAATAATGCCTTAATACTGTTGTTAGTTTTCTGTTGTCTGCGGTCTTGGAGCGACAGGGACGGGATTTGTCCACGGCGAGGGTGCGAGATGGATTGCGAGGGTGAGATGGCGAGGCAATGGGGCAAAGTACCGGGATGGGGCGGAATCGGCAACAATAAGAAAGACAGCAGTTCGAGGAGGAGTGGCGAAGGAATGGTAGACGAGGCAACCGTGCAGGGAACCGAGGAGAAGGAATTGGCGGCCGAGAGCGCGGCCGAGGCGAGCGCGTCCACCGGCGTGGAAGCCGGCGCCGACGCGGCCTTGAAGGCCGAGCTGGAGCAGGTAAAAGCGGAGCGCGACCAGTTGCTGGACCGGCTGGCGCGGCTGCAGGCGGAGTTCGACAATACCCGGCGGCGCGAGGTGAAGGAGCGCGCGGACCTTCGCGACTACGCCGTGCAGAATGCCGTGGAGCCGTTCCTGGGGGTGATGGACAACTTCCAGTTGGCGCTGAAGTCGGACGGGACCAAGGAGCAGCTGCGCGCGGGCGTGGAACTGATCCTGAAGCAGATGGAGGAAGCGCTGAAAGGGCTGAACGTGCAGCCGGTGGAGACGGTCGGAACGCAGTTCGACCCCAGATTCCACGAGGCGCTGGGCAGCATCGAAACCAGCGAGCATCCCGATCACCAGGTGTTGGAAGAGATTCGGCGCGGGTACAAGATCCGCGAGAAACTGCTGCGGCCGGCGCTGGTAAGGATTGCCGTAAACGCGGCGCAGAAGAGCGAGTGAAGCAGCTCCTGGCTTCCAGCTTCGAGCTGGAAGCTGGAGGCTAGATGCTGATGGCGGGGGAAATTTCTAAGAGATGGCGACGGCAAACGTGACCAAGGCTGATTTTTACGAGGTGTTGCAGGTTTCGCGGGAAGCGAGCGATCAGGAGCTGAAGACCAACTATCGCAAGTTGGCGATGTTGTATCACCCGGACCGCAACCCGAATAATCCGGAGGCCGAGGAGCGCTTCAAGGAGTGCAGCGAGGCGTATGCCGTGCTCAGCGACCCGGAGAAGCGCGCGGCCTACGACCGCTACGGCCATGCGGCGTTCCAGAATGGCGGAGCGGCGGCGGGGAACCCGTTTCAGGGCGCAGGGTTCCAGGGCGATCTGGGAGACATCTTCGGCGATCTGTTCGGCGAGATGTTCAACATGGGTGGCACGCGGCGGGCAACGCGGATGCAGCGCGGGCGTGACCTGCGCTACGACCTGACGCTCGAGTTTGAAGAAGCGGTCTTCGGCGTCGAAAAGGAGATCAGCATCCGGCGGCTGGAGTCGTGCGACGACTGCGGCGGGACCGGCAGCGCCAACGGCAAGCCTCCGGCGACGTGTAACCAGTGCGCCGGGCGCGGCCAGGTGCGGTTCCAGCAGGGATTCTTCTCCGTAGCCAAAACCTGCTCGCGCTGCAATGGGACCGGCACGATGATCAGCGATCCGTGCCCGGGATGCCGCGGCGAAGGCTTGCAGGCGAAGAAGCACTCGATCCTGGTGAAGGTGCCTGCGGGCGTGGAGCAGGATACGCGCATCCGCTACCAGGGCGAGGGCGAGGCCGGCAAATTCGGCGGGCCGGCCGGCGATCTCTACGTCGTGCTCGAGCGTCAAGGCGCACAAATTCTTCGAGCGCGACGGCGACGACCTGCACTGCGTCATGCCCATCTCGTTTCCGCAGGCGGCGCTGGGAACAGAGTTGCAGCTGGAGACGCTCGAAGGGCCGGCGACGATCAAGATTCCCGAGGGCACGCAGAACGGACGGCAGTTCAAGCTGCGGAACAAAGGCGTGCCCCACCTGAACGAGCACGGCAAAGGCGACCTGATTGTGGAGATTCGCGTGGCCACGCCGTCGAAGCTGACGAAGCAGCAAAAGGAGTTGCTGCGGCAACTGGGCGAGACCATGCAGATCGAAAACACGCCGACCAGCCGGGGATTATTCGAGAAAATGAAGGACATATTTTCGTAGGTCCTTCGCCGACGGCGAATCGCCCCTTGGCCGCAATGACAGAGAACGGGCAGCCGCGGATCAATCCGTGGCCGTTTCCATTTGTGCGGAGGCGATGGCAATCGCTGCGATGGCCGCTGTCTCGGCGCGCAGGATGCGCGGGCCGAGCGTGACGTGCGTCCAGTTGTGCTGGGTGAACAGCGACATCTCTTCCGCGGTCCAGCCGCCTTCGGGGCCGATGGCGAGGGTGAGAGACGGTTGTCCGTTGTCCACCATTCGTTGTTCGTTGGGTGCAGCCGCCAGCGCAGCCGCGAGCGTGAGGCTTTGCTCGGTTTCGCTCAGCAGGATGCGCAGAGGTGCGTTTTCGGCGGCGAGCGCGGCGGCGAGCGGAGCTGGGTTGGCGATCTCGGGAATATCGGTCCGGCGGGACTGTTTAGCGGATTCGAGCGCGATGCGGCGCCACCGTTCGGCTCGCTTCGCCGCAGCCAGCGCAAGGTGCTTCTCCGTCCGCCGCGCCAGGATGGGCGTAATCCGCGCCACGCCCAGCTCTGTCGCCTTTTCGACCGCCCACTCGAAATGATCGAACTTGAAGACGGCCAGCAGCAGATGGATGGGGAGCGCCGCGTCGGCTTCCAGTTCCTCGTGCAATGCAAAGCTAACTTTAGCATCCGACACGTCCACCACCTCGGCCCGGTGCAGGAACCCGTTGGCGACAACGTCGAACACCTGTCCGGGTTGCGCGCGCAGTACGCGAGCCAGATGGGCAGCCTGCTCGCCGGTCAGTGCGGCGTGGGTGGGGTGGCCGGATTGAGGGAACCAGGTGTCGGCGATCCAGCGGCGTCTCATAGGGCAGGGAACCGGGAACAGGGACCAGGGGAAAAACGGGGAAAAGGGAGCAGGGAGGCAAGTGCGGCGATTGCGGGAGCTACTCTGGGTTCGCGCATTCTGACTCCTACTTACTGTTCGCTGCTCCCTGATCTTTGGGGAGGGGCACAGTGAGCGGGTCCTGGTGGTAGAAGTTGATGGTCACGGAAGCGGATTTGCTCTTATCCCAATCGTCCTTGGTGATGGGGAAGTGCAGCAGCACCATGCCTTCCGCGTGTCCGCCGGGCTCGATGGCAGTTTCGCGCAGCAGCGGTGCGCTCGACAGTGGCTTCAGTGCGGGGAACGTGATGTAGAGGTTGTCGAGGTCGCTTTTCTCGACGGCGGTCGATGTAATGGGATCGACCGATTCGTCAGCCGGGGTAAGCGTGCCGGTGATCTCGTTGATGGTGAGCGGGATCTTCAGCCGGTTGTCGATGCGCACCGTGGTAACGACGTAAAGATCGTCCTGGGCCTCGTCCTCGTGGCCGACGACCTTGGAGAGCGATTTGTAGACGGTGTGCTCGGGCACGACCGCAGGCTTGCTGACGCTGATGTCGGCGATGCGATGCGGCCGCAGATAGATATACGAGAAGATGGCGCCGACCACGACGAACGCGATCAGCAGAGGCGCCAGGAAGCTGCGGCGTTCGGGTTGGGAGAAGGTGAGTTCGGACATGGGAGTCAAGAATAGCAGGCACTTCGTCCGGTCCTGGATGCTGCGCGGGGACAGGCACTCAAGGAAGCCACGGCCCCTTCAGGACGCGCATTGGCGGCCGAGAGCAGTGGTGGGCTGTCAGCCGCTTGCCGGCGGGGAGGACACGTCCTTCTGTACCAGGTACTCGTCCATCAGCACCGCAATCAGGGCCGCGGTAGGAACGGCAACCAGGGCCCCGACGATGCCGGCGAGCTCAGTGCCGGCGATCAGCGCGATCAGGACGCTGAGCCCCATCAGGTTAACGCTCTGCCGCATGATGCGCGGAATCAAGTAGGCGTTTTCGAGGTTGATCCAGACGAGATAGAAGAGGAAGACGGCGGCCATTTTGGCCCACGAGTCGAGCGCCGCCACCAGCGCGACCAGCAGGATGGTGATCACGCCGCCGGCGATGGGAATGATGTTCATCAGCCCCATCAGGACGCCGAGCAGGAAGAAGTAGCGCACGTGCAGCAGGCCGAAGACGAAGGTGCTGCAGGTGCCGAGGAGCAGCATCAGCAGCCCCTGGCCGAACAGCCAGCGGCTCATGCGAATCTCCGCGCGGTAGAGCGTGACGGCGAGGCGGAGACGGCTCTCCACCGAGAGCAGCGACATGAACCAGCCGTATGCGTATTCGCCTTCGAGCATGAAATAAATGCAGAGCACAAAGCCGGTCAGCAGGTTGACGATGGTGCCCATCCAGTTGGGAAAGGACGCCAGAAGATATTCGGCGGTCGCGGAGACGGCGTTCTCGGCCTTCTCGGCGACGGTGCCAACGCCAAGCTGGTCGGCGAAGGGAAGGCGCTCGACGCGGGCCTCGATGACCGGGATACGGTTGGGCAGATCGGTCGCGAATTGGTGAAGATCGCGGATGACCGGGGGAAGGCCCAGGGTGAGAAACGTTGTCAGGGCCAGGAAGGCAATGGCCAGCAGCAGTGCGATCGCCACCCCGCGCGAGATATGGTGGCCGCCGCGCAACTCCAGGCGCATCAGGGTGTTGACGACGGGCATCAGGACCACCGCGAACAGCGCGCTGACATAAACCAGCAGGAGCACCTCGCGCAGACGCCATGCCAGTGCGAGCGCCAGCGCGATGCCGAAGGCAAACAGGATATGGCTGCGTACAGCGCCTCGGGCTTCCTGGTTCGGATTTGCAGTTGAGGGCGGCAGACCTTGCTCCTGAGACTTCAGATGCGTTTGCATCACTTTACACCTGCGGTCCTATCTCATGGTCGAGGCGGAAAGGCTGCGTCGGCCATGGAACGCCCGGGCTAGCGCTGCGGGCGGGATGGGGACGAATTCAGGCGAGCAAGCAGCGCGGCGACGGTTTCCTCGGTGGTGAGCGACGCAGTCGAGACAGTGTGGTGTGCGAGGCGTCGATAGATGGGATGGCGGGCGAGGAAACGTGCTTGGGCCGTTTCCGGGTCGGCGAGGATGGGGCGGGCCTGCGCAGCAGCCTCCGGCGCAGCCGCGGCCGGCGCGCCAGGGTTGACGGCCTGCAGCAGGCAGCGGTCGAAGAGGGTGGCGAAGGGCGCGTCGAGAAAGATGGTGGCCGTGGCGGGGGTCTGCTCGATCAGCAGGCGATTGGTAAGCGACTCGGGTGCGCCTCCGCCCAGGGCCAGGACGATATTGTTGCGGCCCAGCGATGCGGCTAGGGCCTGGGACTCGAGCTGGCGGAAGTGGGCTTCGCCGTGGGCCGCGAAAATGGAGGGCACGGTGAGCCCGGTGCGGGACTCGATGAGGGCGTCGAGGTCGAGGAACTCCCAGCCGAGCCGGGCGGCGAGCTGGCGGCCTACGGTGGTCTTGCCGGCGCCCATGAAGCCGGTCAGAAGGATGCGGCGGAGATGGGCGGGGACGGCAACGGTTTCGGCAAAGTCGGCGGGCTGGCTCACGGCTGGGTCGGCGGACGGGGCGATCATTTCGAGACTCCTTGAGAATACTATTGCGGCGCAAAACAAAGCCGCGACCTTTGTGGGGTCGCGGCTCAGTGGAAGTGGCGGATACTCTAAATTGCGATCTTGCTTATCGATTCAGAGTTGCTCGCACAGCCGACTGACCCGCTCCCTGCCACCAAAAGCAGGGATAGGTAAAGAAGCCGGACTGGAACGAGCGCAAAATCATCCTGAAACCGAGATTACATGGGGCAGGAACGCAGTGGCAAGCGATTTAATCGATCTCCCTGAGGCCGTCCGGGAGTTCGTTTTCTTCGCCATCGAGCGTCGATCCCTGGCGCAGCTTGTCCTGGATATTGGCCCAGACTTTGTCGCTCGGTTCTTCCACGGGATCAAAGAGGCTGCGGGCGGTCTCGGCGATCGTTTCAAGGTCGCGCACCAGGGCGAGGCAGTCGGGATGTGCGGCGAAGAGCTTTTGCAGGCGCGGGTCATCGCTGACCTTGTCGCTGCTGGCGAAGAGTTCAGGGAGATACTGCTCGAATTCCTCAGGCTTGAGGTCGTCGAAGTTGATGCCGCCGGGCTCAGTCATTTCGCGCCCTCCGTGGACACGTCCGGCTGGGGCGATTCGCTGGGATGGCGTAGCAGTTCGCGAAGCCTGAGGCGGGCCTTGTGCAATTGGGACTTGCTGTTGCCGGTCGAGCAGTCAAGCATGGTGGCGATCTCATTATGCTCGAACCCCTCGACATCGTGCAGAACAAAGACCATCCGGTAGCCGGGAGGTAACGAAGCGACTGCCCGCTCCAGGGCGACGCGATCGACCGAGCCGGCAAGCACCGGGTCGCGGCTGCCGAAGTCGCGCTTGGGGCCGTCCTCCTCCGAGGGGTTGATGGTTTCTTCGAGCGAAACCAGGTTCAGTCCCTTCTTGCGCAGTTGCATCAGGACCAGGTTGACCGTGAGGCGATGCAGCCAGGTGGAAAATGCGGACTCGCCGCGAAAGCTGCCGATCTTGCGGAAGAGATGCAGGAAGGCTTCCTGGGTCATGTCTTCGGCTTCGGATACGTTGCCGAGCATGCGCAGGCAAAGCGTATAGACGCGGCGCTTATGCAGAGAATAGAGCCGGGAAAATGCTTCAGCGTCTCCGTTCTTGGCGGCCTCAATGGCCTCGGCCTCCCCGGCAATGGGCGCATTCCGCTTGAACAGCCCAGGGTTGAGATTTGCGGGTGGTTCTTGCGTCATCAGCTGGCCTTCGCAGTTCATTGGGGTTGGCTCCGGGATTGTGGGTTCGCCGGACTCGCGCCTGATTTCGAGCGTATCGCAACTACCGGGTCTTGAGATTAATCCGCCTTAGAGGTAGGAGGTCGTGCGCGGGGAAAAGGTTGTGTCGGCCGCCCTTCGTCAGTTGCGGAAAGTGAGTCGCAGGTTAAGGATGAGGACTGCCCGGGACCCCTCAGGAGCCGATGAAGCGGGCGTAAAGGGAGCGGGCGACGGTAATGTCGGTGGTGCCCTGCACGATGGCGCGGCCGTCGGCGAACAGCGTCAGGGTGTAGCCGCCCCGGCGGAAGCGCAGGATGAGGTCGTTCGAGCGCAGGTCCTGAATGTCCGTGTGGGTCGAGAGCCGGGCCCGCAGCGCGGCGAAGTCGACCGGCCGGTGATGCTCGTGGATCTGGACCGAGTCGCGGCCGCACAGGGTAATGTGCGCACGGTCCTGGCCGGCGAGGTGAGTGAAAATGCGCTGGCCGCAGACCTCGCAGCCCGGGCGGGGCGTGGAGGCGGCGATCTCGGAGCGGTCAAGCGTCGCGTTGTCCGCCCGGCTCCACAGGTCGAAGGAGAGCAAGGTGCGGCGCATCAGGTGAGGCTGGCCGGTGAGGAACTTGAGCGCCTCGGTGACCTGGATGGAGGCGGCGAGGTTGACCGCGCTGGAAAGGATGCCTGCGGTGTCGCAGGTGTCGACGTTGCCCGAAGGTGGTTTGGGGAAGATGCAGGCGAGGCAGGCCGTAGGCGAAGCTGCAGGTTGCAAGCCGTCAGTTGCAGGTTCAAAACCGACCGGCAGGATGTTCATGGTGGCGGCGTAGGCGCCGATGGCAGCGGCGTAGATCCAGGGCTTGCCCTGCTGGACCGCGTAGTCGTTGACGAGGTAGCGGGTCTCGAAGTTGTCGGTGGCGTCGAGCAGGAGGTGAGCGTCGCCGAGCAGGTCGGCGATGTTGGTCGGCACGAGGTCGGCGATGCGCGCGTGGACGGTGATGCCGGAGTTGAATTGGGCAATATGACGGCGGGCGGCTTCGGCCTTGGGCAGGCTCTCACGCGCGTCGGCCTCGTCGAACAGGACCTGGCGCTGCAGGTTGGAGGGCTCGACGAAATCGCGATCAATCAGGGTCAGCGTGCCGACGCCAGCGCGGGCGAGCAGCGAGGCGGAGGCCGCGCCCATCGCGCCGCAGCCGACGATGGCGACATGAGCCTGGGCGAGGCGCTGCTGGCCGGCGGCGCCGATGCCGGCAAAGAGGACCTGGCGGGAGTAGCGGTCGGCGTCAGGGATGGGCGAATTCTGTGCTGGTGCGGCCGGGGCCAGGGTCTCGGCGTATTCGTTTAAACGCATCGTTCTTCGTAGTATAGGGAATTGTGGTGCGGGATCGCCGCCGGACTGCAGTCGCGGCTGCCCGCGTTGCCGGCGCCAGGCATCAGATGAGGAAGAGGTTATGTGGACTCCTCGAATACCTGCTGCGATGCCGCTGGGGGAGATGAGTTCGCGACCAATAGGATTGGGTAGGGCCTCGAGGTCGTGGGATTGCAGAGGTAAGAGGGGAATCTTCGTTGGGTGTTCCACTGGATCATACGACACGCAGAGCGGCCGCTCCGCATTCGCACGCGGCGCAGGCACGTGCGGTGGGATGGAGCCCTCAACGACCGCTGCCGTTTGCAATTGCCCTTCTGATCTTGTGCGCAGGGTGCTGGGCCGGCCTTGAGGCGCGAGCACAGGCTGCGCCGGGAGCGAATCCGTCCGCAACCGTTCCGCAAGCCGTGTCCGCCCAGGCGAGCCTGGCGGCATGGAAGGGCCTGCGAGTCAGCCAGGTGGAGTTTCAAGGCGTTACCTTCGCCGCGAAGGATCCGCTCCCGCAGCAACTCCCGCAGCAGGCGGGCCAGCCGCTGGATCCGGATAAGGTGACGGCGAGCATTCGAAGATTGTTCGCGACCGGCCGATATCGCAACATCAGCGTGGCCGGCCGGCGCGAGGGCGATGCGGCCACGCTGATCTACATCGGTACCCCGCGCTATTTTGTCGGGCGGGTGACGATCGTGGGAGTAAAAAACGAACGGCTGTCGTCGCTGCTGGAGTACGCGACCAAACTGCAGCCCGGGGCGGAGTTCACCGAGTCCGAGATTGCCGCAGGCACGGACGGGGTGCGGCAGGCGCTGGAGAACAGCGGATATTTCCAGGCGACGATTACGCCGACAGACGACCCTCGACAACGCAGACAGCCAGGTGAATGCAACCTACACCGTCAACATCGGGCCGCAGGCGCGGGTGGGCGCGATTACGCTGGAAGGTCAAGATCCGGGGCTTACGCTGGACGAGATGCGCAGGAAGGCAAAACTGAAGCAGGGCAGCAAGGTTTCCCGCGATACGGTGAGCAACGCGCTGGCGCGGCTGCGCTCGCAATACCAGAAGCAGGACCGGCTGGAGGCGACCACCTCGCTGCGGCAACAGACCTACAACCCGGCGCGGCAGCAGGTCGACTACGACTTTACCGCGAACCAGGGGCCGCTGGTGAAGGTGGTGGTGCAGGGAGCAAGCCTGTCGGAGAGCCGCCTGAAGCTGCTGGTGCCGATCTACGAAGAGGGCACCGTTGACCAGGACCTGCTGCATGAGGGGACTGACAACATCAAGGATTTTCTCTTTCAGCTGGGCTACTTCGACGCAACGGTCGCGGTGAAGGTGGTGGGCGAAGGCTCCCCGTCCGAGAGTGTGGTGTTCAGCGTCGACAAGGGAAAGAAGCGCCGGGTGGGTTCGGTCACGATCGTCGGCAACCACTACTTTGAAACCAACCTGCTGAAGGAACGGATGCAGGTGCAGAAGGCGGACGCGTATCTGCGCAATGGTCGCTATTCGCCGGCGCTGATGAGGGCGGATGTGGACTCCATCCTCTCCCTCTATCGCGCCAACGGGTTCAACGATGCAGCCATCACGACCTCGACCAAAGATATTGACACGACGAAGACGGGGAAGACGCTGAAGGTGCCGGAGATTGCCGTGCTGGTGACGGTCGCCGAAGGGCCGCAGCAGAGGTTCGGCAGCGTGACTCTGACCGGCGTGGGCGAGAGCCGGCTGAAGGAGGTGAAGGCGCTGCTGAACGCGCAGGAGGGCCAGCCCTATTCGCTGATCACGCTCTCCGGTGACCGCGACACCATGCTTGCCTACTATCTGAGTCACGGATTTGCCGAGGCCAAGGTGGACGTGAAGCTGCTTCCGCACAGCGGCGATGCAAAGAAGACCGACGTCGCCCTCAATGTGACGGAAGGGCAGCAGGTCTTCGTGGATCGCGTGTTGCTCTCCGGCATCGACCATACGCGGCCGGCGGTGGTAGACAGGCAGGTGGAGGTGCACGCGGGCGATCCGCTGAATCAGAGCGCGCTGCTGGATACGCAGCGCAAACTCTATGGGCTCGCGCTGTTCAACGAAGTGAACGCTGCGGTGCAGAATCCGGACGGCGACGATCCGCTGAAGAACGTGCTGCTGCAATTGACCGAGGCGCGGCGATGGGACGTGACCTACGGCTTCGGCTTCGAGGCGGAGACGGGAACACCGCAGGAGGGCGTCATCAATCCCGCGTCGGCGATTCTGCTGGGGCTTCCCCCGAACGCGACGTACTCGCAGAACGGCAAGACCGGAGTGAGCCCGCGGATTTCCCTGGATGTCAGTCGCATCAACCTGCGCGGGACGGACAATTCGCTCACCCTGCACTCATCCTATGGTTTGCTGGAGGAGGTCGCGACCCTGACTTTCCAGAATCCGCATTTCTTCGGCAAGCCGAACCTCTCCACCAGCGTGTCCGGCGGTTACTCAAATGTGCAGAACATCACCACCTTCCAGGCTTCGACGCTGCAGGGAGACTATCGCGTAACCGAGAAGGTGCGGAAGGCAGACACGCTGATCTATAACTTCGTCTTCCGCCGGGTCGCGGTGAACCCGGCCACGCTCCAGGTTTCAGCGAACCTGATCCCGCAGTTGTCGCAGCCGGTCCGCGTGGGCGGCCCCGGCATCACCTGGTTCCACGACACCCGCGACCCCAGCCCGCTCGATGCCGAGCGGGGGTCGTATACCTCGGTGCAGGAGTTCTACGCGTCGTCGAAGTTCGGTTCCGAGGCGAACTTCAATCGCACCGACGTGACCAATTCAACGTACTACGCGTTCGGCAAGCATCGCTACGTGCTGGCGCGAAACACGCGGATGGGATTTGAAACGACGTTTGGCGCAAATCCAAACGTGGGCAGCACCAGTTGCGCGGGGGTGCTGCTCGACACCAACGCCAGTTGCAACGCCGTGCCGCTTCCCGAGCGGCTGTACGCCGGAGGGGCAACCTCGCATCGCGGCTTCGGCATCAATGACGCGGGACCGCGCGACTTGCAGACCGGCTATCCGGTGGGCGGAAATGCGGTCTTCGTGAACAGCACCGAGCTGCGCCTGCCCGCGCCCACGCTGCCGTTCGTGGGCGACAGCGTAAGCTTCGTCATCTTCCACGACATGGGAAATACCTTTACGCATATCTCGGATATGTTTCCCAGCTTCACCCATTTCCATCAGCCCAACCAGCAGACCTGTGCGAACGTGTCCAGCGCGTTTGGAACCTGCAACTTCAACTACTATTCGCATGCCGTGGGGATGGGCGCGCGCTACAAGACGCCGGTGGGCCCGATCCGCGTCGACTTCAGTTGGAACCTGAATCCCCCGGTGTACCCGGTAATCTACGACTTCAACGGCGCAGCGCCGTATGAAGGACAGGCCAGCCACTTCAACTTCTTCTTCAGCATCGGACAGGCCTTCTGAGCATGAGCGCAGGCAGACGCAAACCGGGATTGGAAGCAGGCGTGGCGGCCGTGCTGGCGCTGGCGTTGCTGACGGGGCCGGCCTGCGCGCGGCAGGTCAAGCATGGTCCCGCCCCGGTGGTCGCGCCGGCGCAGCCGGTTCCGCTGCCGGCGGCAGCGCCGGTGATGCTGGACCGCGTGGTTGCGATTGTGAATGGCGACCTGATCCTGGAGAGCGATGTCGAGGCGGAGGCGCGCTTTGCTGCATTCCAGCCGTTCAGCGAGCCGCAGGCCGCGACCCAGGAGGAATTGCTCGATCGCCTGATTGACCGCGCCGTGATTCTGCAGCAGATGGCGCTGCAGCCGGAGCCCCGAATTACCGATGCGCAGATCGACAGCCAACTGGCGTTGTTGCGCAAGGGCATTCCCCGCTGCGGCGTTTACCATTGCGAGACCGATGCTGGCTGGGCCAAGTTTGTGGCTGACCAGGGCTTCACCCTGGAACAAGTGAGAGAGCGATGGCGGCAGCGGATGGAAGTGCTCCGCTTCATCGAGGAGCGGTTCCGCATGGGCATTCGCATCGAGCCGGCGGAGATCGACGAGTATTACAGGAAGACGATGCTTCCGGCGTACCAGAAGGAAAACGCAACGCCGCCGGCAGAGGCCACGATTGCCGACCGCATCCAGGAGATATTGTTGCAGCAGCGGGTGAACAAGCTGCTGGACGACTGGTTGACCGCTCTGCGCGCCGAGGGGAGCGTGCGCATTATGAAGCCCGGTGAGGAGATGCCATGAGCACGGACGAGCAGCAGCCCGATCCCGGCAGCCCGGACGCAGCAGAAACTCCGCTGCCCCTGCGCACTCCCGCCGCACCGCGAACGAAGAAGCGGAGCCTGGCCGGTCACATGGGGCGCGGAGCTGCATGGCTGATCGGCGGCGGGTTGGCGCTGTTGCTCGTGGTGCTGGGCGGCTTTACGTGGTACACGACGACCGGGAATTTCCAGCGGCGCGTAGCCCGTGAGATTGTGTCGGTGCTGGAGGACGCGACCGGGGGACGGGTCGAGGTCGGGGGAGTGAAATTCAGCCTGTGGCATCTGGCGATCGAGGTCGACGGCCTGGTCATCCACGGAACGGAGGCGCCGGGCGAGGCGCCCTACCTCTCCGCGGACAGGGTCTTGGTGCGGCTCGGGATTTCCAGTTTCTTTTCGCGCGCTTCCGGGGCGGGAGTGAAGGCGCATTTGCGGCTGAAGCTGCTGCGGGTCGAGCATCCGCAGATGCACCTGATCATCGACAAGGATGGCCGGCACCAACCAGCCGGTGCCCAGGCACGCGACCACCAGCACGGAGCCGTGGCAGGATACGGTGCTGGACCTGCGCGCCAGGGAAGCGCAGGTGGTGAACGGCGTTGCCTTGTTGAACGATAAGGCGATCCCGTTCGAGATGGCTGCGCGCAACCTGGACGCCGAGGTGTATTACCTCAAGGCCAACGACCGCTATGGGATCACCGTTGCGCTGGACGACCTGCGGACGAAGATGGAGAACCAGCCCGAGGCGCAGTCCCAGCTTCGCCTGGAGGGAGAGCTCGGTCGCGATGTGGCAGAGGTGAAATCGCTGGAGTTCGATTCGGGGAAGTCTTCGGTGTTGCATGCGACGGGGACACTCCAGCATTTCGCGCAGCCACGGTGGCAGGTCGCCGCGAAAGGGACGCTGGAATTGAGGCAGGTTACCGTGCTGACCGGTGCGGAGGGGTTTACGGGCGGCTCGCTGGACCTTGCACTGAATGGACATAGCTGCGCGGTGGCATCCGCGGCGCCGCAGAAGCATGCACGATTCTGGCTGAAGCCGGGGACGCCCGCAAAGCCGCTGCCGGCGCCGCTCGATCCGGAGTGCAAGGCCGGCTATCTGGTGACGGGCAGTGCCAAGCTGCATGGCGCAGGGTATGAGATTGACAACCTGCACCTGCACGATATCGACGGAGGCGTGCAGTTGCATATCACCCCCAGCGAGATGCTGCTGACCAACATGATTGGAATTCTGCCGGGAGGCGGAAGCGCGGCCGGCGATCTGCGCATTGTGAATTGGCAGGGCGAGGCGCCGGCGGTTGCGGCGGCCTCGGCGTCCACTGCGGCTGCCGTGAGCACGGTAAACCGGGCCGCAGCGTCCATGGGCTCGCGGCCCCCGGCGCATTTGCCGATCGTGCCTGTCGCATCGGCCTACCACGCATACCTGGTTGCGACGGTGAATGCGATTCCGCTGCGGACGATTATGGAGGTGACCGAGACTCGCGGCTATGGAGACCTCGGCTTCGACACCGCCGTGACCGGCCCGGTCAACGTGGAGTGGGGTGATCCGAATGCGAATGTCGCGGATACGGTCGTGGTGGATGGAGACATCAAGTTCCGGCCGACCGGGGTGCCGCGCAGGGGCGCGCTG
>CAWBFL010000148.1:0-15081 GCA_963787905.1 uncultured Acidobacteriaceae bacterium | reverse complement strand
TTTGGCTTCGTTCAGCGTATTGCTGCATTCGCGATTGCCGTTGTCGTCCCGGTGAGGGTGGTTGGGTTGGCTGTTCTTTGCAGGCTGGTGTTTGTGACCGTGACGGGGGTAGTGCTGTCGGCGCCGGTGAAGTTCAGCACCACGGTCGAGCCCGATCCGCCTTCTGTTCCTACCGCGAAGACGGGCGTCGACTGGGCAGCCAGTTGCGTGGCAATCTGACCCTCGACCGTCGCTGAATTGGATGCACTGCCAAAGGACGAGCCGGCGCGATGGTGAGAACGAGGCTCTGGCCTCCTTGCGACAATGTGATGTTGCCGCCGAAGGTTCCTGTCGTGGTATTCGAGACGGTCAGGCTGCCGCCGGCTGCAACACCCGTGGTGGCGGCGGTGCCAACCGCACCGGTGACATTGGTCGTCGCTGTCGATTCGGTCAGATTCGTGCCAGTGAAAGTAACAGTATTGGCTGCCACGGTGGCACCCGAGGTTGGACCGGTGATAGTGAGTGCTCCAGTGGTGGCGTTGACGACGGCGGACAGACCTGCGCCTGTGAAGGCCGCGGTGGACTGCATCAACTGCGTAGCCAATGCGCTGGTCGACGTTCCGGCGGCGACACTGACATTGATGGTTGTCGCAGTCGAACCGGAGCCAACCGTCATGGACAGCGTGCCAGAGAGAGTATCGGTCTTCGAGGTCGGCGTGATCACGTATGTCCCGGCCTGTTTGGTGACGGCGTTGGCGACCTGCGTGGTGACCGGGGTCAGCGTGGTGGCGACGACGGCGGTTCCGGCGGAGGTTCCGACGCTGGCGGTGGTCAAGGAGCCGACGGTGTCGGCGTAGGTGTTGAGGCCGCTCGAGGTTCCGTCGGTGACCACGATGTTGGTCGCGCTGGAACTGAAGACGTTACTCGAGTTGAAGTTCGTGGTCGCGCCGATGTTGCCGATCTGCGACAGAATGTTCTGATACTCCTGGTTGGCGGAGCTGACCTGACCGCTGGTGAGGGTGCCATTGGCCGACTCGGTGGCCAGCGTGACCGCCTGATCGAGCAGGCTGGTGACCTGGGAGAGCGCGCCGTCAGCGGTCTGCAGCAAGCCGATGCCGTCCGACGCATTCTGGGACGACTGGGTGAGTGCGGCTTCGTTCGCGCCCAGGCCGTCAGAAACGGCGAGGCCGGCGGGATCATCCGCGCCGGAGTTGATGCGTGAACCGGAAGAGAGCTGCTGAAGGGTAGTCTGAAGGTTCGCCTGTGTCGAGTTCAGATCGTTCTCTGCGTAGAGTGCTGCGATGTTATTGAGAATGCTTAACGACATTTGACGCTCCTAGGTGATGCAAATTTGGTCGCGGGCGCTCTGCCCGTTCCGGTGCTGAATCCAGCCTCCCGGATCGGGTGGCCGGGTGGCTCCGCGTTCCTCCACCTCATCGGCGATTCGTACCGGCACTTTAGTACTTGGTGCAAATAATCCGGCTTGGCTGTTGGATTGCGGTGTGCCGATAACCAGTTGGGAGGCGACGCGCGGCCATGATCGAACTCACGCGATTGAACGGCCAGAAGCTGTTTGTGAACTGCGATCTGTTGAAGTTTGCAGAAGCTTCGCCGGACACGGTGTTGACGCTGCTGACCGGAGACAAGATGGTGGTGCGCGAGTCGTGCGCGGAAGTGGTGGACCTGGCGATGAAGTTTCGCGCGCGCATGCTGGGAGCAGCGTGGCCGGATGCGGCGGCGGGACTCGGAGTGCTGCTTGCACCGTTCAATCTGGCGGCGCCACACAAGACCAACCAGCTATAGCTGCAAGCCGGGATCGAGGGAGATTGATGGACTTTGCCAGTGTCGGAGGCATCCTGATCGCGATCATCGGGATCCTGGGCGGGTTGATGATCGAGGGCGGCAGCATTGCCCAGGTGACCCAGCCAACCGCGATGATGATTGTGCTGGGCGGCACTATGGGCGCGGTGATGCTGCAGTTTCCGCTGAGTGTGTTTGTGGCGGCGCTGCGGCAGTTTATGCAGGTGTTTTTCTCGCGCAAGAGGAAGAACGAAGCGACGGTGACGCAGCTGGTGCTGTTTGCGGTTAAGGCACGCAGGAGCGGTATCGTCTCGCTGGACTCGGACCTGGCCGAGGTGGAAGACCCGTTTTTGAAACAGGCGTTGATGCTGGCGATCGATGGGACTGAGCCGGCGGCGGTGCGGCAGATTATGCGGCTGGAGCTGGAGAATGGCGCGGACTTCGAAGAGCGAATTCCGCAGGTATTTGAATCGGCGGGAGGTTTTGCGCCGACCGTGGGCATCATTGGTGCGGTGATTGGGCTGATCCAGGTGATGCAGCGGCTGGACGACATCAACCAGGTGGGGCGGGGCATTGCGATTGCGTTTGTGGCGACGATTTACGGGGTGGGGCTGGCGAACCTAGTGTTTCTGCCGGCAGCGGGGAAGCTGAGGATTCGGCAGCAGGAAGAACATATGGTGAAAGAGATGATGCTGGAAGGAGTGATCTCGATCCAGGAGGGAATGAATCCGCGGATGATCGAGATCAAGCTGCGAACGTTCCTGCTGGAGGGGAAGAGAACGAGTGAAGAGGCCGGGTGATGCGAAAGAAGCGGCAGGGGAAGGTGAGCCACGAGCGCTGGCTGGTGTCGTATGCGGACTTCATTACCCTGCTGTTTGCGTTTTTCGTGGTGCTGTTTGCGACCGGCGAATCGGACAAGAGCAAGAAGGTGGAGCTGGCGGCGTCGATTGAGTCTGCGTTCAGCCAGATGGGAATCTTTGAGGCGCACACCAAGCTGCCGCCGATGATGGAGGCTGCGGGCAGCAGCGGTGCGGGGAAGGACGGGGCAGAGGCGGGGCTGGGGAAGACTGCGAACCCGGCGCCGGTGAGCCTGCCGGTGGTGAAGCAAGAACTGGAAGCGGTCGCGCAGCCGGAGATCGAGCGCGGCGTGATTGGGATCCACGAGTCGGCGGATGGCCTGGTGGTGTCGCTCGAGGAGGCGGGATTCTTCGATTCGGGTGCGGCGGAGATCCGGCCGTCGGCGCTGCCGGTGCTGGACCGGATTGCGGCCGTGCTGCCGGAGACGGCGCTGCGGGTTGAGGGGCACACAGACGACGTTCCGATCCACACGGCACAGTTTGCGTCCAACTGGGAGCTGTCGAGCGCACGCGCCAGCAGCATTGCGCGGCTGTTGCTGCTGCATGCCAATGTGCATGCCGAAAAGATGTCGGTGGCGGGATATGCGGAGTTTCATCCGGCGACGAGCAATGCGACTGCGGAGGGGAGAGCGCGGAACCGGCGAGTGGATATTGTGCTGTTGATCGGCACGCATTGATGGGCGCGGGATGAGCGGAGCAGTTCGCTCACGAGCGGCGGTTTATTCCCACTCGATGGTGCCGGGCGGCTTGGAGGTGATGTCGTAGACGACGCGGTTGATGCCGCGGACCTCGCTGACGATGCGGCTGGAGATGGCGCGCAGGACTTCGTAGGGGAGCGGCGCCCAGTCGGCGGTCATGCCGTCCTCGGACTCGACGGCGCGGACGCAGCAGGTGTAGCCGTAGGTGCGCTGGTCGCCCATGACGCCGACGCTTTTGACGGGGAGCAGCACGGCGAAGGATTGCCAGACCTTGCGATAGAGGCCGGCGGCCTTGATCTCTTCGACGACGATGGCATCGGCTTCCTGAAGCAGGGCGACGCGTTCGGCGGTGACTTCGCCGAGGATGCGGACGGCGAGGCCGGGACCGGGGAAGGGCTGGCGCTCGAGGATCTCCTCGGGCATGCCGAGGTCGCGGCCGATGCGGCGGACTTCATCTTTGAAGAGATCGCGCAGCGGCTCGATGAGTTTGAGCTTCATGTCGGCGGGCAGGCCGCCGACGTTGTGATGGCTCTTGATGGTCTGCGAGGGGCCTTTGACGCTGGAGGATTCGATGACGTCGGGATAGAGCGTGCCCTGGACGAGCCAGGCGATTTCGTCGCCGGCGTGATTTTCGGACTCGAAGATTTTCCGGGCCTCGTCGTCGAAGACGGCGATGAATTCGCCGCCGATGGCTTTGCGCTTCTGCTCCGGGTCGGTGACGCAGGCCAGGGCGGTGAGGAAGCGCTGGCTGGCGTCGACGGCGACGACACGGAGGCCGAGCTGTTCGCGCATGGTCTTCTGCACTTTGGCGAATTCGTCTTTGCGGAGGACGCCGTTGTTGACGAAGATGCAGGTGAGTCGGTCGCCGATGGCGCGGGCGACGAGGACGGCGGCGACGCTGGAATCGACCCCGCCGGAGAGGCCGCAGATGGCGTGGCCGTCGCCGACCTGAGCGCGGACGCGCTCGACGGTGGACTGGATGAAGTGCTCGGGGGTCCAATCGGCTTTGGCGCCGCAGATATCGAGCACGAAGTTACGGAGCAGTTCCATGCCCTGGCGGGTGTGCGCGACCTCGGGATGAAACTGCACGGCCCAGATGCGGCGGGATTCGTTGGCGATGCCGGCGAGGGCGTTGGAGGTTTTGGCGGTGAGGATGAAGCCTTCGGGGAGGGTCTTCGCTTCGTCGCCGTGGCTCATCCAGACTTCGAGGGTGCGGGGAAGGCCGCGAAAGAGGGGAGTTTCGGCGATGACGTCGACCTGGGCGTGGCCGTACTCGCGCGCGGGAGCAGATTCCACGCGGCCTCCCAGGTGGTGCACGATGAACTGCAGGCCGTAGCAGATGCCGAGGACGGGAATACCCATGGAGAGTAGCGCGGGGTCGGCGGCGGGGGCGTCGGCGTCGTAGACGGAGCAAGGGCCGCCGGAGAGGATGAGGCCGAGGGGCGCGAGGGCGCGGATCTGATCGAGCGGGGCGGTGCAGGGCAGGACTACGGAGAAGACGTTGAACTCGCGGATGCGGCGCGCGATGAGCTGGGTGTATTGCGACCCGAAGTCCAGGATGACGATTGTCGAGGTGTCCACGACTTCGATTGTAATGCTTGGGGATACAGGTCAATACGGCCCTGCCGGGCGGGCCCACTGCGGGTGGGGCGGTCACTTCGTGACGCGTGTTGGGCTTCGCGTGGGGCTCCCGATGGTCGCTGGGTCGATGTTATGGCGCGGCTGCTAGTTGGGATCACGGCCGCGGGTGCGCTGGACCCCGGTGATAATGCCGGCGCCGAACATGATGATGCCGATGGCGATGATGTAATTCTGCGGTATGTGCATGAGATGGGCGAGGTAGGCCACCCCGAGGATCAGAATGAAGTACCCAACGGCGTAAATTCCAAAGGACATGGCGATCTCCGGGGCGCAGCAAGCGGAGGCTTGCACTCTTAGTGAGATGCAAAACGCGACGGGGTGGGGCGGTTTTGTGGCGGGAGAGAGACAACTACGGAGATTCTGGACTTCGTCCAGAATGACGAGGCGGGTTCGTCCAGAATGACGGGGGGGATTGGCGGCGCTGGGTCGAAGAGTGACGAGGCGGGGTGGGGGGCGGTAAATGACGGGGCGGTTGATGGGGCGGGTGGAGGCGGGGCTAGTAGATGGGCGGTTCGCCGGGGGGACGGGTTTTCCAGCGGCGGTGCATCCAGAGCCATTGGGTGGGGTATTGGCGGATGGAATCTTCGAGGACGGCGGTGAAGCGGGCGGTGTTTTCGGCAGCGTCGGCTTCGGCGTCGCCGGTAGAGGCGAGGGCGAGCTCGGGGTAGAAGTGGAGGACGTACTTCTGTTCGGATTCTTCCCAGAGCAGGAAGCCGGGGAGGACGGCGGCTCCGGTTTTGAGGGCGACGCGGGCGAGGCCGGAGGCGGTGCAGGCGGGGATGCCGAAGAAGGGAACGAAGAGGCCCTGCGGCGGGGTCATGTTGGTGTCCATGAGGATGCCGACGGTTTCTCCGGCGCGCATGGCGGCGAGCAGACCGCGGGCGAAGTCGTCCTTGTGCAGGACGCGGTTGCCGTGCAGGCAGCGAATGCGATTGACCATGCGGTCGACGAGAGGGTTATCGAGGCGACGGATGACCATGCCCATGGGGTAGCCGGCGAGGGAGTGGTAGAAGCTGGAGAGCTCCCACGCGCCGAGATGGCCGGTGAGGACGAGGACGCCCTGGCCGCGATCGCGGGCGGCGAGGTAGTGCTCGAGGCCTTCGTAACGGATGAAACGGCTGGCGAAGGCGGGGGTGTAGGTGGACATCTGGCAGAACTCGGCGAGCAGCCAGCCGAGGTTGCGGTATTCCAGGCGCAGCATGCGGGCGCGCTCGGCGGCGGGCATATCGGGGAAGGCGAGCTCGAGGTTGCGCAGGCCGACGCGACGAAGACGGCTGAGGGCGGCGTGGGCGACTCGGGCGATGAGAACTCCAACGGCGCGGGCCAGGCGGCGGGGAAGGAGGCGCAGGCCGTGGATGAAGGACCAGGCGAAGAGGAATTCGAAGCGGTGACGGAGGGTGACGCGGGGCTGCGGTTCGGGGGTCGATTGGGCTTCGCGGGTCAAGATATCAGTCTAACGAATGGGCTCTGCGAAGCAGACTCGCGTCCCGGATGGATTTTGGTCCGTATGAATAGACGAAACCCAGTTGTGCGGGATTACTCTCGCAGCAAGGCCGCCAACGGAGGGAGATCCGTTGGCGGCCTTGGTTCCTTATGGGTGCGGCGCAGGCTCTAGTGGTCTGCCTTGGAGCTGACAAAGTAGCGGGCCACGGTGCGGACGAAGGGGCGAGCGTTGTCCGGAGTGGGCACGTTGCCTTCGAGGATGGTCTTGAAGGGGATGTCGGAACCGTACTCGATGCGGGTGCCGTCCTGATTTTGCGAGAGGACGGTGCCGTCGAGATCGAGGCCGGCAAAGAGGCCCTTGGAGCGGGAGTAGGTGAGGAACTCGGCGTTAAGCTTCCAGTCGGTGCCGGCCTGGGCGTTGCGGCCAACCGGACCGGCGGAGGCTGCGGCGTCGGCGCCCAGCTTGACTTTGTTCTTGAGCATGTCCTGGAGGCCATTCTGATTCATGGCGATGAGGACGAGGTCGGTGGACTGACCGCCGATCTGCCAGCCGAAGCTGCCGCCGGCAAGCTGCACGAAGACGGGCGCGCTCCAGAGGCCGCCGGGAGTGCGGCAGGTGGCGACTCCCTGGCCATATTGGGCGCCGACGACGAAGGCTCCCTTCTTATAGGCCGGGATGACGGTGACGCAGGCTGCTCCGGCCAGGATGCCGCGGGGGATGCCTTTATCGGGAGTGGCCATGATTTCGTTCATGACCGCCTGGGCGCTGGTGAGCCGGTCGTTGATTTTGTCTTTGTCGTCCTGCGCGAAGCCTGGGAGCGTGGCGGTAAAAAGGGTGAGGCCACAGAGCATTGCAGTTATTGATTTCATGGGAAGTAGGCCTTTCGTTTTCGGGTTTTGGTGCCTCGCTGAGGCGATAGTACAACTTTTGAGCCCGCCGGCGGCAACTGGAATCTTTACAGTCAGTTGTACGATGTGCCGAAGGGGTAACGAGTTGCCCCGCGGGGGTGGAATTGGACGGAAGTGGCGACGGCACAGACAGGGGGATGGGCCGGGACATGAAGCAATGCATGAGGTTGGGATGGGTTTGGCGGGGAAGAGCGTGAGGCGAAAAATGGGGGCTGCAAGAGTCGTGCAGCTTGCGCTGCGCAGCCTTGTAGCCCCTCTCCCAGGTCTGTGTTGCCCCATGATGATGGGCCTTCCGGGTTGGGCGGACAATAGTACGAAGGACCCTAGACCTTCGTGTCTGGAGTGATTACTGATCGGTAAATAGATGGTTGGAGGTGGAGCGGGGACCCGGGAGGGCTTACTGGAGCTGGGTATAGGGGTGAACGGTGAGGGCGATGCGATTGTTAACGCCGACCTTGCGCATGAGGCGGCCGATGTGCGCCTTGACCGTGCCCTCGTCGATGCCGAGGGCGGAAGCGATCTCGCGGTTGGGCTGTCCGGCACGGAGCAGGGTGAGGACCTCGAGTTCTCGGGGAGTGAATTTGGGAGGGTCAGCGGGCGACCGGGCAGCGCTCCGCTGGTTGTCGAGCAGGCGGGAAAGGACCTTGCGGGGTGCCCAGACGGAACCGTCGCGGACCATGTCGATGGCCATGCGGATTTCGGCCTCGGTGGAGGTGATGGCGAGGTATCCTTTGGCGCCAGCGCCGATGACGCGCTCGATGTACTCCTGCGCGGTCTCGTTGCCGACGACGATGAGCTTGAGCTGCGGACGCATCTGGCGGAAGGTGGCGATGAGCTCGAAGAGATGAGGGGCGCAGTCGGCGTCAATGAGGACGAGGGAAAGGTGGGCATCGTCGAGCGCACCGGGAACGGAGAGGTGGACGATCTCGAGCTGCATGGTCTCGGAGAAGATGGACTTGAGGCCAAGCACGCGCAGGGGATCGGTGGCGACGACGCCGACGCGCTCTGCACGCATTGGGGGAGCTGCATCCATGGACTTCAAGCCTCGTTCCTCTGCATGGCCTGTTGCCGTTGTGAGGTATAACCGAACAACCTTACACCCTGTTCGAGACGCCTGTACGGGCTAGAGCTTGGGCAAGACGATGCCCTGCTGGTTCTGGTATTTGCCCTTACGGTCGGCATAGCTGATCTCGCAGACTTCGTCGGATTGGAAGAAGAGGATCTGGCAGAGGCCTTCGTTGGCGTAGATGCGGGCGGGCAGCGGGGTGGTGTTGGAGATCTCGAGGGTGACGAAACCTTCCCATTCGGGCTCGAAGGGGGTGACGTTGACGATGATGCCGCAGCGGGCGTAGGTGGATTTGCCGACGCAGATGGTGAGGACGTCGCGGGGGATTTTGAAGTACTCGATGGAGCGCGCGAGGGCGAAGGAGTTGGGCGGCACGATGACGCTGGGGGCCTGGACGCTGACAAAGGAGCGCTCGTCGAAGGCTTTGGGGTCGATGATGGCGGAGTTGACATTGGTGAAGATTTTGAACTCGTCGGAGACGCGGAGATCGTAGCCGTAGGAGGAGAGTCCGTAGGAGATGACGCCTTCCCGAACCTGCTTCTCGCTGAAGGGGACGATCATCTGGTGGTCGGTTGCCTGCTGGCGGATCCAGCGGTCGCTTTTGATGGCCATGCGTAGTTTTCTTTCCTTGGGGCGTCGGGTAGGGTCTGTGGCCGGCCTGGTCGGGTGCGGGACAGAGCGTTGGTGCGTACTTCTGAGGTTAGGCAAATCTTACGGGAGGTTTCCCGCGTTGACAATCGGAGGGTTAGTTCCTAACATCACGACAGCGGGGCAGTGTGGAACTGACGCGCTACGAACGAATTACGCGAGAGAGGCGGCCCAATTTGATTAAACAGGACCTTATCCAGAGGGTCGTGGAGCGGACCGGACTTCCGAGGACGAAGGCGGAGGACGCGGTGGACGCAATCTTCGACAGCATGAAGAAGACGCTGATCGCGGGCGACCGCATTGAACTGCGCGGGTTTGGCGTGTTCACGGTGAAGCCGCGCAAGACAGGGATTGGGCGGAATCCCAGGACGGGCGCGGAAGTGAGCATTGCGCCGGGCAAGGCAGTGCGGTTCAAGCCGGGTAAAGAACTGCATTTGATGGACGAAGCGAGCGCGAGCTAGAGCGTTCCCCCTAATTTATGAATCGGAATCGCGGCGGTCGGGCTGCCGGTATGGCTCAGACGACGGCTACGGCTTCGGATTCGACGTGGCAGAGACGTCGGGCGCCGGCGGGAGCTTGATTTCCTCGGTGGGGATTTCCAGGGTACCGATGTGACCGGACGGCCGCTCGGAGACACCGACGCGGAGAAAGAAGCTGCCGGGAACGGGGTTGCCGGAGATGGGGACGGCGATGGTCTGATCGAAGGTGATGCCGGTTTTGGCTGCGCCTGCTAAACCGCCGGCAGGGACCTGGATCTGCTCGTTGGCCTGGCTGGAGTTGGCTGGCGTGCCGTCATCGCGGTAGACCACGGCGATGAAATGGAGACTGTCGTAGTAACCGCCCAAGGAATCCTGCGCAAAGGTGAGGCTGCGCGGGTCGATGCGGTACTGGATTTGTACATTGCGGTAGGCCTCCTGGCGAAAGGGCTCGGTGAGGAGGATTTCTGCCGGGAGCGGTTCGCGGGGCCTGGGTTTGGCAGTGTCCGTGGATGGGGTGGTTACGATGGTGAATTGGACGCGGTCGAGGGAGAGAGCGCCGAACTGCATGGCGCGCTGGATTGCGGTTTGAGTTTCGGCGTTATGGCCGGCGGGACCGGGTTTGGGCGCATACGAGAGCGGGTTGCGATTGGGATCGGGCTGGCGGCTGGAACCCTGAACCATGCGGACCACTTCCCCGGCGGGGGTTGGATTGGCACGCGCGAAATAGCCGCTGCGGGAAAAGACCTTGGATTTTTGTTGCTCGGTCCAGCCGAGAAACTGCGACCACGCGGAAGACAAGGTCTCCGGTGGCGGGGGCTGAGGGAATCCGGCGACGTTGACCTTGATTTTGCGGAAGGCGCCGTTCCAATCGGGGTTGGTGGGGACGTAGGAGACGGTGTAGTAGTCGGAGCCGGTCGCGGCGATTTCCTTGAGCGCCTGGCGGATGCCGGTGAGGTAGAGATGGCCGCCGGCAGCCGTCGCGATCTGGCCCAAGGCGGGGCCGATGCCTTGCTGGTTGAGGGGGATGGGATAGGGTGCAACGCGGCTGATGTGCAAGGCCTCGGAGGGGCCGTTGAGATCGTGGACGACGTTGGCCAGATCGGGGAAGTCGTGCGCTGAATCTCCGGGCATGCTGCCGCCGTAGGTGATCCAGACGAGATTAATACGGCCGGGGATGGATTGGACATAGCGGACAAGCTGCCGGGTGGGGCTGCCCGCGGCGCGAGCAAAGCGCACGACGAAGCCGAGCGGCGGGAGCATGCGCCTGCTGGCGACGGCCTCGGTCAGGACGTCGCGATCGGTGGTGAGGCCCTGAACCAGATGCATGCCCTGCCAGTCCAGTCGAACGATGGCTACGGGCTGGGTAGAAGGCGCTGTTTTGAGGAATGCGGCAATGTCGTTGCGGACGTAGGCGGTGTTGACGGCGGTGCCGCTGGGGAACTGCGGCAGTTCCGAGTTGCGAGACCATGACGAGAGGTCGGCGAGGACAATGACGGTCTTGGTCTGGTCTTCCAGGGGCGGTGGCTGGACGGCGAAGGTGTTGGGCGGCAGGGGCGGTGAGGGGGTTGCAGAGATTGCGGTGTTGCGTTCGATGCAACTGGCGAGGGTTTGGGGGACGCCGTCTTCGGTGAGGGTGAAGTCGGAGGGTTTGAGGCCATGGACGGGATTGCCGGCATTGTCGGTGACGACGACGTCGAGGACGACCAGGCGCGAGGTGATGTGGAGGGTCGGGATGGGTGGGGACGCATCGGGCGGGGCTTCCGCGGGCTCGGGCGTGTCGACTGCGGTCGCCGGGCTGGGTGGCTGCTGGGCCAGCAGGCAAAGCGTCGCGACGGCAAAGAACAGGGCGAGCGGGGCGATGCGTGCGGTTGGCATGGCGGCTCCGTCGAACGGAGTTTCTGGGACTGGGACGATGTTAGTCCGGGCTTGGAATGAGAAGCAAACCGATTGTAGAGGGCTATCGGTGTTGGGGTGAGGCTGATGGCGGGGTGGGCGATTTGAGGTGGACTAAGGCTCACCCTGTGGTCGACGTGGGGCTGCGATCGCTCGTCGAGCATGGGGCATCCAAATCGTGGAACGGCGGGGTTCCGTGGTAATTTGAGGGTTTGGAGAGACCGGATGATGCGGAGGATGGTGAGGGCGATGGCGATTGGTGTATTGGGTGCGGGAGCGGCGGTGGCAGCGGCGCAGGGTGCGACGGGGTGGGATGCGAAGCTGGGCGATCCGCTGCATATCTGGGTGGGGAATCCGGATGCGGCGCGGGCGCGGGCGTGGGGAGATGCGCACCTGGCTGCGGCGCAGGCACAGGTGGATGCGCTGCTGGCGGTGAAAGGCGAGCGGACGGTGGAGAATACACTGCGCGCGTATGACGAGGCGAATCGCGAGATGGACCTGGCGAGCAGCGGGGCAGCGCTGCTGACGAATGCGTCGCCGAAGAAAGAGCTGCGGGATGTGGGCGACGAGGTGCTGCAGAAGGTTTCGGCGCAGGCGACCTCGCTGAGCCTGAATCCGGAGGTGTACAAGGCGCTGCAGGCGGTGGACGCGAGCAAGGCCGATGCGGCGACCCAGTACTACCTACAGCACGTGCTGCTGGAATACCGGTTGAGCGGTATCGATAAGGATGCGGCGACGCGGGAGCGGGTGCGCAAGCTGAGCGACCAGCTGACGGCGGAGTCGCTGCACTTTCAGCGGAATATTGCGGAGAGCCAGGGCAAGGTGGTGGTGAAGAGCGCGGCGGAGCTGGATGGGCTGCCGGCGGATTATATTGCGCGGCATGTGGCTGCGACCGACGGCGGGATTACGCTGACGACGGATGAGCCGGACTACCGGCCGGTGATGACGTATGCGAAGAGCGAGGATCTGCGGCGGCAGATGTACCTGGCATATAACGGGCGGGCGTATCCGGCGAATGAGGAGCTGTTGAAGCAGGTTTTGGGGACGCGGTCGCAGCTGGCGCATGAACTGGGGTTCGCGAACTGGGCGGAGCTGGCGACGGCGGACAAGCTGATCAAGAATCCGGCGAACGTGAAGGCGCTGCTGGCGGAGTTGGACAAGGCGGCGAAGCCGGTGGCGACGAAAGAGTACGCGGAGATCCTGGCGTTTGCGCAGAAGCGGCAGCCGGGGTTGACGGCGATTCCGCGTATAGCGCGGGCTACTGGATGGAGCAATATCAGCGCGAGGCGTATGGGTTCGACTCGCAGGCGGTGCGGGCGTATTTCCCGTTTGTGGAGGTGCAGCAGGGGGTGCTGGCGACGGCGGCGCGGCTGTTCCATGTGAAGTTTGTGGAGGTGAAGGGGCTGGAGCTGTGGGACCCGTCGGTGAGTGTGTTCGACGTGCAGGATGCGGCGGAAGGCGACGTGGGGAAGAAGCTGGGACGGATTTATCTGGACATGCATCCGCGGGAAGGGAAGAACAAGTGGTTCAACGCGGGCACGATGGTGACGGGCGTGGCCGACCGGCAGTTGCCGGAGGCGCGGCTGAATGGGAACTTTGCGGGCGGGGAGAATGGCGATCCAGGATTGATGCAGTACTCGGATGTGGTGACGTTCTTCCACGAGTTCGGGCACATGATGCACGCGATTCTGGGATCGCACCAGGAGTATGTGGGGACGTCGTCGTTCAACGTGGAGTGGGATTTTGTGGAGGCGCCTTCGCAGATGCTGGAGGAGTTCTTCCGCGATAAGGCGATTGTGGACAGCTTTGCGAAGAACTACAAGACGGGCGAGGTGCTGCCGGACGAGCTGTTCGCGAAGATGCTGAAGGCGGATGCGTTTGGGCGGGGGATTGGATACGAGCGGCAGATTTCGCTGGCGAACTACTCGCTGGAGCTGCATGACCGCGCGCCGGAGCAGGTGAACCTGGAGGCGATGTGGAAGCAGGCAGCGATTGACGGCGGGCCGTGGCAGTGGGTGGATGGGAACTACGGGTTCGCGACGTTACGCACCTGATCGGGTACTCGTCGAACTACTACACGTATTCGTTGAGCAAGGTGATTGCGCTGGACTTCTTCAACCAGTTCGACAAGAAGAATTTGCTGGATGGGCCGGCGGCGATGCGCTACCGGAAGACGGTGCTGGAGCCGGGCGGGTCGATGTCGGCGAACGATCTGGTGAAGGGGTTTTTGGGAAGGCCGCAGAGTTATGAGGCGTTCAGGGTGTGGATGAACGAGGAGTTTGCGGGGCAGTAGCGGGATCGGCGGAGACCTGGAAGGCGACGGCGACGAACATCTCGGTGGGGACGGGTATGCCTTTGCAGGTCGCGGGCGAGAAGCGGAGTTTGGCTGCGGACTCGACGGCTTGCTGATCGACGCCAGGCGCGAGGTCCTGGTGTTTTTTGCCCAGCGTGGTGGCGCTGGAGCTGACGACATGGACGTTGAGCGGTACGCCGTCGGCGCTGACGATGAAGGCGACGACCGCGGTTCCGGTGGCCTTCGATTTTCGAGCCTTCTTGTCCTGGCTGGGTGGGACTGATCCCAGCAGACGGGTCACAGTTGGCGACTTCAGGCCGATGGTTCCGGTGTAGAGGCCAAACTTGTTGGGGCCGCTGTTTGATTCCGGAGCGGGGAACAGGAAGGAAGTTGCGGGTGCGACGGGTGGTGGATATGAGGGGTGCGATGCCGGGGTTGAGGGCGAGGGAGCAGGGGTGGTTGCTGCGGGGCGAAGAGGGCCAACCAGAGCGCGATTGTGAGTGGCATGGAATCCCTTTGCGGTTTTGAAGGAAGGGTAGCACGACTCGTCCGCAGGTCAATTGATGTATGGTTTCCTACGAGGAAAGTCTGGCGATGATGCGATGCGTGAAGAGGGCGTTGGGGTTGGGGATTGGCGTGTGGATGGGGACGGCTGCGGGATGGGCGCAGCGGCGAAGTCGGCGAATGACCTGGTGAAGGATTTTCTGGGTGGCCGCAGAGCTATGAGACGTTCAGGATGTGGATGAACGAGGAGTTTGCGGGGAAGTAGCGCGAGTGAATTTGTACGGCATATATAATTGGCGGTCATGAGGGATCGTTTGCAGATGCGCCGATGGCGGATCGTCACTGCGGTTGTGATGCTGATCTGCTTCGTGGCGCTGCTGGTTCCTCACGCTTCAGGCTCTGGTTCGTTGCTCGCATGCGTCCTGTTCTTCCCTGTTTTTCTGTTCGGGTTGCTGGATGTCGCAGAGTTCTTGCGGAACGCAGTGAGTACAGATGAAGCGGCTGTACCAAGTGCGCCAGCCTTGGGCGCGCTGTTTCAACGTCCTCCTCCATCTTTCGAATAAATCCGCCCTGCAGCGCTCCGCGACGAGTGGAAGTTGCGGAACTGCTGCCTCGTCTTCTGGCGATTGAAGCGACCGATTTCTGGAGCTTTTCCGATGGGATATTTGGGATTATTGTTCCTGGCAGTTATTGGTGTGTATTGTGTGCAACGAGCGCGGTGGCATTGGAAGAGTAGAGGCAATAAGAATAGGGGGCGCTATCGCGGCGGTGCGGCGCTAGGAAATGCATTACAAAACCTGCAGGTGTTTGTTCAACCCCGTGCGGAGCATGTGATTGCCGAACTCCTTGAGGAACCGGCGGAGGATGATGC
>CAWBFL010000147.1:0-33905 GCA_963787905.1 uncultured Acidobacteriaceae bacterium | reverse complement strand
GTTGTCCTGTTGCTGGTTCCGTTACGTATTGCTGTCCCTCGCTCCCGGCTGCGCCGTCAGGTCAATGTGCGACAGTACCGGGCTCACCAGCGCCGCCTGCAGCGATGCGTTCGGTAACTCCTTCGCCATCCACAGCGTCTCGGCCGCCGGAATCACATTGTCCGCCTCGCCATGCAGTAGGTAAACCGGAGTCGTCATCGTCTTCAGCCCCTGCTCCGGCGATAGCTGCGGAAACTCATACGCATGTTGCGCAATCGCCGCCGCGATCTGCTTGCGCGTGCCGGGCAGGGAAGTGTTCATCAGGTCCAGCGCCTCGCGCTGCTGCACCGGGGTCAGCAGTTGCATCGCCGCAGCCTCGCCCTTCGGGTCCTCGTACAAATGCGCCCGCAGCACCGCCCGCACCGCCTCCAGGTCCGTGGCCGGCAGAAACCCTTCCAGGTACTCATACTCAATCACCAGCGGCCCGTAGTCATGCGGCGTCAGCACCTCCGCCGAGCCGTCCGGCCTCAGGTCGCGCCCCGTCAGGTAATATTCCGTCACCCGCGCCATCGAGTCCTGTGCCCCCACCGCAACCACAAACTTGAAGCTCGCCCGGTACTGCGGGTCCTCTGCCGCCACCAGCGCCAGCCCGCCCGCAAAGCTCAGCCCCATCACCCCCACCGGCCCGCCCGTCTGCTCCGCAAACCACTTCGCCGACTCGCCAATCGTTCGCACCGAGTCCGCGCTCACGTGGTAGTCCTTGATCCCCGGCAGCTCTGGCGTCAGCACCCGGATGCCGCAGCTCGCCATCGCCGCCGCGAATCCCACCAGCCGCGGCTCCTCGATCCCCAGGTGATGCACCCCGTGGAAGATCACCATCGCCGGCGCATGCGGCCTGCCCACCGGCAGGTACAGCCGCGCCCGCACCGGCTGCGGCCCCGCCGGGGTCGCAATCGCGAAGTTTGCGTCCTCGGTCGTAATCGGTCCTGTCAACTTCCGCGCCACCCACGGCGCCGGCTGTCCCGCCACCGCGCGCATCACCGCGATCGCCTGCAGATGCGCCTTCGCCGCCGGCCACGCCGCCGCGCCCAGCACCACCATCCCCACGCCGAGAACCGCGTAAAGCACCGTTCGCCGCACCGCCGCCCCCGCTTCCTCACCGAGCAACTAGCAACTGCCTTCAGATCTGCGGCCCTTGCGCCTGGTCCTTGGCGTCGCCCAGAGTCACCTTGAAGTCCATCTGCTTGCGCCCGCGAAACACCGTCACCGTCACCGTATCGCCCGCGCGATGCGCCGTCATCGCAGCCGACAGGTCCGAACCGCTCTCAATGTCCTGCCCGTCGAACTTTACAATCAGGTCGCCGCCCAGCATCACCGGCGTGTTCCCTTCGTAAGCGCGCTGCGTCCCGCCATGCAGTCCGGCCTTCTCCGCCGCGCCGCCCGGCAGCACCCGCTCAATCAGCAACCCGTAGTCGGCCGGCAGCCCGATCTGCTCCGCAATGTCCGGCCCAATCGGCAGGGTCACAATGTCCAGCGTCGGCCGCCGGATGCGCCCGTACTTGGCAAAGTCGTCCAGCACCGCCTTGGCCGTGTTGATCGGAATCGCAAACCCGATCCCCGACGACTGGTCCGCGCCATTCGACGCAATCATCGTCGTAATCCCAATCACCTCGCCGCGCGAGTTCAGCAGCGGCCCGCCCGAGTTGCCCGGATTCACCGACGCGTCCGTCTGGATCGCGTCTTCAATCAAATTCCCCTGCGGCCCGCGCACCGACCGGATCGCCGAAATGATCCCCCGCGTCATCGTCCCCGACAAGCCGAACGGATTGCCGATCGCATACACCCGCTGCCCCACCGTCAGTCCGTTGCTGGTCTCGGCCAGCGTCGCCGGCACCAGGTTCGGCGCATCGATCTTCAGCAGTGCCAGGTCGTGGCCTCGGTCCTCGGTCACCTTGGTCGCCTTGTGCTTGCTCTTGTCGGAGAGCGTCACTTCGATCTGCTGCCCGTTCTCGATCACGTGGTAGTTGGTCAGGATCAGGCCTTCCTTGTTCAGGATGAATCCCGATCCCTGCCCCTGTTGCGGCACCGGCCCATAGAAAAAGTCCCACCGCACCTCGGTCGACGTGATGTTCACCACGCTCGGCAGCACTTTCTTGTAGACGGCAATATTCTGCTGCTCTTCCTCGTCGTAGGCCGGCGCCGCCGAGGCCTCGGTCAGGTCGAACGCCCCATTCGGTCCGCGCACCGCATCAATGGTGCTCGCGGGAGCGCTCGCCGCGTGCGGCGCACCCAGCCACGGTGCCAGCGCGCCCGTCGACGCGAAGTGCGTGGTCGCATAGTAGAACCCGGTAAGCAACAGAATCACCAGCAGAACAGGTCGTAATTTCATTCCAATTAACACCCGCGCATCGGAATCGGCGGAGACGTCCCGCACCCTTCAATTGTAGCCACTTCATGCACCCTGGTTCGCCGCGGACCCGGCCAAATCACCCCGCCCGCGCCTTCGCCGCCGCCTGCAGCACCGGCCACAACGCGTCCACCTGCACCCGCAACTGTTCCAGCGGTCCATCGTTGATCAGCATGTAGTCGCACCCCGAGGCGTGCCGCTCCGTTTCCGCCTGGTTGGCCAGCCGCCGCCACGCCTCCGTCTCCAGAGCCGCTCGCTGCTCTCGGCTCAACGGCCGGCCATTCGAACTCCGTCCGACGAACCGCGCAATCTGCAGCTCCCGCGAGGCCTTGATAAAGATGATCCGGTCGAAACGCTTCTGCCATCCGCCTTCGCCTGCGTACTTCGTCTCAAAGATCAGCGCCGACTCCACCACCGCCACCGCATCTGCATCGCGCGCCGCGACCTCATCTACCAGCTCCGCCTGCCGCGCAATCGTCGCCGGATGCACGATCGCATTCAGCTCCTCAATCCGGCCTTGCCCAAATGCGATCTGCGCCAGCTCCGCCCGATCCAGCTGCCCATCCGCCTTCACCACTCCCGGCCCGAACTTCGCCACAATCGCCGCGTACACCGCCTGCCCCGGCTGCATCAGTTCGCGGGCGATATCGTCGGCGTGGAAAACATACGCCCCCAAATCCGCGAGCATTGCCGCCGCAGTTGACTTGCCGCTGCCGAGTCCGCCCGTGAGACCCACGCGCAGCATCGCGCTACGCCCCGGCCGCAGCCGCGCCGCGCCGCGCCTGCGCCGCCTTCACCGTGTTGTGCATCAGCATCGCAATGGTCAGTGCGCCCACTCCCCCCGGCACCGGCGTGTACGCCCCTGCCTGCGCAAACGCCTCCGGATGGATATCCCCCACCAGCGTCGATCCTCTTTTCTCGAACTGCGCCGCCCTCTCTAAATCGCCGGGAAAGAACCTCGCCACCTCCGCCGCATCCGTCACCCGGTTGATGCCCACATCCACCAGAGTCGCCCCCGGCTTCACCATCTCCGCCGTCACAAATCCCGGCTTCCCGATCGCCGCCACCAGGATGTCCGCATCCCGCGTGTAGCGCCCAATGTCCACCGTCTTCGAGTGGCACACCGTCACCGTCGCGTGCGCATTCAGCAACATCATCGCCACCGGCTTGCCCACAATGTCGCTCCGCCCCAGCACCACCGCATGTTTCCCCGCCACCGGAATTTCGCTCCGCCGCAGAATCTCCAGAATCCCCGCCGGCGTGCACGGCCGCAATCCCGGCTGCCCGCTCTGCAATCGCCCCACGTTCACCGGATGAAACCCATCCACATCCTTCGCCGGGATCGACCGCCTCCAGCAGCCGCCGCGTATCCACATGCTTCGGCAGCGGCAGTTGAATCAGGATCCCGTCCACCTCGTCGCGCGCATTCAGCTCCGCGATCAGCGCCAGCATCTCCTCCGTCGTCACGCTCTCCGGTGGCGTCAGCATCTCGCTCCGCAGCCCCAGCTCCGCCGACGCCTTCACCTTGCTGCGCACATAAATCTCCGACGCCGCCACGTGTCCCACCAGCACCACCGCCAGCCCCGGCGTAATCCCCGCCGCCCGCAGCGCGTGCGCCTCCGCGGCGACCTCCGCCTTGATCTCCGCCGCAATCTCAATCCCGTTCAGAACCCGTGCCGTCTGTGTCATCTCGACTCCCATGGTACCGCGCATCTGCAAGCGCACCCCACCTGGTCCCTAGTACCCTAGCTCTTATGCCTCTCCAGCCCGAAGACCTCGCCCGCCTGGCCTGCCCCGTCTGCCGGCAAGCTCTCGCCTGCGAGGCCGAATCCGTCCGCTGCACCGGCTGCGCCCGCCGCTACCCCCTCGTCGACGGCATCCCCGTCCTGCTCCCCGCCCGCGCGCTGCCCTAATCCCGGGGCCTCCACGCGCAGCGTCGAGAACGGTACGAAGTACCGCGCAGCGTCGAGAACCGCACGAAGTACCGAAGTGCCACGAATTGCCGATAACCAACCTACGGAGTTGTTGATGACACGAAAGTCTCACCGTATCTACGAAAGTGACATAGCGCTGGTACCCACGAATCGACGAGCATTCTAGCAACTTGACGATTCGATTCGCGTCTAATCGCTTAGGGATTCGCAGAGCTGCTGCAGCGAACCCGGCGCTTGACCGAAGCGACCGGAAAGGAGGATGGCCATGGAAAACTACGCACCTGCAGTCGCCAACATCGAAAAATTCACCCTGACCGATCTCTCCTCGTTGCGTGAGGAACTCATGCAGTCCGGCCTGGATTCCTGGCAGGCCGCGGAACTCATCAGCTCCTTCCTCAGCGTCCGCGGCTACGGCGTCTCCAACCATGCCGCGCGCGGAGCCGCGTCCCGCATCGAGTCGGTCCGCTGCTCGCTCCAGTGCATGCAGGAAGAGCTCGAAAAACTCGCCCTCGTCATGTAACTCGCCGCATATTTTTTTTGACCGGCCCGCGGTGGCCCTCGGCGACCTCCGCATGCTACTGTCTCCGCATAGGAGACAACCCCATGCGCCTTACCCGCCTGATGCTCGCCCTCACTGTCCTCAGCGCCTCTCTCAGCCCGGTACTCTGTCCCCGGCCGGCCGCCGCCCAGGCCCCCGCAGCGCAGTCTCCGCTCCCTTGCACCGGCAACGTAAACATCGTCCGCCTCTCCGACGTCAAACCCGGCATGATGGACAAATTCCTCCAGGCCGTGGCCGCGCAGAAGGCCTGGTACGCCAACGCAGGCCTTCCCGACCGCATCGGCGTCCTGCGCATTTTGGAGCAGGACCCAGCCACCAAGGCCTGGTCGACCTCCCAGACCCAGGCCATCACCACCCACATCATCCCGCCCGGCAGCAACACGCGCCCGCAGCACGATGCAGCCTGGGATGCCTTCGTCGCCCTGTTCAGCGACAGCTCCACCATCAAGACCCAGTACTTCACCTGCATGGTCCAGTAGCCCGCCCGCCGCCATCTCCTCCATCGCGGCCCCGCGCCGGGCCTGGGATGGCGGCGTTTCCCTTTCCGCCAGTGCATAATCACTTATGCCCTCTCTCTGGTCTCCTCCCAACTGGCCGCAGCGCCTGGCGGAATTGCAGGCGCCCACCGGCGAGCTCAAGGAAGCGCCTCTGCGCCGCGACGTCCGCTCCCTCGGCATGCTGCTCGGCGAAGTCCTGCGCGAGCAGGCCGGCGTCCCCATCTTCGAGGCCGTCGAAGAGCTGCGCCAGACCGCCATCGCCCACCGCGAAGTGGACGCCGCTTCGGCCGCCGATCCCGGCGCCGCATCGTCTCGCTCCACCTCCGGCGCCAAGGCAAATAAAGCTCCGCGCAATCTGCCCGCCGACCCGCTCCAGCACGCGCTGCGCCGCGTCGAAGCGCTCAGCGAAACCTCCGCCTATCAGCTCGCCCGCGCCTTCGCCTTTTACTTCGAGCTCATCAACCTCGCCGAAACCAACCACCGCAAGCGCCGCCGCCTCTCCAGCCAGCTCCACCCCAACGCCGAGCCCCAGCGCGGATCCCTGCGCGGCGCGCTCCGCCAGATGAAGCTCGCCGGCATCCCCGCCGGCCAGGCCCGCGCCCTGCTCGAGCGCATCTGCATCATGCCGGTCTTCACCGCGCACCCCACCGAGGTCGCCCGCCGCGCCGTCATGTTCAAGCGCCGCCGCATCTCCGACCTGCTCGAGCAGCTCGACCGCATCCCCGTCCCCGAGGAGCAGCTCGAAGCCCTCCAGCAGGACGTCATCGCCGAGATCACCGCCCTCTGGCAAACCGACGACGTCCGCCACATCCGCCCCTCCGTGCGCGACGAGATCCGCATGGCGCTCGACTATTACGAGTCCTCCATCTTCTCCACGCTGCCCGTGCTCTACTCCGAAGTCGCCTCCGCCCTGGCCGCCGAATACGCCATCGAACCGGCCATCGTGGAGCTGCCCCAGCTGGTCAGCTTCGGTTCCTGGATCGGCGGCGACCGCGACGGCAATCCCTTCGTCACGCCCGAAGCCACCCGCGAAGCGCTCGCCATGGCCCGCGGCCTGCTGTTCACCCACTACCGCCGCCGTCTGCAGAACGTCTTCGACCAGCTCGCCAGCTCCAACCGCCTCGTGCCCGTCTCGTCCGAGCTCGCCGCCGTCCTCGAAAGCTACCTGGTCCAGCTCCGCGAAGCCGGCCAGACCGCGCTCGAAGATCGCATCCCCTACGAGTCCATCCGCCTGCTCATCGGCTGCATCATGATGCGCCTCGGCGGCACGCCCCACATGTCCATCACGCTGCCGGCCAACCCCGCGCTCAAGCCGTACGCCCGCGCCGCGGAGCTCATCGGCGACCTCAGCGTCATCCGTTCCAGCCTGGTCCAGAACCACGGCCGCCGCCTCGCCCGGATGCTGCTCGACCCGCTGCTGCTGGAGGTCCGCACCTACGGCCTTCACCTGCAAACCCTCGACATTCGCCAGCACGCCCGCGTCCACGCCGCCGCTATCGCCGAAATCTCCCAGACCACGCAGCCGGGTGCCCCATCCAAGCTCCGCTTGGGTGGGATTGACGCCTCGGGTGCTCAAGCCTGCGCAGATATCCCCGCCGCCCTCACGCCCCAAACCACCGAAGTCCTCGCCACCTTCCGCGCCATCGCCGAGCTCAAGCGCGACTTCGTCCCCGAATCCCTCCCGCGCTACGTCATCAGCGGCGCCACCTCGGCCGAAGACATCCTCAACGTCATTCGCCTCGCCCGTCTCGGCGGTGTCCGCGTAGAGGGCAGCACCGATCCCGAGGACTCTGACCCCGGCCTCCAGCCCGTCCCGCTCTTCGAGTCCATCGAAGACCTGCAGAACGGCGCCGCCATCATGCGCTCGCTCTGGTCCTCCGCCGCCTACCAGCCCCTGCTCGAATCCTGGGGCCACCAGCAGGAGGTTATGCTCGGCTACTCCGACTCCAACAAGGATGGCGGCATGATCACCTCGCACCTGGGAGATTTGGAAGGCCCATCGCGCCCTCCACCACGTCGCCCGCGAGTGCGGCGTCACCCTCCGCCTCTTCCATGGCCGCGGCGGCACCGTCGGCCGCGGCGGCGGCCCCACCCACCGCGCCATCTTCGCCCAGCCCATGGACAGCTTCTCCGGCGAGCTCCGCATCACCGAGCAGGGCGAGGTCCTCAACTGGAAGTACTCCGACGTCATCCTCGCCGAGCGCAATCTCGAGCTGATGATCGCCGCCTCCCTCGACGCCCTCGCCCGTCCCGACGCCATCCTCCAGCACCAGGCCATCGGCTCGGCGCAGTCGGGAATGCACGAGGAGGCGTCATCTCGACCGGAGGCCGCGCATCAGCCGCCGGAGCGGAGAGAGCCCCGCATTTCTGCTGACCCTGACTCCTCAGGCTACATCCCCCACCTCACCGGCGAAATCCTCCCCGAGTGGGAAGCCGCCCTCGACCAGATCTCCGCCACCTCCTACGCCTTCTACCGCAAGCACATCGCCGAGGACCCCGACACCTTCACCTACTTCGAGCAGGCCACCCCCGTCGCCGAGCTCGAACACGCCCGCATCGGCTCCCGCCCGGCCAAGCGCACCGACGCCAGCTCCGCCCGCAAGCGCAGCATGGAAGACCTCCGCGCCATCCCCTGGGTCTTCGGCTGGATGCAGTCCCGCCACGTCGTCCCCGCCTACTTCGGCGTCGGCCACGCCCTCCAGCACTTCATCCAGCACAACGGCGAGGGTTCCCACGTCTTCCAGGACACCGTCTTCGCCGAAGCCATGCACCCCAGCATCTCGGCCTTCCCCGGCGTCCCAATCTCCACCGATCCGGGCGCCCCATCCATGGCGGCTTCATCGCCATCGGTGGGTTCTGACCGCGAAGCCGCCAACCTCGCCCAGCTCCAGGCCATGGCCCGCGGCTTTCCCCTCTTCATCGACATCATCCGCAACGTCGAGATGGGTCTCGCCAAGGCCGACTTCTCCGTCGCCCGCCTCTATTCCGACCTGGTCGAAGACCAGGCCCTGCGCGACCGCGTCTTCAACGTGCTCCTCGCCGAGTTCGAACTCACCCGCCGCATGGTCCTCGCCGTCCTCGGCCAGTCCCGTCTGCTCGAGACCAACGTCGTCCTCGACCACTCCATCCGCCTGCGCAACCCCTACGTCGACCCCATGTCGCTCATCCAGGTCGAACTCCTCCGCCGCAAGCGCGCCGCCCGCGCCGCCGGCCAGCCCCACTCCGCCGAACTCGACCGCGCCATCAACGCCACCATCAACGGCATCTCCGCCGGCCTCCGCAACACCGGCTGATCCGCTTCAGACGCGTAGAATCGCGCAGCCTGACAACTGGTCATTCTGAGCGCAGCGAAGAACCCCCTTATTTTAACTGGTGCCGTCATTCTGACTCGCAGAGTCAGAATCTCTGTCGTTCGTCTCGCTTAAGGGCACGGCTTCAGCCGTGCCGTAACAGCCCGCACCCGCGCCCCGGCTTTAGCCGCTGAGGCCATCCTTCATCTGTGACACCCCGCAGAATCCCCTTGAATCCCCACTCTCTATCACGTACCTTAAACGCAATCTTCGTGCAGTTGTCGAATACTTGAGGGGCCATTCCCAGCAATCGAGTTCCGCGAACTGCCATGCGACCCTACCGCCGCCATCTCGCACTAACCCTCACCCTCTGCCTCAGTACGCTCGCGATCGCCGCCCAGCAACCCGGTGTCACTGCACAGCAGCCCGACCTTACCAAGCTCCACCTCGCCCCCCTCCAGCAGCGAGCCGAACGCCGGCGACGCCAGCGCGGCAAACCGCAGCTCCGGCTGCCGAGCTCGAGCATGGACAGGGCGTCCCCCAGGACTACGCGCAGGCGCTCCTCTTGGTACCGCAAGGCCGCCGACCAGGGCTATGCTCCGGCCCAAAACAGCCTGGGCGCCATGTATCGGGACGGCCAGGGCGTGAACCAGACTATGCGCAAGGCGTTGTTCTGGTACCGGAAGGCCGCGACCAAGGCCATGTCGTCGCGCAGTTAACATCGGAAACATGTATTTCAGCGGTGACGGGTGTCACCAGGGATTATGCACAGGCGCTGGCCTGGTACCGAAAGGCCGGCGACCAGGGCTACGCCGCTGGCCCAAAGTGATCTCTGCTTTATGTATGAGAATGGACTGGGCGTCGCTCAGGACTATGCGCAGGCGCTAGGCTGGTGTCGCAAGGCCGCGGACCAAGCCTATGCTCCCGCCCAAAATGCTCTCGGCTATATTTACAAAGACGGATATGGAGTGCCTTCCGATTTTGCGCAAGCGCCGTCTGGTATCGCAAGGCCGCCGACCAGGGCATTGTTCTAGGTCAATATAATCTCGCCTCCCTGTATGAAAGTGGCCGCGGCGTAGCCCAGGACTACGCGCAAGCTCTCCTGTGGTACCGCAAAGCGGCTGCCCAGGGATACCAACCAGCCAAAGACGCATTGGCTAAGCTCGAAGCGCTGCCGCAGCCCTCCACTCCCACGCGTGGCTTCGTACCGGAACCTGCCTCCGCCGCTTCTTCCGCGATTCCCATCCCCCACAACTACGCCCTCATCTTCGCCACCGACACCTACGCCAACTGGCCGCACCTCACCAACCCCATCTCCGACGCCGACGCCGTCAACCAGACCCTCACCTCCCTCTACAACTTCCACGTCGAGGAGGTCCGCAACCCCACCGACGACCAGATCCTCGCCAAGCTCACCGAGTATCTCCACCGCAAGTTCGAGCCGCAGGATCAACTCCTGATCATGTTCTCCGGCCACGGCTACTTCGACCCCGACCTCGGCAAGGGCTTCCTGGTCCCCGCCAACGCGCAGCTCGTCAAGGACGACATCGGCCATCGCACTCTGCTCGCGCACGAGACCATCATGGGCTACGTCAATCGCATCCCCGCGAAGCACGTCGTCCTTGTTCTCGATGCCTGCTTCGCGGGAACCCTCGACCGCCGCATCGCCGACAGCGGCCTGCGCGGCAACGCCGAAGACGTCTACGCCCACGCCACCCTCCCCGAACTCCTCGCTCGCAAGGAGCCCAAGCGCACCCGCCGCTACATCACCTCCGGCGGCAAGGACTTCGTCCCCGACGGCCTCCCCGGCCACCACTCGCCCTTCATCTCCGCCTTGCTCGTCACCCTCAACCAGGCCGCCGACCGCAAAGGCTACGTCACCCTCGACGACCTCCAGCAGGGCCTCAACACCGTCAACCCCGAACCCCGCTGGGGCGACATTCAGGACGATAACGATCCCGGCGCCGACTTCCTCCTGCTTACCTCCGACGCTGTCGCCCAATTGGCCCACCCCCAGTAGCCGAACCCGCCGCGCGCCCCGCCTCCCTATAATGAACCGAGGCGCTCCGGCGTCCCGGAGAAACACCCCATGGCGCAGCGCGACAACAAGAAACGCCTCGGCAAGAAGCATCGCCAGGCATCCACCCGCCCCAAGCAGGGCCGCGCCCCCCGCGTCACTCCCACCACCGGAGCGGTTGACCCGCGCAAGCGCAAAACCCTCGCCGCCAAGCGTGCCGAGCAGGAAAAGAAGCGCCGCACCCCCACCCGCTCCCCCGAAAAAGAATCCCGCCGCACCTTGGCCCCAAGAACGGGCGCGCCTAAATCCCCCTCGCGGGCCGCCGCGCCCAAGAAGCCCTCCGCCCGCACCCCCCCCGCCGACGGAATCGTCGGCCGCCGCACCCCCAACTCCGCCAACATCGGCCGCCCCGAACCCGACGCCTCTCCCGCCGACCTCCGCGACTGGGACCGCGCCGAACTCCTCTCCGAGCAACTCTCCCTCACCACCCCCAGTCCCCAGTCCCAAGTCCCCGGCACCTTGCCTCTCATCGCCATCTGCGGCCGCCCCAACGTCGGCAAATCCACCCTCTTCAATCGCCTCACCGGCTCCCGCCGCTCCATCGTCGGCGACGAGCCCGGCATCACCCGCGACCGCATCTACGGCCTCATCGAGTGGCAGTCCCGCGACGCCCGCATCGTCGACACCGGCGGCATCGTCCCCGACGACCTCGCCCTCATCCCCGCCGAAATCTTCCGCCAGGCTCAAACCGCCCTCACCGAAGCGGCCGCCATCGTCATGGTCATCGACGGCCGCACCGAGCTCGCCTCCCCCGACCTCACCCTCGCCCGCCTGCTCCTCCGCGGCGGCAAGCCCGTCTTCCTCGCCGTCAACAAAATCGATACCGCCGCCCTCGCCCCCGCCGCGGAAAACTTCCGCCGCCTCGGCTTCGCCAACGTCCTCCCCATCTCCGCCGAACACGGCTCCGGCATCGGCGACCTGCTCGACGCCGTCTTCGCCGTTCTCCCCGCGCACGCCGTCATTCCCCCCGAAGCCTTCCTCACCGAAGCTGACGAGCTCGACGAAGACGCCACCGGCCCCGACTTCACCGAACCCCCCGGCGCCAGCCTCGCCTCCCGCGAAGGCGTCATTCTGACTCCGCGGGAGTCAGAATCTCCGTCGTTGCCTTCAACGGACAACGGACAACGTACAACGGACAACGTAGAACGTCCCACCCAGTCGTCTGCTCCGCGTCTCGCCTCGGAGACGTGGGATCCCGACGATCCCGACCGCCCCCGCCTCCTCCGCTCCCACGGCTCCTTCGAGTCCCACGAGACCCGCATCGCCATCATCGGCCGCCCCAACGTCGGCAAATCCACCCTGCTCAACGCCCTCACCGGCACCCAGCGCGCCATCGTCTCCCCCATCGCCGGCACCACCCGCGACGCCGTCGACGAGGTCGTCACCCGCGCCGGCCACGACTTCCGCTTCGTCGACACCGCCGGCATCCGCCGCAAGGGCAAAACCAAGCTCATGGCCGAGAAGCTGTCTGTGATTATGGCCCGCAAGCACCTCGAAGCCGCCGACGTCAGCCTCCTCGTCCTCGACGCCACCGAAGGCGTCACCGCCCTCGACGCCAACATCGGCGGCTACGCCCACGAGTCCGGCCGCTCCGTCCTCATCGTCGTCAACAAGTGGGACCTCGTCACCCACCCCCCTGCCTCCGACTCGTCATCTCGACCGGAGCCGCAGGCGGAGCGGAGAGACCCCCGCATTTCGTCTGCGTCGTACACCCCCTCCAAAGACTCGTCATCTCGACCGGAGCCGCAGGCGGAGCGGAGAGACCCCCGCATTTCGTCTTCAGCCACCGGCCAGGGCTGGGACGCCAAACGCTCCGGCACCTCCTCCGCCCCCGCCGACAAAACCATCTACGAGCAGCAGGTCCGCGACCACCTCAAGTACCTCGACTACGCCCCCATCGTCTTCCTCTCCGCCGCCTCGGGCAAGGGCATCGACGCCCTCTTCAAAAAAATCGAGCTCGTCGCCCGCGAGCGCCGCAAGCGCGTCACCACCGGCCAGATGAACCGCTTCCTCGCCCACGTCGACTTCCAGAGCGCCTCCGTCCCCATGAACCGCCGCGTCCGCATCTACTACATGACCCAGGCCGCCGTCGCGCCCCCCACCTTCGTCCTCTTCACCGACAAGGACGTCAAACTCCACTTCGCCTTCGAGCGTTTCCTCGCCAACCAGATCCGCGAAGCCTTCGGCTTCATCGGCTCCCCCATCTGGTTCAAAACCCGCCCCCGCAACAAAAAGAAACCCGAAGAGTAAAGCGAGCTAGGTCTTCTGTCGTTTCAGTTTTGGATATGTGAACGGCACGCCTTTGCTCTCGCACATTGCGAGCAGATCCTTGTGCATGCTTCCGGACAAAACTCGTCTCGGAATCATCACAAATGTGGCCGGCGAAAAGTAAAGCAGCGTTATGATCGGCCCATCGAGAACACCAAGAACGGCATTCCATTCGAGTTTGCCGGCACTCCTGCCGGGGCAAACGATAGAAATTGAATCGTCGGTGATGTTGAGGATCGTGCCGTACTCATTTCCTCGCGTTCGCAGATACCGCCGCCGGTAGAGGTAGGGGGCGATCACATTTCCCGCTAGCAGGAGATATAGTCCACAAAACAGTTCCAGCAGGGCAACGCTAGTAGCTCCCTCCCGATACAAAGGGAAGGTATACCCGAGCAGCAGGGAACCCAATATTGGATAGAGGATTCTCGGCAGGCGACCAGACCCGTTACCGTACTTTCTGAAGCAATGGAGTCGCTGAGCCGCAATGAAATCCTGAGGCGTAGTTGTGAATTCGATTCGCACGCTTGAATTATAGGATTACCGCTAATGCCGGGTGCCCCATTCATGCGGCCTCATCGCATGAGTGGGGTTCCGCTCGCCTCCGCCACCCGGATATCTTTTGCGAATCGGAAGAGCACGCGTTCACGCGTGCCATAAAATCGCCCGCGCAAAGCGCGCGCCGCTCTGCCCTGAGCGCAGTCGAAGGGCTTGTATTTCTTCGCTTACAACCCTCGACCCGCCACAACCCTGTCGCGCGTCACCGACCGCCCCTCGCACCCCCTCTATCCTCTTCGCATGGCGAAACCGCAGAGAACCGCCACCTCCGGCACCTTCTTCATCACCACCATCACCTACAACCGCCGCCGGCTCTTCCAGGTTCCCGCGAACGCCGAGCTCTTCCTCGAAACCCTCCAACACTACCGCTCCGAGGGCGCATACAAACTCCACGCCTTCGTCGTCATGCCCGACCACGCCCACCTGCTCCTCACCCCAATCAACAAAACCATCTCGCAGGTCATGAACCTCATCAAGGGCGTTTTCCCCCGCCGCCTCGCTTCCAAATTCCCCATCTGGCAGCGCGGATTCGCCGACCACCTCGTCCTGGACCGCGCCCACTTCGAATCCCGCCGAACCTACATCCACCAAAACCCCGTCCGCGCCCACCTCACTACCGCCGCAGAACTCTACCCCTACTCCTCCGCCTATCTTCGACCGGGAGATTAATAGATAGAGGGGGGAAGGAGGTACGTCTTACGGCACGCGTAAAACACGTGCCCTTCCGTCCTTGAACGCAAAACCCCACCCACACGGCGAACCGCATGGGTGGGGTCTCATTCGGCGCACTATTCCTGTTCGTTAGTGCCGCCCACCGCCGCCGTGACCACCGCCGCCACGTGCACCGCCCTGAGCTCCTGCACTATGCTCATTCGCCGCGCTATGGCTGGCCTGGCCCACATGTCCTTGCCCATCCCGAGCCTCATTGCCCTGGAAGTGGTTGAATGCCCGCGCTCCACGGTCCGGCATTGGACCAGCGTACCCATGCCGCGGATCGTAGCGGTTATCCACGTGTCCGTAGAATCCGCGCGGCCCGTGGAACCACGGCCCCGCCCCAATAAACAGCCCGCCGCTGAACCAGTCCGGCCCATAGTACCCATAGGGCGAGCAGTTATACGGAGCATAGTCGTAGTACCCATACGGGCACATCGGCGCCACGCCAATTCCCACCACAATTTGCGCCGGAGCGGCGGTCTGGGCCGCCAGCAGCCCCACACTTACTACGGATGCTGCCAAAATCTTCCAATAGGACATAAAGTCACCTCGACTCTTACCTCAACTATCTCGCGCCCCCGCCGAAATAGCTGACCCCTATTGCTCACCTTCCCCATACTGGGTGTCCCATTTAACCACTCGGCTGCCCCATTCATGCGGCTTCATCGCATGAGTGGGGGTCGCGCCTCGCACCCCCAACCTTAAAAAAATTGGGGCCGCCAGTACCGCCGCGGCCCCATTCACTACATGACCCAGGCCGCCGTCGCCCCGCCCACCTTCATCCTCTTCACCGACAAGGACGTCAAACTCCACTTCGCCTTCGAGCGCTTCCTCGCCAACCAGATCCGCGAAGCCTTCGGCTTCATCGGCTCCCCCATCTGGTTCAAAACCCGCCCCCCGCAACAAAAAGAAACCCGAAGAGTAGGCGAGTCTCTTCGCACAGAGGGTAACCAGAATGTAACTTTTTAGCGAACAAAAAACGACTATAAGGCGTTGATTCGACGAAGTATGATGCATGCCGCTAAGATAATATGTTATTAACTTGACGGCTGGCACTCTCCAGGCTAGTCTGCTAATCAGCTTCCAAAAACAACTACAGGACCAACATTGAAGACCCAAGTTTGCGCCATATTTGACGACTGTTTTCCGGGCCGTCGTTCCACCAACGGGGTCGGCCCCCACAACAGAGGAGTCAATATCATGGGCAACGAACTGGACGGGCGCCACCGCGACGCGGATGGCCGAATCAGCAAAAGCACGGAAATACCACAGTCGCAACCCTCCGACAAACCTACGGCGACGATTTCCTTTCGCAATGGCGTAGCGATGCTCACTTAGAAACAGTCAGAGAGGCGACCGGAAAGTCGCTCAGTGAGCTTGTTCGAGATAGAACCGGCAAGTAGGCCACCGAGAGCGGTGCCGCAATATGAAACAAGGAAGGGATCTCGAATGAGCTACAAGAAGACATACGTCATCTTCGACGGGGACGAGGACATGTGGCATACGGCTTCATGCTGGGATGGAAATCAAAGGACCATATGGACTTTGATTTCCATGACGCCCACGACCTGAACACAATCACTGATCGCGCCAATGAGGAAACAGTAAAGCGCAAGCTGCGTGCGCTCCTCGCAAACGCGAACAGGATCGTGTACCTTTCATACATACTTACCTTTTTTTTTTTTTTTACTCTCACTCTCTTTATACCTTCCTTTCTCTACTCCTCTCTATTTCTTCTTCCCTCCTTTCTCTTTCTCTCTCCTTCAATCTTTCTCTCATTTATTTCTCCTCATTCCTCCCTCCTCCCCACTCTCCCTCTCCCATCCCTTTTCTCTACCTCTTTCTCTTCTACTTCTCTTCTTACTTCTCCCTTCACCCACCCTCTTCTTCCCATATCTTCTCATTCAGCTATCTCTCTTACTTCTCATCTCCTTCTCTTCTTCTCTTCCACCTTCTTTTTCTTCTTCCTTACTCCTTCTTTTTCTTCTCTCTATACTCTTCCTACCTCTTATACCTTTTTCTTCCTTCTCTCTTTACACTCTATCCCTCTTTTTTTTTCTTCTCTTTTATACCCTTCCACCCTACACAAGCAATGCTCTTCTCTACTACCTCATAGCATCATTCAGAATAGAAGTGACCTTTGCAGCACCTCACTAACTATGCCTGAATCAGTGAAGCCATGTGCACATTGCTCTCTCCTCTGAATATATTCTCTCATACATCTAATGCCTTATCTTTACCAAAGTTTTTATGCAGCCAAATCTCTTAAGCATAGCCCTATACCTCCTTCACATCTATGTGCGTAATCAATCGTCTCCTCCATTTCTCTATTTGCCTCTCTATGCATACAACCAACTAGTGTATTCTTTTAGTTCTCTCAGCAATCACACCTCAGTGCTTCTTCTCCATCAATACCAAAACTAACTACAATTCTAGCAACTTATTTCACTACTTCTCAAACCAATCTATCTTCATTCTAACACTTCACTTCACCCATACACTTTTTCCACCCCATTTCCCCCCCATCATGCGGCTTCATCGCATGAGTGGGGGTCGCGCCTCGCACCCCCAACCTTAAGAAAAATTGGGGCCGCCAGTACCGCCGCGGCCCCATTCACGAAACTTGGTCTACTTCGCGTGCTCAGCCGACGCCGCATGCGCGTGTCCGCTGTGCTCATGCGCCCGCTCCGACGCCTTATGCGCGTGCTCGGAGTGCTGATGCGCATGTTCGTGATGCCCCGCATCATGCAGCGCCGCTGCTGCCGCGTGATGGTGAGCCGCTTCGGTGTGGTGCTTCGCCGCTTCCAGGTGCTTTTCCTTCGCCATCGTGTGGGTCCTCTTTGGGGAGTCTGACTCCCGGGCTAGACCATCGCACGCCCAACGTTACAGTCACCACCGCTCGCGCCGGAAATTCATCGAAATCCAGCCTCGCTGTAACCGTGTCAAGCCCCGCTTCTGTGCATAACCCGCCAACTCCCACAAACCAAGCCATTTCCACCCCAACTTAACCCCGCCCAAAACGGCCTTTGAGTTTTGCCTTAACCCGTAGAATTAAAGAGGAGCCCAACCCGGCGCCGTTCCGAAGGGAAACCCCCATGGACGAATCCACCTATCCCCTCTGCCGCCATACCAAGACCAACGGCCGCCGCTGCCAGTCGCCGGCGCTCACCGACAGCGCCTTCTGCTACCACCACCAGAAGGCCCGCCGCAGCCGCCGCGCCGCCCTTGGCTCCGGCCCCGGCCTCAGCACCGGCGTCCTCCACCCCCTGCGCAACTCCAGGACCCTGCTCCAGGCGGCCAGCATGGTGCTCTCAGGCATCGCCACCGGCCAGATCCACCCGACGAAGGCCGGAAAAATGCTCGCCGCCCTCCGCGTCGCGTCCGCCGAGCTCCGCAGAACCTCAAAGGAATCACGATCTTAGCCGTAACCCCAATGGAACGTATACTTTAGCCGTACCTCACCCCGGCTAAGTTCAACCAAACAAAGAACTTCCCCGCAAGATAGGTCCGAAAAACTTCTCTCCGGGGTACCCGGGGTACCCCCTCACCGCCCCAGCAGCGCCGCCTCGATGCTTGAATTCACCTCGGCCTGGGCGAACTCGGCAGCCACCCGGATGCCGTTCATCACCGCCTTTTCGTTCGACGAGCCGTGCCCCACAATGCACACCCCCCGCACCCCCAGCAGCGGCGCCCCCCCATACTCCGAGTAGTCCAGCCGCTTCTTGAAATCGTTGAACGCCCGCCGCGACAGCAGCGCCCCCACCTGCGACGTCACCGTCGACTTCAGCGCCTCGCGCAGCAGCGTGCTCACCAGCTTCGCGACGCCCTCCGAAGTCTTCAGCGCGATATTCCCCACAAATCCATCGCACACCACCACATCCGTCCGCCCGTTGAACAGGTCGCGTCCTTCGACATTCCCGATGAAGTCGATCCGCGAGATCTCGCGCAGCAGCGGCAGCGTGTCGCGCGTCAGTTGGTTGCCCTTCGAATCCTCCTCGCCGATCGAGAGCAGTCCCACCCGCGGCCGCGCAATCCGCAGCACGTTCCGCGCGTACATGTGTCCCATCACCGCAAACTGCACCAGGTTGTCCGGATCGCAATCCACGTTGGCGCCCACATCCAGCAGCAGCGACGGACTGCCCGTGATGGTTGGAACGATGGTTGCCAGCGCCGGCCGGTGAACGCCCGCCAGCATGCCCAGCACCATCTTCGCCGTCGCCATCGCCGCGCCCGTATTGCCGGCCGTGAAGAAGCCGCGCGCCGAGCCCTCGCGCACCATGCGCAGCCCTACGCGCATCGACGAGTCGCGCTTGGCCCGCACCGCCTGCGCCGCCTTGTCCTCCATGCTGATCCACTCCGACGAGTGGACAATGTCGATTGCGGGCTTGGCTTCGCCCGGCCAGCGTGGCGTCCGCAGCGCCCGGTCCAGTGCCGGCCGCAGAATCTCCTCCGGTCCCACCAGGTGCACCCGCACATCGAAGTGCCGGCACGCAAGAATGGCCCCGCGAACCTCAGGCTCGGGGGCTCGGTCGGAACCCATCCCATCGACAACGATGTCTATCGGCATCAGGAAGATACTACGCGATGCTCGGCTAGCTTGCTTCCTTTACTGCCAGCACTTCGCGCCCCTTGTACTGTCCGCACTTCTTGCAGACGCGGTGGGGCAGCTTGCGCTCGTGGCAGTTGGGGCACTCGGAGGTGCTGGTCGGGGTCAGGAAGTCGTGGCTCCGTCGCTTGGCTGTGCGCTGCTTGGAGTGGCGGCGTTTTGGATTCGGCATTGCAGTTCCCTTTCATGGGGCCGCGCAGCGGCACGCGCTGCGGGATCAGGCCCGTGGTTCCATGATCTTGTGCTACCTGGATTCGATCGTGCCGGCCAATCCCGCCAGCGCATTCCACCGCGGATCGGAGGTGGAATTGCAGTTGCAGGTTGCGAGGTTCAGGTTCTGGCCACAGCGCGGGCAAAGTCCCTTGCAATCTTCCTTGCAGAGCGTGCGGCTGGGCAGGGAGAGAAGCACCTGTTCGCGCACGACATCTTCAAGCGAGAGACCGCTCTCTTCATAATAGCCGATTTCCGTCTCGTCCGGGGTAATCGATCGCTCTCCCGGGTCGGCGTCCGCAGCCTGAGGGCGGAAGATCAGGTCGAAGCTCCCGCTCAGCGGCGTGGGCACCGGCTCGACGCAGCGCGCACACAGCAACTCGAAGTCGCCGTGGTAGGCCGCGCGCAGCCGAATGTCCGCGACATGTTCCTTGTGCCCGCGATGCTCCACAATCAGGTCGGCACGGCCAGTGACCGGGCAGGGGGCCAACCTGGGAGACATCTGGAGCGTAGTCCAGCGCGCCGGCAGGGATGGCCTCATCAAAGAGAAGGGGTTCTTTTTCGAGTTGAATCGGGGTAATCAGCACGGTATTAAGCGTAGGTCGATGCGGGGTCAAGGTCAATGACCTTGGCGAGACAGGTCACTTGCAAGGTTCGTGCTTCCGGTGCAAGGTTCGTGCCTCCGGCAGCCTGCACTCGGGGGGTGACGCGGCTCACAGCGGCCCCTCCTGCAGAAGCGCACGATGGCAGCAGACTTTTCAAGCGAATCCGCGGGTCCGCGCGGAATCACCAGGAGGCAAGTATGTCTTCACGCACCAGGTATCTCGCTAAGTTGCTGGGTTTCTACTCCATCGTCGTGGCCCTGGCGATGATCACGCACAAGCAGGCAACCGTTGAGATGGTCACGGGCCTCCTGAACAGCCAGGCGGCCGTGTTCGCAGTCGGGCTGATCGGAATCGTTGCCGGGCTGGCGCTCATCCTGGGCCACAATGTATGGTCTGGCGGCGCGCTGCCGGTCGTTGTCACCCTGATCGGCTGGTGGAGCTTGATCAAGGGTCTCCTCTGCCTGTTTCTGCCGCAGGGCATGCTGGCGGGATCGATTGGCGGACCGCGCTACGAGCAGCTGTTCTACGTCTCTCCGGCGATCTCGCTGGCGTTGGGGCTGTATCTCGTCTATGCCAGCAGCCGCGCCGGCCGCGCAGCCGCGGAGTAGCACAACCGCCGCGTTACCCCAGAAATAGCCGGATTCCCGCAATCCCGGCCGCTCCGGCCGCCAGGCAGGCATCGGTGTTCTCCGGTGTAATACCGCCCAGCGCCAGCACCCGCGTCGGCGCGGCAGCCGCGCAAGCCAGTCGGAGCAGGTTGACGCCGCTGCCCGCAGCGACCAGCGTTTCGCCCGAATCCAGCGCAGCAGGATTGGCTACCACCTTTTCAAAGACCGGGCCAAAAAGGATGAGCGACGGGGCGAAGCCGCGGGCTCGCGCGACTTCGGCCAGCGTATGACAGGACATGCTGACGATCGGCTCCGGCAGGCCGGCCGTGGCGTAGAGGCGGCGCACATCGCCGGGCGTCAACTCCCCTTCCGCGGAGGTCAGATGGACGCCGTCGGCGGCAGTGGCGGCCGCAACGTCGGCACGGGAGTTGAGGAGCAGCCTGGGGACCGGCGACCGGGCGCGGAGGATTGCCAGCAGTTTGCGGGTCAGCGCCGCCAGCGCCGCCGGTTCCAGGTCCTTCTCCCGGAGTTGGAGGAAATCGACGCCGTCCACGCCCAGCCGGTCAGCCTGCTGCAACAGTGCGGTTTCGCGCGCGGCCGCATCTCCGGGAAAACGGAACCGGTCCGTAATGGCGCAGCGGAGCATCCATTCAGTGTAGGACCGGGGAGGGTTGGAAGTCTGGGCGATCGAAGTCGGCCGGAATGAACCGGATTGCAGCTTGGTCCTCAACCATTTGCGGAAACGGCCGGTTCCCAACGAAGTCGCCGGAGCCACCAGCGTGTAACCTTCCGTTTTGTCGGCTGTGGTAATTTCTAGGCAGGCAGCAACCCCCGACGCGACATCCTCTTTAGCAACAGAAAGAAAAGTGACACAGCATGGATAGTGCATACGATCTGATCGTCCTTGGGTCTGGTCCGGCGGGACAGCGGGCAGCCATCTTCGCAGCGAAGATGGGCAAGCGGGCCGCGGTGGTGGAGATGCGCGAGGTGGTTGGTGGCGCCTGCATCAACACCGGCACCATCCCCTCCAAAACCATGCGCGAGGCGGTGCTGCACCTTTCCGGCTACAACTACAAGTCGATCTACGGGATGAACTACCGCGTCAAAGAGAAGATCACCATGTCGGACCTGGCGTTCCGGGTCCAGCACGTGATCAAGACCGAGGTGGACGTTACCGAGGCGCAGCTTTCGCGCAACAACGTCGACATGCTGGTCGGCGTTGCCAGCTTCGAGGACGCGACCCACATCAAGGTGACCAACTCGCGCGGCGCCAACATCTACGAGACCAGCAACGTGCTGATCGCGACCGGCACCAAGCCCGCGGCCTCGGCGAAGGTGCCCATCAACGGGCGGAGCATCATCAATTCCGACCAGGTGCTGGAACTCTCCAACCTTCCCAAGACGATGATTGTGGTCGGCGGCGGCGTCATCGGCGTGGAGTACACCTGCATGTTTTCGGCGCTGGGCGTGCGCGTGACCCTGATTGAGCGCCGGCCCCGGCTGCTGGAGTTTGCCGACCAGGAGATCATCGAGGCGCTGAGCTATCATCTGCGCGATACCCGCGTCACCATGCGCCTGAATGAAGAGGTCGAGTCGGTGGAAGAGATGCCCGACGGCACCGTGGTCGCCAACCTCGAGAGCAAGAAGAAGGTGCAGGGCGACGCGCTGTTGTATGCCGTCGGACGCCAGGGCAACGTGGACGAACTCAACCTGGCCGCCATCGGCCTGGACGCCGACAAGCGCGGCCGCATTCCCGTGGACAAGGACTTCCGCACCAAGGTTCCCAATGTGTTCGCCGCCGGCGACGTCATCGGCTTCCCGTCGCTCGCCTCGGTCTCGATGGAGCAAGGCCGCATCGCCTCGGCGCGCGCATTCGGCGACGAGACCATCCTCTCGAACCCCAGCTACTACCCCTACGGCATTTACACGATTCCGGAGATCAGCTTCATCGGCAAGACCGAGGAGCAGTTGACCGAAGAGGACGTGCCGTACGAGGTGGGTGTGGCGTATTATCGCGAGATTGCGCGGGGGCAGATCCGCGGCGACACCACCGGCCGGCTGAAGATCATCTTCCATCGCATGACCCACGCGATCCTGGGTGTCCACATCATCGGCGAGGGCGCCAGCGAGTTGCTGCACATCGGCCAGGCCGTGATGGTGCTGGGCGGAAAGCTCGAGTATTTCGTGGATACGGTCTTCAACTATCCAACCCTGGCGGAATGTTATAAAGTTGCCGCGTTCAATGGACTGAACCGCGTAAGCAAGTTTGAGTAACGGTGTCGCGATGGCAAAGATTGTTGGCGTAACTTTATCGGCGCGCGTGGTGGCTGGGCTGGTGGTAGACCACAAGCTGCAAGGCGGGCTTCGTTCCTTCCCCGAAGCGCATGACGACGAGTACGCCCTGGTCGAGATGCCGGCCGAAGGCATCGTCGAGACCATGTCCCAGCAGGTGCTGGCGGCCGCCGGCAAGGAGCGCGAGCTGGCTGCGGTGGGCGTTGGTGTGCCCGGGCTGGTGCGCCACGGCGTCATGGAAGAAGCGCCCAACCTGCCGCAGATGAAAGGCGCGCGCATCGCGGAAATGCTCGCCACGCAGTTGCGCAGCCAGGGTATCGAGGCGCCGGTAAGAATCTTCAACGACGCCGACGGATTCGCCGCAGGGATCGCCGCATCGATCGGCAAACTCGACACTGTCATCCGCGTCTGGACGCTCGGCGTGGGCATCGGCTACGGCCGCTATCCCCAGACCGAGGGCGTGTGGGAGGGCGGCCACACCGTGGTCACCCTCGACGAGAAGGAGAACTACTGCGGTTGCGGCGGGCGCGGGCACATGGAGGGCATCATGGGCCACCGCGCCATGCGCCTGCGTTTCCTGGACATGGAGCCCGAAGAGGTATTCGAGGCGGCCAAGACCGGCGATCAACGCTGCCACGAGTTCAAGCGGTTGTGGCACAAGGCGCTCGCCGGAGCCACCGCGACCTCCATCCATCTGCGCGGGCCGGGGCGGTTCTTCCTGGCGGGCTTCAATGTGCGCTTCGTGGACCTGCCCATGCTGAAGGACTATCTGCAGCAGATGGTGAAGATGAGCCCGCTGCAAAGCTACTCGATCGAAATCATCGAGGATGACCAGGAGACCCGCGTCATCGGCGCCGCCGTCAGCGCCGAACAGACCGCGTGTTAGCAGCTTTACTTCTGGCATTGCGGGCAGAAGTGCGTTCCCCGTCCGCCCACGACAATCTTCTTGATCGGTGTACCGCAGTCCAGGCAAGGCTCTCCGCCGCGCCCATACGCCTTGTGCTCGATCTGGAAGTATCCGCGCATCCCTTCCGCATCCACATAGTCCGACACCGACGACCCGCCCAGCTTGATCGCCCGCCGCAGCACATCGATCAGCGCCTTGCGCAGGCGGGTGAGTTCGTCGCGGGTCAGGCGGCCGGCCTGGCGCCGCGGGCGAATCCCGGCGCGAAACAGCGCCTCGTCCGCGTAGATGTTGCCGACGCCGTGCAGCAGCGACTGGTTCAGCAGCGCGGCCTTGATCGGCGTCTTCCGCCCGTGGAACAGCGCAATGAAATCCTCGTTGGAGATGGCCAGCGGCTCGCGGCCCGGTCCCGAGTAGGAGGTCGGTGGTTGCTGGTTGTCAGTTGCAGCTTGGCGGTGGATCGACAGCCGCCCAAAGCGCCGCGGATCGACGAACCGGACTTCGCGGCCATCGGCGAGGCTGAGCACCGCATGCGTGTGCAGCGGCTGAGGCACCTCCGGCTGGGACACCAGCAGTTGGCCGGTCATTCCCAGGTGGATGAGAAATTCGACCCGCGCCAGCACGCCCGAAGGCACGGGGCCGGCTTTCCTTGCTGTCGCGCGCCGCAGCGTCATCACGATCGTCTTGCCTACCCGGCGCACGCTGTCGATGGTCGCGCCCGTCAGCGCCTCGGCGATTTCGGTCTCGGGGGATTTGAACGTCTGCGGCTTGCCGCTGGTCCACACGCCGGCGATGCGCTGTCCGTAAACGCGTGCGTGGACGCCGTTGGCGATGGTTTCTACTTCGGGTAATTCGGGCATGATCGGATAATTTCCTGTGCGCCTGGTTGCGAGCGGTTGGGCGTTCTCTGTATTGTTTGCTGTCTATGAAGATACTGGCGCGGTGGCAGGTGGTGCTGGCAGGCGTGGCGATAACGGCGTCTCCGGCGTTGGCGCAGGGCGGCCCGCGGCCGCTGCTGCTGGTGGCAAATCAGACGGATCACACGCTCAGCCTGATTGATCCTACCGCAGGCAAGGAGATCGCCGCGGTGCCCGTGGGCGGCGTCACCGGGCACGAAGTCGCCGCCTCACCCGACGGCAAACTGGCATTCGTCCCTATCTATGGCGACTCCGGCGTAGGAAAGCCGGGGACCGACGGCAGCAGCATGGCCGTGATCGATCTCGCCACGCGAAAGGTGGTTGCCAGCGTTGACTTCGGCCACGGCGTGCGGCCGCATATGCCGCTCTACGAACCCGTAAGTCGCAATCTCTATGTGACCACTGAACTCGATAAGGCCGTCACCGTCGTTGACCCGAAATCGCTGAAAATCGTGGGCAAGATCCCGACCGGGCAGGAGCAGTCGCATATGCTGGTGGTCACGCGCGACGGCCAGCGCGGCTACACGGCGAACGTCGGTCCGGGGACCGTCTCCGTACTGGATATGGCAGCGCGCAAGACCGTGGCCGTGATTCCCATCTCCGCTACCACCCAGCGCATCTCCATCTCGCGCGACGACAAACTGGTCTTCACCGCGGACCAGACCAAGCCGCAGATGGCCGTCATCGATACGGCGACCAACACGGTGAAGTCGTGGATTCCGCTGCCGGCGGTGGGCTATGGCTCGGCGGTGACGCTGGATGGAAAGTGGCTGCTGGTGGTGATGGCCACGACGAAGCAGGTTGCGGTCGTCAACCTGGCCACGATGAAGGTGGCGCGAACCATCGACGTACCGCCCGGTGGTCAGGGCGAGATACTGATGCGTCCGGATGGCAAGGTGGCCTATGTATCGTGCCCGTCGGGCAACCAGGTCGCGGAGATCGATCTGGCCACGTGGAAGGTCACCCGGATGATCGCCGCCGGCAATAAAGCGGATGGGCTGGCCTGGGCTAGGTAGGAATCTTCCGCGCCGAAGTTATGCGCTGGGCCGCCAGGCTTTCGGGGTCACGGTCTCGACTCCCTGGCGCAGGGTGAAGTGGCTGCGGTCTTTGGCGTTGGCAGCATTCTTCTTTGCATCCGCAAGTTCAATGTGCACCAGCGTCTTCGCATCGGCGTAGCAGCAGCTGGCCGATCCGTCTCCCACGGGCTCCGCGACCGTGCCCGATTCAACCTTGTCGTAGATCAGGTGCTTGGCTCCGTCGATGTCTTTCGTCGCACACAACAGCAGCGCCACCACTTCGCGCCCATCGTCGAAGCGCATGCGCACACGCTCGCCCTGGAGCTTGCGCGCTTCCTTGAACGTCGTCGCCATCTCAGTTTCTCCAATTGCAGGATGCGAGCAGTATAGAATGGGTTATGGGCGCATCGGCAAATTACTTTGCCAGCGGACCTACCCTTCCGGAGTAAATCCTTTTGAGTCAACGCAAATCAGCTGTGATCCTGGGTGCGCAATGGGGCGACGAGGGCAAAGGCAAGATCGTCGACGTGCTGAGTGAGAAGTTCCAGGTGGTGGCGCGGTATGCGGGCGGCCACAACGCCGGCCACACCGTCATCATCGCGGGCAAGAAGTTCATTCTGCAACTGATCCCCTGCGGCGTGCTGCGGCCAGAGACGAAGGGCGTCATCGGCAACGGCGTTGTGCTGGACCCCATGGCCTTCCTCAGCGAGGTGAAGAAGCTGAAGGACGCCGGCCTGAAGGTGGATGGTCAGCTGTTCGTCTCAAATCGCGCGCAGGTGATTCTGCCGTACCACCGCATGATCGAGCTGGCTGCCGAAAACGCGCCCGGCCGGACCAAGATTGGCACCACCAGCCGCGGCATCGGGCCGGCCTACGAGGACAAGATGCATCGCAGCGGGCTGCGCGTCGTCGACCTGCTGAATCCGGCGCTGCTGCGCACGCACATCAACAACGCCTGCTACGAGAAGAACACCATTGCCCAGGCGCTGTTCGGCACCGAGCCGCTGGACCCGAAGGCGATCTACGAGGAGTATTCGCGGGCGGCCGAGCAGATCGCCCCATTCGTCACCGACACCGCCGTGCTGCTGAACGACGCCATCCGCGCCGGCGAGAAGGTGATGTTCGAGGGCGCGCAGGGAGCCCTGCTGGACATCGACCACGGAACTTATCCGTTTGTGACCTCGTCGTCCTCGACGGCCGGCGGCGCGGTCACCGGCACGGGCGTTGGCCCCACGTCCATCGGCACCGTCATCGGCGTGACCAAGGCCTACGTGACGCGCGTCGGCGAGGGTCCGTTCCCCACCGAGATCCACGACGACTCCGCCACCCTGCTGCGCGCGCGCGGGCAGGAGTATGGCGCCGTCACCGGCCGGCCGCGGCGCTGCGGCTGGCTCGACCTGCCGCTGCTGCGCTACTCCAACATGATCAACGGGACGGAGTGGCTGGTGGTTACCAAGATGGACGTAATGGACGAGTGCGCGGAGATTCCCGTTTGCACCGGCTACCGCATCAACGGCAAGCTCACCGACGTTATTCCGGCGGACATGCGCGGCTTCGAATCGATCCATCCTGTCTACACGACATTGAAGGGCTGGAACGCGTCAACCGAGGGCATTACCGAGTTCGACAAGCTGCCGAAGCTGGCGCAGGACTACTTGCACTTTCTGGAACGCGAGTCCGGCGCCAAGATCGGTATGGTTTCGACCGGACCGGACCGCGATCAGACCATGACGCTGCCGGCGTTCGCCGAAGCGCTTCAGGCCTGAAGCTCCGCGCTCGTCCCGGTTCCCGCCCGTGCTTTGAAGCTCCACGAATGCCGCATCGGAGAGGCGCCCAATGATCAGCTTCACAGTTCGCTTGACATTCCAAGAGGGGGAGCGCGAGGCAATCGCCGAGATGCTGCGCCAACTAACTCCGGCCTCGCACCAGGAGCCCGGATGCATCAACTACATTGCGCACTTCGTCGAAGCTGAGCCATTGACGGTGCTCATCTACGAGCAATACGCGGATGCAGCGGCGCTGGAGTACCACCGTAACTCGCCCCACTTCCTCCAGTACGCGGCCGGCGGTTTGTATAAGCTCAAGCACACGCGCCAACTGGAGCATCTCCACGCCATTGCCTGAGCGCCGGGCAGGCCAGCCGCGACGGCATCCGTGCCGGAGTGATCCGGCTGGTCTCGCATGAGAATCTCTTTATGTGACTTTGTTTTGACTCCGTACGTCAAACCGGACTAGTATCCGGTACGGCGTATGGCGCAGCGCGCGATCAAATACCGTCTGTTTCGTTCCGGCTTCGGTTGGGCGGCTTTGCTTCTGCTCGCCCTAGTGGTGCCCGCACCGCGTGCGGTCGCAGATGCCCCTCATCCAAAGCGGAAGGACGAGTACAAGCACCAGGTCGAAAAGCTGGAAGAGGTGTGGCGCACCGCTCAACTGAACGGAGACGTCGACGCCATGGACAAGCTGCTTTCTGACGACTATGTCGGCATCACCATGACCGGCCAGGTGGTCACGAAGATGCAGCAGTTGGACCGGATGCGAAATCGCAACATGGTTCTGTCAAAGATTGAGCTGTCCGACGTCAAGGTGAAGATGATTGGAACGACGGCAATCGTCACTTCGCTGGCCGATGTCGATGGCACCAACGATGGCGAGCCGATCCATGGGACCTTCCGCTCCACCCGGGTGTATTCGCGGCTGCCGTCAGGAATGTGGAAGATCACGAACTTCGAGGCGACGCGCGTCGGGCCGCTCTCGCCACCGCCGCCGCGCGAACGCCATCATCCGCCCGGAGAACAAAATCCCGAGTAGGGAATTGTGTGGTCAGAGTGCGATGCAGGTTGCTTCCGGCTCTCCATTGACTGCAATCCACTTAGAGCGGACGTTGGAACGAACACACAGAGGGCGCGCCCGAGCGAAGCCGGCTCATGGCGATGGCGATCGCCAGCTTCAGGCTGCGTTGGCGCCGGAACGGGTTCCAGCCAGATTGAGTCCCAACAAGCGGCGATCGAGCGAGCGTGTTCCGCCGGTGATGCGCGCATCTTCGGGCTCATTGGGCAGTCGAAACACAACCCGCGGGGTGAGTTGGCGGCCGGGGCCGAGTTTCTGCATGGCCGGGGTCACTCGATTCCCCGGTTGATTCCGGGTGACTGGCGAGGAGGTCTGGGACCGGGTGAAACTGCTCAGGGTCGTGGCCATAATCCCTCCGAGGAGGCAAATCGCCTACGTGCATGTAACTGGATTTTGATGTGGCCCGTGCGGAAAGTGTTGCACATCCAGGCCGGGAATGGCACGAATTTCTGGGAAAAACAGCGATTAATTTCTCCGCCCCTCGGGCTGGACAAGCACGCAACCGGTGCTTACTCCGCTTTCCCGTGCCAGGCCGCGCGAATCTTCGCCCAGGTCGCGTCCAGGGTTTCCGGCAGGACACGGGTTTCGGCGGTGACCGTCATGAAGTTGGTGTCGCCGATCCAGCGCGGCAAGGCATGCATGTGGATGTGACCGGCGATGCCTGCGCCCCCGGCCTCGCCAAGATTGAGGCCAAAGTTCATTCCCGCGGGACGATACACCGTCCGCAGAACCGATTCCACCCTCTGCGCCAACTCCATCATTTCGCGGGCGTCGTCCACCGGGAGCGCGGCCAGCGAATCGAGATGGCGGTACGGCACGATCAGGATGTGGCCGGTCGAGTAGGGAAAAGCGTTGAGGCAGAGAAAGCAGCGTTGCCCCCGGACCAGAAGATGTGCGGCCTTTTCCGCCTCGGCCACCGGCATTCCGTGCGCCGTGGCATAGTCCACTGCGGCAATCATGTTGCAGAAGACGCATCGGCAGTCGCCTGCGCCCGCTCCCGGCCAGGAGCTGAGCGCCTCCGGCACACCGGGGCGAGTGGAGTCATCGGTGCGGCTGACGTACTCGTAGCGCCAGGGGGTCCACAGTCGTTCCATCCGCCGGAGTATAGATCAATCCCGTCCGGGATGCGCGGAGGCCGTGGATTGGCATGTCCGCTATCGGAGACAGAGAGGCCCGCCGGTTGCGGCGGGCGAGCGGAAGCGATCCTACCGTTACGCTGCAACCACGAGTTCGCTGGTCGATTACCGGAAAAGCCGCACCGATACTGGTGCTCGGAAGCGCCAAATCCACGCGCGCATGGATTGACTCTCCCTCCGCGACCGTATATGCTTTCTATAAGCCACTGCGTGTGGGATCCAAGTGCAGCAGCTCCTATGTAAGATTGTTCATTCCTGCCCTGCCGAAGCTGATTCGGGTAACAGTCAGCGCGTCTTTCCCCGGACCGTTGCTTGAAACAAAGCCAGCGAGGAAGGAATGGAGTGATCCTTGGGTCCCGGAGTAACGCACCAATGACCGTAGAAGTTCACAATCCTGAGCAAACCGAGAGTAAACCCCTGAACACCGAACTGGAAACCCTAGCGCCCGAAGCCACCGCGGAGCCAACCGAACTGTCTCCCGAAACCCAATTAACGCCTCATTCCTCCGACGATGCCGGAATCGCGCTTGACCGCGTGTCTGCGTCGAGCGGCGATCCCGTTAGCTCCGGCAGCGCAGCCTCGCACTCCGAGCCGGACTACGACGCCGCTGACTTTGCCGCGGCTCTGGCGAACTTTGACCGCGAACAGGCCGCCGAGACCGCTGCTGCCCAGAACCTGACCGCCGAAGAAGTTGTTGTCACGGGCACCGTGGTCAAGGTCACCGACAAGCATGTCGTCGTCGATATCGGCCTGAAGTCCGAGGGCCTGATTCCCATCGAGCAGGTGGTCGATCTCCAGGGCAACTCCAAGTTCAAGACCGGCGACACGGTTGACGTGGTGGTGGAACGCGAGGAACCCGAGGGCGGCTACCTGGTCAGCCATGAGAAGGCGCTGCGCCACAAGATTTGGGACAAGCTGGAGAAGGCCGCCAACGACAAGATCCCGGTCAAAGGCCTGGTCGTTAGCCGGGTTAAAGGCGGCCTGACCGTCGACATCGGGATTAAGGCATTCCTGCCCGGCTCTCAGATTGAAGTGCGCCCGGTGCGGAATCTCGACGGCTATATCGGTTCCGAGATTGAAGTCCGCGTCATCAAGCTGAACAAAAAGCGCGGCAACGTCGTCATCAGCCGCAAAGAGATCCTCGAAGAGGAGCAGAACGCGAAGAAGTCCGTCACGCTCGCCACTCTGGAAGAGGGAAGCATCCTGACCGGCACGGTAAAGAACTTGACCGACTACGGCGCGTTTGTCGACCTCGGCGGCCTGGACGGACTGCTGCACATCACCGACATGAGCTGGGGCCGGCTGACGCACCCGCGCGACCTGGTTAACGTAGGCGACGAGATCCAGGTCAAGGTCCTTAAGTTCGACAAGGAAAAGCAGCGCGTCTCGCTTGGTTTCAAGCAGCTGACGCCCGATCCCTGGCTCGATGCCACGGAGCGCTATCCGATTGGGGCGCAGGTCCGCGGACGCGTGTTGTCGGTTACCGACTACGGCGCCTTCGTCGAACTGGAGCAGGGCATCGAGGGACTGGTGCACGTGTCGGAGATGACCTGGTCGAAGCGGATGAAGCATCCGTCGAAGCTGGTCAAGCCCGGCGATGAAGTCGACACCATCATTCTCAGCGTCAATCCGAACGACCGCCGCATCTCGCTCGGCATGAAGCAGCTTCAGGAGAATCCGTGGGAGCAGCTTGAGGACAAGTACCCGATCGGCGCCATCATCGAGGGCCGGGTCCGGAATCTTACTGATTTCGGGGCCTTTATCGAGATCGAGGACGGTATCGATGGCCTGGTGCATGTCTCGAACCTGAGCTGGACCAAGCGCATCAAGCATCCCTCCGAGGTGCTGAAGAAGGGCGAGAAAGTCCGGGCCATTGTGCTCGGGGTTGAGCCGGAGAACCGCCGGCTTTCGCTGGGCGTCAAACAGCTTCAGCCGGACGTTTGGGACACCTTCTTCGCCCAGCATCGCGTCGGCGACGTCATCAAGGGCAAGATCCTGCGCACCGCTCAGTTCGGCGCGTTTGTCGAGATTGCCGAGGGCGTCGAAGGCTTGTGCCACGTGTCGGAGGCGGTCGATCAGAACCATCAGCCGGTCAAACTGGATGTTGACTCGGAGCACGAGTTCAAGATCGTCAAAATGAACCAGGAAGAGAAGAAGGTTGGCCTGAGCATTCGCGCAGTTGGCGAAGAGGCCAGCCGCGCCGAGGTGGAGAGCTACAAGGAGCACAGCAAGGAGCATAAGAGCTCCTCGTCCTCCTCCAGCAGCACCACACTGGGCGACCTGATCAACTGGAAACGCTCCGAACGCGAATAGGTCGGCAGCCGCACATCGTCAGACTAGCAATGAAAAGGCCTTCCCGTCAGGGAAGGCCTTTTCATTGCTGGGAATCAGAGGCGGCTCGCTAGACAGCTCGCGAGGCAGTCAGCCGTGTTTCGGACTGGGGAGGAAACGGCGTCACCATCTTGAGCGAGGCGCGACGCATGACCTCGAGTTCGGCCGGGGCGAAGAGTTCGGGAGGCACACCGCCAACCGCGACAAAGCCGGGGCTGTCGCCGAGTGCCTGCGAAATCTGGTTCCAGCGTAGGAACGGCGACGTAGTAGGCAGCACGATGATGCGCCGTTTGGGCTCAGGTAGCGCGAAATAGGCCGTCCAGATGGTCAGTACCACGCAAATGACGACGCCGAGGATCAGGTTGTAGGCCCTCTGCCATACGGGGATTAAGCGCCAGCCAGGCGGATTGAACCAGGTCGTTGGCGGCAGGATGCCGAGGCCCAGGCTGACGCCAAAGATGCGGCTGCCGTAATTGAGGCCCATGGGCCGAATGGCGAAGGTAACGAAGAGCAGCAGGCAGAGGGTAAGGATGCTCTGGGTACGCTGGAGTTGGGAGATGGCGGCCATCAGATACTCGGTGCCATTCATGTTGTGGCCGAAGGCCGTGCCAAGTGCCACTGCGACGGATATGCTGGCCGCCCACTTGAACACCAGCATTCCCAGGGTCTGAAGGCCCTTCAGCGGGGCCATGGCTAGCTTGAACACACTGTAAACGACGATCAGCGCTAGAACCGACTCGACTGCGAAGCTGATCCAGTAAATATAGAAGTACGGATAGTACAACGCCCGTCGTTCGAGGGGGTGAACCACTGCGTAGTGATTCAGCAGCAGAAGGATGATATCGGAGGCAATGCGGACGCCCAGGAAGCACCCGAGGGATGAGTAGTCAGCCCACTGCTTTTTCGCGATGACGACACCCAGCGCGACAAAACACAAACCGATCTCTAGGTAGCAGAGCAGGCCGAGAAATGAGACGGATGTCCACGCGCAGAACCCCCTGGACAAGTTGAGGATACCTCATCCAGGGGGAACGTCAACTGATTTTTTTGCAACTATCGCGTTACCACTGGCCCAAGCCGCAGCCGTTGGGCTCGCCCGGGGGGCACGTCGGTGCCGGCATGGCGCTCGTCTTGGCGCTAATGGTCGCTTTGGCGGGAGCTGCGTTGGCAAAGCTGGTGGCAACCGCACCGGAGACAGCGAGGGCGATAACGAGGCTACGAACGATGACTTTCATGGTAGTGGACTCCCTTTTTGGTTACTGCGAGTGGGCCGAGCTAAATATTTCTCTGGACACGCCAGATGGAACAACTCTAGGATGTCTAGGCTCCGAAGTCTACGGAAATCACTTACATAACCGGATATTATACCGATGTGGTTACTAACGTAACTTTTTCGGTAAGAAACCCACGAATTGCTGGGTTTTCTGCGATTCTGGATCTGGAACCTACCTCGTAAACCGCGCCCCAATTGCCACCGGAACCTTCCCTGGTGCCCAATATTTTCGCGAAAACTACATCCTTTGGGGGATTCCGTGCCGCAAGCCGGCGGAAATGGGCAGCTTGCGCCGCAGGGTTGGAGTCTACAACCTTTGGGGGATGAACTGCGCAGCGCACCGGATGGCCGTGTCAGCGCGCTTTCGCGCCCGAGAGGGCACGGCGGAATCTGAGCCGGCAGGACCAGCTCCGGAGAGGACGGCCCGGCCGAGGGCAGACAGCGACCGGTAGCAGCCCATTTCGGGTGGAATGCGGGGATTAGCTGGGAATGGGCGGGCCGGTGGTATGGTATGACCTACCAAAGCAGCAAACGTCGGCTGCGGCGGCCCGGAATGACGGCAGGCGGACCGGAACTGCGATTGGCTGTGATTCTTCACAGATCGGCCGCAACCGGAGCCGGAAAGTCCACGTCAAACTGCGCGTAGCCCAAGCCCTTCCAGGAGACAGTCCCATGGTTGCCCCACAGCAGTTGCTCTTCACTGATCCGGCGCTCCTGCCGCTTTTCCCACCCGACCTCAACGAATACGACATCGCTGGGCGAGGCTTGTTTCCGTCAAGCGCAGACCTCCTCGCCGCACCCTACGGCGATGACGATGAAGAGGAGGAAGAGGACGATCCGGAGGAAGAAGAAGACGATTTGGACACCGAGGAGGAGGAAG
>CAWBFL010000146.1:0-11586 GCA_963787905.1 uncultured Acidobacteriaceae bacterium | reverse complement strand
ATAGGTAGCCGCATCGATCGCCGCCAGGAAGGTCCCCACGCGGTGTTCCACAGGCAGGTTCATGAACAGCCATCCGTGCCCCATCAGGAAGCCGGCAACCGCAAGCACCACAACCGCTGCAAACAGAATGCCCGATCCCACCAGGAGCGTGTGCTTCTGGGCCTCCTTCTTTTCGTCGAATTCCGGTGCATTCAGCAGCGTCATTGCTCTCATCCTCCCAACCGAAGTTCCTCTTCATTAGACACCGAAAACGCCTGCAAGGTGCCTTCGAGCGATGGGCGTCCTCATCGCCATCCAAATGCGTCTTGAAACACTTCGAACTCTGCGATCCCGCCGATGAGGTACACCGAGACTACGTCGAATCGTACCGGGATCGTCCTCCGCTCGGACTCTGGAAATGTCCGCAGGTAAGCCCTGGCCAGTCCCCGCACCATGCGGCGCTTGTCCTCATCCACGGCCGACTCCGCCGGGGTCAGGTCGCGCGCGGTCCGCGTCTTCACCTCGACGAAACAGAGCCGCTCGCCATCCCACGCGATCAGATCCACGTCGCCGCGCACCCTGGAACTCGTCCAGCGCCGCGCCACCACGATGTATCCGCGCCGCGAGAGCTCAAACAGCGCTGCCCGCTCACCCCGCAGCCCGGTGGTCAGATGCGGAGCTGTTGCCGGAATGCCGCCTGCGCGCCATCGCAGACGGTCCATCCACGCCAGCACCGATTCCTGCACATTGATCCAGAGATTTCCGGGTTTTTCGGCTGCTTGCATGCAGGAGGATGATAAACCCATCCGCCGCAGCGTCTACGCCTGGCGGCGCATTTCTTCGCGCATCGGATTCCCCAGCGGCGGCTGGAGCGCGAGTTCAGTCAGTATCTGGTGAATGGCCACGTCCGCGGCGCTGGCAATCTCAGGCGATAGGCTCATCGAGATCGGCTGCTGCGGGTCGATAGTGATGGCGTAGAGAATAACGTCACGCCCGCCATCCAGCATATAGAACAAGTCAAGCAGGTCTTTGATGCCCACGTCGTGAGCAGTGAGCGTCGGTGGATAGTCGCGCGAGAAGCGCGGCACGGTGCGGGTAACAGTGCCGACCGGATTGCCGTCTGCCGCCGCATCGATCATCACGATGCGCTCAGCGGCCTGCATTGGCTCCAGCAGGATGAATCCGCCGGTGCCGCCATCGAGACACTCGACGTCGGGTGGCAGGGCGTGCTGCTCCAACGCGCGCAGTACGTGGACGCCCACACCCTCGTCGGCCATCAGAATGTTCCCCAGCCCGAGTACCAGCGTCTTAGGTCCGCTATTTGTCACGCTTCTCCCGCTCAAATTTCCATCCGCCCACAATCGAAGAGATGGTGCCGCGCCCTTCGATGTAGTCGTGATAGAAGGCAAGATACACGTGCACGATAACAAACGTCACGAAGAACCACAGGAACAGGTGGTGCCAGAAGCGGACCTGGAACTCGCCGCCCATCAGGGGCACGACCCAGGTGAACATGCGCGGCAGCCACGAGTTGCTCATGTTGGAGTAGAGCGCGAAGCCGGTGATGGTCTGGAACAGGAACGCGAGGAAGGTGAAGAAGTAGATCAGGCCGGCCAGCGAATTGTGCCCGGTGGAGATGGGCCCGTGCAGCTTGGTCTCCAGCACGTCCGCCTTGACCACATCGACGATCTCCTGCCGCTGCGAACGCTTGAGCGGGAAGAAGGACTTCCAGCTTGCATATCGGTTGCCGACGAATCCCCAGTAGATGCGCGCGGCGAAGTTGAATACCCAGATGAACGCGCAGGCGAAGTGGATGAAGCGCACCCACCCGAACCAATACTGCTGGTAGGCCTCCTGCGTCTGGAAGACCTTCAGCGGGCAGGCCGATCATATAGCCCGTGACGCAGAGTCCCACCAGACACACAGCATTGATGCCGTGATAGAGACGCACCGGCAGCTCCCAGACATAAACGCGCCGATACTCTACCGGCTGACTGACTGCGGCCGGCGTCAAATTGGTTGTGCCAACGACTGGAGCTCCCATGGCGTCTACTCGAAGGAAACCTGGTGAAGGTGCCTTCCCTGCGGATCGTACAAATGCACGGCGCAGGCCAGGCACGGGTCAAAGGAATGGATGGTGCGCAGGATCTCGACCGGCTGGTCGAGCTTCGCTACGGGAGTGCCAATCAGCGCCTGCTCAAAGGAAGAACGCTGCTGCTTGGCATCGCGCGGAGAACCGTTCCAGGTCGTCGGCACCACCAGCTGATAGTTCGCGATGGCTCCGTTGTGGATCTTGATGTAGTGAGCCAACGCACCGCGAGGAGCTTCGGTAAGTCCGACCCCTTCGGCATCCGCCGGCCAGGTCTTCGGCTCCCATAGCTCGCCATTGAACGTGGAGACCTCGTTGATCTTCACCTGGGCCATCAGATCGCCGAAGAACTCCTTCAGCCACCCCATCGCCAGCGCCGCGTCGAGAGCCCGCGCTGCGACCCGGCCCAGCGTGGAGTAGAGCGCGCCCACGGGCACGTTCAACTTGCCCAGCGTCTGACCAACCAGGTCCTTCACGTCGGTGTGTCCGGACGCATAAGCGACGATCAGCCGCGCCAGCGGGCCCACCTCCATCGCCTGTTCCTTCCAGCGCGGAGTCTTCAGGAAGGAGTACTTCTCGAAGCCCTCCAGGGTATCAAAGGGAGGCTTGGGGCCGGTGTAATTCAGATTGGTTTCGCCGGCCCACGGATGGATACCTTCGTTGTCGCCGCCATCGTAGCTGTACCAGGAGTGCGCAATGTACTCCTTGATCTCCTCGGTGTCGGTTGCGTTCACCGGATGCACCGTGCTCAGGTCGCGGCCGAGCACCACGCCGCGCGGATACTTGAATGAATCCACCTGGCCGTAGCCCTTGGTGGGGAATTCGCCGTAGCTGAGGTAGTTGGTCAGGCCGCCGCCATACTTCGCCCAATCCTTGTAGAACGAGGCGACGGCCAGCACATCGGGAATGTAGACCTGATTGATGAACTCGTCGGCCTGGTCGATGAGCTTCGAGACCAGGTTGAGCCGCTCGGAGTTGATGGCAGCCACTTCGTTCATGTTGATGGAGCAGGGAACGCCGCCCACCAGGTAGTTCGGATGCGGATTCTTGCCGCCGAACACCGCGTGGATCTTGACGATCTCCTTCTGCCACACCAGCGCATCCAGATAGTGAGAGACAGCAATCAGGTTCACCTCGGGCGGAAGGACATAGGCCGGATGGCCCCAATATCCGTTGGCGAAGATGCCCAGCCCGTTCTCGGCGAAGGACTTGATCTTGGCCTGCACGTCGGAGAAGTGCGCAGCAGTATTCTTGTCCCACTTGGAGAAGGATTGTGCCAGCTCCGCGGCCTTCTTCGGGTCGGCCTTCAGTGCGTTGACAATGTCCACCCAGTCCAGCGCGTGCAGGTGGTAGAAGTGAATCACGTGGTCCTGCACGTACTGCGTGGTCATCATGATGTTGCGGATGATCTCCGCGGTAGGCGGGATGGCGATACCCAGCGCGCTTTCCACGGCGCGCACGCTGGTCAGCGCATGCACAGTGGTGCAGACGCCGCAGACGCGCTCGGTGATAGCCCAGGCATCGCGCGGGTCGCGGCCAATCAGGATCTTCTCCAGACCGCGGACCATGGTGCCGGCGCTGAATGCGTCGGTAATGACGCCGTTCTCCACCACTGCCTCAATGCGCAGGTGGCCTTCAATGCGAGTTACCGGATCGACGACAACGCGTGCCATAGTTACGACTCCTTCTGATCTTCAGCGTGCACTTCCGCAATCACGCTCCGCTTGCGTACGTTGGTCACCACCGCGTGGGCCGCAACTCCGGCCAGCGTGACCAGACCGACCGCCGTGCCGACGGTGTCCGCCGTGCTCTCGACACCGAAGCCCGGGAACGACGGCAGGTGCTGGTAGATCGGCCCGTTGTCCCAGAAGCCGTCCTCGCTGCAGCCGATGCAGCCGTGGCCGGACTGAATGGGATAGCTGGTGCCCTCGTTCCACTTCACTACCGAGCAGGCGTTGTAGGTCACCGGTCCCTTGCAGCCCATCTTGTAAAGGCAATAGCCCTTGCGCGCGTTCTCGTCGTCCCATGCCTCGACGAACAGGCCCGCGTCGTAGTTGGCGCGCCGGTAGCAGGTATCGTGCACGCGGCGCCCATAGAACTCCTTGGGCCGCCCCTGGTTGTCCAGCGCCGGAATCTGTCCCAGCACCAGCAGGTGGGTTACCACGCCCATCATGACGTCGGCGATGGGCGGGCAGCCGGGGACGTTGATGACCGGCTTATTCACCAGTTTGTGGATCGGGGTCGCGCCGGTTGGGTTCGGCTTAGCCGCCTGAACGCATCCGTTGGAGGCGCAACTGCCCCATGCCACCACCGCGGCTGCGTCGGCAGCGACGGTTTGCAGGATCGATTCAGCCGTCTTGCCGCCGATCATGCAGTAAACGCCATCCTCGCCCAGCGGGACCGCACCCTCGACCAGCACAATGTACTTGCCTTTGTGGTCGCGAATGGTGTCGTAAAGGCATTTTTCTGCCTGGAATCCCGCGGCCGCCTGCAAGGTTTCGCTGTAGTTGAGCGAAAGCACATCCATCAGCACATCGAGAACGACCGGGTGAGAAGCCCTCAGAAACGACTCGCTGCAGCAGGTGCACTCCTGAAAGTGCAGCCATACCACGGCTGGTTTTTCCTGTTTCTCGAAGGCCGAGGCAACCTGGGCGACGCCACTGCGGCCCAGTCCGGCTACGGTTGCGGCTGCGGTGCAGAACTGGAGAAAGTCTCTGCGGCTGTAGCCCTTTTCCTGCATTGAATTCCAAATCGATTGACCCATGCCGACCTCGCTGTTCGTGCATGCACCGGTGAGAATTCGGGTGACGGGACCGGCCCAGGAATGCGTCCCGTGCGATTCTCCGATGACTTTTGGTGACGCTACGCCGCCTGCGCACCGTGTGGATGTGTCCGCCGTCACATCTCATAGGGAAAGGAATCACGCAAAATCGTGGGGCGGCCAGCGGCAGCCCGCCACGCTGTCGCACCCTCGTCCCCAAACTCGGCAGATGTTGCTCCCGAGCTGCCCCCTGGGATTGGTTGTAGAAGTCCAGCTTGACAGGGATATATGCTCGATGCGGAGTTGCCTTTGAATCCCGCATTTCCGCGGCGATCGATTGCGAGGACGGTTATGAACCGAGCAATGCTGCTTTTTTTCTCGTGTGTGTTTCTGCCGTTGGTTGCGATCCCTCTGCATGCCCAGACCGGCTGTACAGACTCGCCCGAGAATCCCACCCTCGTTCTGGCCCTGGTTGGTTCGGCGGGCGCCCTGGTCTCGACGGTCCGTGCCCGATTGAAGGCGCGCCACAATTCCTCTGCACACTAGGTCGAGGTACACTCAGCTCAAGTGACTTCCGGGGAACCTCTCTCTGATCGCATCGCCGGCGTCCGATTGGTTCGCCAAATCTGATCGGAGTTCCCGGTCTCGACGAATTCACCCGACAGGAAAGCTGCCAGTACACCTGGGATTGAATCATGCGTTGTTCGACTGCTCCCAACCTTACAGCAGCGCTTGCCTCGATTCTGGCGGCGGGCCTGCTGGCCTGCGCTCTCACCGGCTGCGGAGGCTCAACGATAACTTCCTTGACCGAAACTCCGCCGCCAGGCAGCTACCCGGGGGTGGGTTTTGCGGGCAAGGCAATGGCTGGCAAGCAGCCCTTAATCGGCGCGTCGGTGCAGGTGTATGCCGCGGGCACCAGCGGTAACGGCTCCAGCGGAACCGCACTCCTATCGACCGCGCTTACTACCGACAGCAACGGCGTCTTCACCGTTCCCGCCGATTACCCCTGTCCCCTGGCTGCCTCGCAGGTTTACGTGGTGGCGCGCGGAGGAAAGCCGGGGCCGGCGGCAGCCTCTGCAAACAGCGCGGCCACGCTCATCACGGCGGTAGGCGCTTGCAATCAGATCGCCGCGTCGAGCCAGATCGTGGTGAACGAGGTCTCCACGGCCGCCGCAACGTATGCGCTCTCGCAGTTTCTATCGGCGGGCGGAAATCTCGGCGCCAGCTCCACCAACACGGTTGGACTCGCGAACGCCGTTGCGACCGCTGCCGCGTTGGCGGACCCCAGCCAGGGGAGCAGCCCCGGCGCAAGTTTCGCGGCGAATGGCAGCTCGCCCGCACCGAAAATAAATTCGGTGGCGAACCTGCTGAATGGGTGTGTGGCTTCCGCGGCCAGCGCAACCGCCTGTACCGCGCTCTTTTCCGCCACCACGCCGGTTGGCAGCGGCGCGCCCGCCAATACGCTGGACGCCGCCTTGAATCTGGTGCGCAACCCGGCCAGAAATGTTGCGAGCCTCTACGCACTCTCAACCGGCAGCTCGGCGTTTTCGCCCGTGCTGCCGGCTGCGCCTTCCGACTGGACCCTGTTTGTGAACTACACCGGCGGCGGGATGGACTCGCCTTCGGGTCTCGGAATCGACAGTGCGGGCAACGTTTGGGTGTCCAGTTATTTTAATGTCGCTTCGCTGTTCTCGCCCCTCGGCAAGCCGCTTCTGCCACAGGGAATCACCGGGTTTGGGCTGAGCGCCTCCTATGGCCTCGCGGTCGACGAGTATGACAACGCGTGGATTCCCAATGAGCCGAACTTCACCCAGAGCGGCGTCTTCGTTCCCGGCGACAGCGTCAGCGTTTTGACGGCAAGCGGACAGTCGGTTTCCGGCAGCTCGGGCTTCACCGCCGGCGGGCTGAATTATCCCATCGCAGTGGCCATCGACACGGATGCGAGTGCATGGGTGGTGGACTACGGCAACTCGCATATCACCCATCTTTCCAACTCCGGCCAGGCGCTCTCCGGCGCCTCCGGGTATACCTCGCCGTATTTTGAGTTTCCGGTTGCGATTGCAGTCGATGGCAGTCATAACGTGTGGATCGCCAATCAGAGCGGCGACAGCGTGACCAAGGTTGCACCCGACGGCTCGCAGTTCACCAACTACGCTTGCTGCGATGGACCCTCCAACCTGGCCATCGACCAGCTCGGCAACGTGTGGGTGGACAACTATTACGGGAACAGCGTCAGCGAAGTCTCCAGCTCCGGTGTGATCCTCGCCAATGGCACCTTGACCAGCGGCGGCCTCGACCATCCCCAGGGGATTGCCATCGACGGCGCCGGCAACGTGTGGGTCGCGAACTATCGCAGCCCTTCCATTACCGAATTGGCCGGCGCAAATTCGACCACCCCGGGCGCTGCGCTCTCTCCTTCCGCCGGATTGGGTTCGGATGCCAACCTGCTGGAGGCCTACGCTATCGCTGTGGATGCCAGCGGCAACCTGTGGATCAGCGACTTTGGCAGTAACACCCTGACGGAGTTCATCGGCATGGCCGCTCCGGTGAAGACACCCCCGATCGGGCTTCCGCAAGCGCCTTGATTTCGGCGCGTTCCGAATCCCCGGTTATGGGCGTTTCGCTGCCCAGCCCACCCGGCTTAGCGGCCAGTCTGCGTGACAGGGAAGGGTACGAACTTGTCCGCGCACGAGGCAGCCAGGCCACCCGAGGGTTTACCGGTGACGGTTGCGTCTGTGCCGGCGGGAATCAGGAGGTTGCTGCCGCCAGGCCCAAACGTCACATCCGCGTGGTCAAAGGTGTACGTGTACGGAGTCGCAGGGCTGCCGGCGTCGGACAGATAGACGCCGTCGAACAGAACCTGGACGCGATGGTCCTGATCGTAGCCGTCGAGCAGGATCTTGCCTCCTCCGGAGACCCGCACGTTGTGCAGGGTGATGTCGCGGAAGGTTGGCGGCGAATTCCCTTTCACCGGGCCGTTGGCGGCATAGGCGGCGCTGATGTCGATGGGCCGGCCGGAGTCGCGGATGCAGATATCGTCGTACACGATGTCATGCACCAAGCCGCCGCGGGCGCCGGTCGACTTGATGCGGATGCCGGAGTCGGTGCCGTCGAGCGAGAGGTCGAAGACACGGATCTTACTGACGCCTCCGTTGGTCTCGCTGCCGATGGACATGCCATGCCCCCAGTAGAAGTGGTTGTGGCTGATGGTCATGTTGGTGAGTTCGCCGGGGCCGCCGCCCTTGATCGCGACGTTATCGTCCCCCTCGCGGAAGTAGCTGTGCGTGATGGTGATGTTCTTCGCGCCGCCGCCCGGATCGATGCCGTCGGTGTTGCGGGCGAGAGGCTCCGCGGCATTGGGGAAACGGTGCGGCGTGTCGATCTTGACGCCCCAAACTGTAAAGCCGTTGCCGCCATTGTAGGAGACATGGAAGTTGGGCGAGTTCTTCAGCGTGATGCGATAAAGCGTGAAATTGTCTGCGTGGTCGGCGACGATTAACCGGCTCACCTTCTGGCTGTCGCCGGCAACCGCCCGCTGGCCCAGTTGCCAGGGGGTCACGTCCTTGCCCAGGATCTTTTCCCCGCCGCGGCCGTCAATGACGCCATCCCCCATCACGCCCGCTCCCGATACATGGTCGGCCATGATCAGTGGTTTGCAACCGCGTCCGGGGGCGCTGTCCACCACGCCGCAGCTCCCCGGCGAGGTTTCAAGCACCTGTGGATCGATCGACTCGAACAGCGTCGCGCCTTTGTCCACCACCAGCGTGACGCCTTCGCGAAGCTGCAGCGGCCCGCTGAGGAACGCATCGGTCGTGCCATGCGCCTCGAGCGCGACGGCTTTCCCTGTGCCGCAGGAGTCGATGGCCTTCTGAATGCGCTCCGTATCCAGCTTCGATTCGTCAGCCGCCGCCAGCGTGTTGTACTGGCCATCGTTGATGGAGGTCAGATGCGCCTCGAGCTTCGCGCAAAACGGCGGAATCACCGGCTCCACCACCGTGCGCGTATCCTGCGCCAGCAAAGTGGTAGTAAATGCAATCGCCGGAATGGCCATCGACAACACGAAAGGACGCATACTGGCTCTCCTCTACCGGCTGACCGGTATAACGCGGTTTGGTCTGACCATAGCGCTCAAAAGCATACCCGTGTCATTCCCCTGTGGGCAAGCGGTGTATTGGCGTGGATCCCACCTCCGATCGGGAAGGCCTTTTGCCGGATTCATCGTCTTTCTGCCCGATCGGTTTGTCTCTGTTTACAAAACCGCTTAGCCGACGAGGTCTCGAAGCGCACGAGCACGGAGGCTTTTGACATAGTTTCCGCGTGCCCGTTACTATGCTCGCGTCCCGATGGTATGACCACTTTCCTGCATTTCCCCCGGCCGGCTTTACGACGTTACTCCAGCATGAGCAGCGGAATGAGGACTTCCCGATGAAGCGCAAAGATTCTCGACAGCGTCCCGGCCCGAAGTTCACACTGCAACTCGGCGCCTTGGCATTCGTCCTGCCCGCGGTGGCCCTGCACGCCCAGATCGACCTCACCGCGGACACCCGGCATCCGGCACTGTTTCTGGTTGGCGATTCGATTATGCACACCGGCGTCGCTCCGGGTGACGTCGGCCCATGGGGCTGGGGCGCGGAGATCATTCCCATGTTCGATTCGACCAAAATCCACGTCTACAACGAAGGTCTGGGCGGCCGCAGCAGCCGGGGTTATATCCAGGAAGGGGCGTGGGCCAAAGTCATGGATCAGCTCCAGCCGGGCGATTGGGTCATCGTGCAGTTTGGTCACAACGACGCCGCCAATTCGCAAAACTATCCCGACCGGACCACCGTCAAGGGAAACGGCGACGAGACCCAGGAAATTGACTCGCCGGTCACGCGCCAGAAGGAAACGATTCACAGCTACGGCTGGTATCTGCGGCAATACGTGCACGACGCCAAGAGCAAGGGCGCGAATGTCATCATCTGCTCTCCGCCGCCGCGCAATACGTGGGTCGACGGCAAGATTCTACGCGGACTGGACGGCTACGCCGGCTGGGCGGAAGAGGCTGCCCGGCAGAGCGGCGCGCTATTCATCGATCTGAACAAGATATCCGCCGACAAGTACGACGCGCTCGGACAGGAAGCGACCCGGCCGCTGTTCAACGACAACCAGCACAGCCGCAAGGCCGGCGCCCATCTCAACGCGGAATCGGTGGTCACCGGCATCGTGCAACTGGACATTCCGCTGGCGAAAGATCTGGTAGCACCGGCTCCGCAACCGGCGGCGAAGTGATTTTGCAAAAAGCTGTCCCATGAATGCGCTGCCGCGGCGGACGAATCCGAAGGAGAACGAGATGACCATGAATCGAAGGCTGGCTGGAGTTCTCGCCCTCGCATCGCTTGCGGCGGCAGGTGTGATGTTGATCGGGCAGGCGCCTCAGCCCATCGAGCCGGCAACCCGCGAGCCGATTCTCTCCAGGCCGGACCCCAGGGAGATTCCGCTCCCGGTCCTCAAGACCGACATGAAGCCGATGCCGGGCGTCGACCGGTTGCCCACGCGGACGGAGATGCCGGATGTAATGAAGCTGAACAATGGGCAGACGGTGAAGACCGCCAAGCAATGGGACCAGCGGCGGGCGGAGATGATGAAGACGCTGGACTGGTACGCAATCGGCGAGGCGCCTCCTCCACCCGGCAATGTTAGGGGCAAGGAAATCAGCTCGGCGCTGGTGCTCGGCGGCAAGGTGAAGTATCGCCTGGTTCACCTCACCTTTGGCCCCGATGAAAGCCTCGGTCTGGATATCGGAATCTTCACACCGGTCGGCGATGCCCATGTTCCGACGCTCATCTCGCCCAGCGGGACTCCCCCGGGAGCGACCCCGCTGCCGCGTCTGCCGCAGGGCGCGAATCAGGGCCGCAACGAAGATGTGTTGCTGGTAACCGGCCCAGCGGCCCCGGGAGCGGGCCCAGGCGGCGCCGCCAGTCCTCGCGGCCCCGGCCCGAATGGCTCCGGTGGCGCACCTGTCACAGGGATGGGCGGAGCGCCTGCCGGAACGCCCGCCGCCCCTGGTGCCGCACCCCGCCGCGCCTTCGGAGCTCCGCGCACCGCCGAGCAGATCGCCGAGACCAACCAGGCTATCCAGCACGGATACGCCTTCGTGACCTTCAACAACGGGGACTGCGGCGAGGACACCACCCTGCGCCTCGCTGACGGCAGCTGGGCCTACCGCACCACGCGCTTCTTCCCCGCGTACCCAAACTACGACTGGGGCTTGCTGCGTGCATGGGCGTGGGGCGTCTCGCGCATCGTGGATTATCTGGAAACCGACCCGTCCGTGGATAAAACCAAGTTCATCGTGACCGGCGTCTCGCGCACGGGTAAGTCCGCGCTGATCGCAGGGGCCTATGACGACCGCATTGCCCTGGTCGCGCCCGTGGCAAGCTCCGGCGGCGGAACGCCCGCCTACCGCTTCAGCGGCTCCGTGCCCGACCGCGGCGGAAAAGAGGGCCTCACCGAGATGGTGCGCAAGTATCCCAACTGGTACTCCGATCATCTGCATCAGTTCTGGGGACAGCCGGACAAGCTGCCGTTCGACGAGCATTGGCTGATTGCGCTGTGCGCGCCACGGCCGTTCATCTCGCTGGAAGGCGATCACGACCAGAACGTCAACCAGAACGGCGTCTATCACTCGCTGATCGCCGCCAGGCCGGCGTATGAATTCCTCCATGCTTCCGACCGCATCGGCATCAGTTTTGCCGAACGGCCCCGGTCGTCGGCC
>CAWBFL010000145.1:0-19596 GCA_963787905.1 uncultured Acidobacteriaceae bacterium | reverse complement strand
CATCCTCCACTCCGGCAGCGGCGACAACGTTGCCTGCAACCTCAACTTTATCCCGCGCATGGACGCGGCGCGGCTGGTGGAGGGCTATCGCTCGGTGATGCAGCGCATCTACTCGCCCGCTGCCTACTACGCCCGCGTGAAACTCATGCTCAGCCGCTGCCATCCCACCGGCATGGGCCGGGTCACCTACGCCAACCTTCGCGCGGCCGTCTCCTCCGTCGTCCGCCAGGGAATCATCGGGCGCGGCCGGTTTAGTTATTGGAAGTTCATGTTGACGACGGCCATCCGCACTCCCCGTTCCTTCGGCGTGGGCATGACGCTGGCGGTCAAGGGCTATCACTTTCAGATCATGACGCGCCGCCTGCTCGAATCGGACTAGACTGTTGGTGTGATGGCCGCGATATCGATCTCCCCAACGGATCGCGTCTTCGTCCTTACCGGCGCCGGCATCAGTGCAGAAAGCGGCCTGCCGACCTTTCGCGCCTCCGATGGCCTGTGGTCCGGCCATCCCATTGAGGATGTCTGCACGCCGGAGGCCTGGCAACGCAACCCCGCGCTGGTGTGGGAGTTCTACTCGGCGCGCCGCGCCTGTGCGCAGCAGGCGCAGCCGAATCCCGCGCATTTCGCGCTGGCGCAGCTCGAAGCCCGGCGAGAACTAGGCAATACGTCGCGAAGCCAGCCCAAATATCACGAGTCCGACTGGAGAATTCAAGATGCCAGCCATTAGTTCGCAACCCCTCCTCCGTCATCCCTCAACAGTGCCGAATACCTCTCGATGTATCAGTCCAAGGAACTTCAAGATGTATTCTGCCATGCTCTTTTCAGCGCGGAGCACGTTTCTCGCACTCGGTTTCTTTAGCTTGTTAGCCTCATTCCCGATTCGCGCGCAGAGTGCCGCCTCCCCCACTCCCACCATCCATGTCTACTCTCGCGAAACCGTCATCGATGTACTCGTCACCGACGAGAAGGGGCAGCCCGTCCATGGTCTCACCCGCTCCGACTTCACAGTCGAAGAGGACGGCAAGCCTCAGCCTATTCGCAGTTTCGCCGAATACGACAAAACGACGACGCCACCTCCGCCCCCCCCTCTCCCACCGAATACCTTCACGAATGACAACGCGCTTCCCGCTAACGGGCCGGTCCAGATATTTCTTTTCGATCTCCTCGGTAGTCGAACGGAAGACATTGTGCGCAGCAGAAAGTACATCGCCGACTATCTCCGCACCATGCCTGCTGGTACCCAGGTCGCCGTCTTCGAGTTCTCACCGAGCAAGGAGCTTGTTCTCGTTCAAGGCTTCACTACGAACGGTTCTGTCGCCGCGGCGGCTGTAGAAAACCTCAATCCCGAGTGGATTCGCAATCCGGTAGACCCCACTCCTATTGCAATAGCTGGCATGAACCAGATCGCCGCTTACGTTGCGGGTATAAAGGGCCGCAAAGATCTCGTCTGGATCGTCTCCGGCATGCCACTTAGTATCCTTCGCGATGGCGGTGTCGCAGATCCCCGCGCATTACCGCCTGATATGACCTACGTCCACCAGCTGATGGATCTCTACGACATCTTTACTCGCGAGCAGATCGCCATTTATCCTCTCGATCCTGGCGGGGTTCACGGTTTGGGCGCCGGTGCCCTGAGGGCCATGGAAGTCGCGGACGCAACCGGAGGAACCACAGACAATACCAACGATTACAAGGGCGAACTCACAAAAATCGTTGACCAATCCTCCCACGGCTACACGCTCTCTTACGTCCCTACCCGGCCTGATGAAGACGGTCACTTCCATCCCATCAAGATAACCGTTGACCGTCCGGGCCTTCACCTTACTTACCGTAACGGCTACAACGACGAACAGCCTCAACCGCCCGACAAAGTTCTTAAGCAGCAGATGACGCAGGGCCCCATGCGCCTCGGCGCCATCCCTGCCACCCAACTCCTCTTCTACCTCAAGGTCGAGACAGCTACTCCGGCGACCTTAGCCAAGCACGTCTCCTCCAGCCCGCCACAACCACACACCAAGGGCGCGCCCTACGCCACTAGCTTCATCATCGATCCAACCCAACTCGCGCTCCTCCAACACCCCAATGGCACGCGCACCGCCTCAATCGAACTCGACCTCGGCGCGTTCGACTCTTTCAGCCAACTCGTCGCCGCCCGCAGCCAGACCTTCACGCTCACCATCACGCCCGCCCACCTCGCCGGCTTCTATCAGAGGCCCATCTCGTTCCCGCTTGCTATCGACCTTCCGCCCGGTAAGCTCACTCTACGTGCCGGTATCTTTGACACCAACGCAAGCAAGGCAGGCACAATCCAGATTCCGTATACCGTCCCTAAACCTCCGAAGAAATGACTCCCGTCTTCAGGCCGCCAGCAGATGGATGGTCATCTCGTATGAGCATGGTTATCCATCGCAATTAAGTATTGGACGGTGGCGCATAAGCCGGGCAGTATCACCCGTAGGTAACATCGCGTCCCGGAGGTTTGGCTTGCTATCCCACCAGAATCTGCTACACAAAGAGCCGTCCGGTCATAAGCAGACGGATACTGGCCTATCCGCCCAGCCGATCACGTTGGAGGAGGTCACTTTCCTGCGCTTACCGGACGTAAAAGGAGTTACCGGCCTATCGAAGTCGAGCCTCTACGCGTTGATCCGCGCCAAGAGCTTCCCGGCGCCCGTTCGACTCGGGCCGCGCACGGTCGCATGGGTCAGATCCGAAGTTAGGCAGTGGGCCGCTGAACGCGTTCTTACATCAAGGTCGCCCGGCTTGAATCCTGCCCGTAAACGAACGCCCCAACGCGCACCTGGGGAAGCCTGGGCTTCGAGGAAGTCGGCTTAGGCGCCATTGCCTTCCTTCCCTTGGCAAGCTGGGTATCCAGATAATCAGCCCACCATTGCATCATCTCGGTGCGCTGCTTCAGATACTTTGCGTGATTGTAAGCCGCTGACACCTTATTCCGCTTCATGTGAGCAAGTTGCAAATCTACATGCTCATCGTCAAAGTCGTTCTCATTGAGGATGGTCGAAGCCAGCCCACGGAATCCGTGTCCCGTCATACGCCCTTGATATCCAAGTCTGTAAAGCGCGTACAAGAGAGTGTTGTTGCTCATACACGTATTCTTGTCCAGGGCCCCAGGGAATACTAGCTTGCCATTCCCGGTTAGCAACCTAAGCGCTCGAAGCACTTCGACGGCCTGGCGGGACAGAGGAATGATGTGAGGAGTCTTCATCTTCATGCGCTCCGCAGGAATGTCCCATCGTGCTCTGTCCAGGTCGAACTCGGTCCATGGCGCTTCGATCAATTCGCTAGTGCGAGGAAAACAGTAGGCCAGAAGCTTGAGTCCAAAGCGTGTGAGCGCGTCTCCGTTGTAGTCATCCATCTTCGCTAGCAACTCAGGTAGATCCCTCTCGTCTACACGGGCGAAGTTCTCCGATGCGGCTGCCGCCAATACGTCTCGTGGCTTGAAGTCAGCCGCAGGGTTCCGGCTCGCGAGATCGCGCGCGATTGCAAAGCGGAAAATCTGCCCGATGGACTGATGCGCTCTTTTTGCGACATCGCTAGCGCCTCGCGTCTCAATGGTCAGCATGATCTTCCGAATATGGGCAGTTTGGACGGCGTCGATGGCCATCCACCCAATTGCGGGGAAGACATCTGTTTCCAGGCGCGACATAAGGGTAGTCGCATGACGCGGCGACTTGCCGATCGACCACCATGCCCACCACTTTCGGGCGACCTTCTCAAAGCTGCTGTCGGCCTCACTCTGAATAGCTCTGGCTTCATGCTGCTTCGCTTCGGCCTCTGCTTTGCGTTCGGCCATTGGATTAACGCCGGTAGCCAGTAGCTTCTTCGCAGCGAAGTGAAGTTCGCGGGCATCCTTGAGCGTGACAAACGGATACTCCCCAAACGTCATGTTCTTCTCGGTGCCAGCGAACCGATACCGCCAGAGCCAGAGCTTCCCACCCGACGGCAGGACGAGAAGACACAAACCGCCACCATCGGCCAACTTGTACTTTTTGTCCCTTGGTCTTGCGTTCTCGATTTCTTTGATCGTCAGTCCCATTAATGAGCCCTCCACAGCGGGGTTATTTTCATTCCCCACACTTTGGCTCATCGTACCCCACATCATTCCCCACAGAAAAGTCTGGCCGCATGCGCGCCGCGTTGCACCTCTTTGTACGCATTTTCAGTATAAGTAAATGAAACAGAACAACCTACCCAGGTGCGGGTAGGTTTAGGGAAGTGCGAGGAAGTGTTGTTTTGGTTGCCCCCCAGGGATTCGAACCCCGATTGATCGGTTCAGAGCCGACTGTCCTACCATTGAACGAGGGGGCAGCGGCGGGTAAGGCGCTTTCCCGGAGCCGCGAACGTGCTGCTTCGCTGACTGCCTCTTAGAGTGTACTGGCCACGCTGGCTACGGTCAACGCGCGCCGGGCGGTGGGCGATTGGCCCGCGCCCAGACTCGCACCCATGGGTCTATACTGGACTTTCGGCCCGGAATGGGGTCACGGTTGACGCATGCGGAGACATTGCCGCGCGCGTGAATTTCTCGCAAGCAAGACCGCACGGCGCAAGGGATGGTTGAGCTCGGGAATCGTGAAACCGTTCCTCTCGGCGGAACTGCAACTTACATCGCATCACAGAAGGGTAATTCCAAGCATGTCTACTCCCGGAGCCGCAACGCCAGACGCGGCCAGCATCAAGCCTGCCACAGGAAAACTCGGTATCATGACCGCCGGCATGGGAGCGGTCTGCACCACGCTCATCGCCGGAGTCGAGGCCGTCCGCCATGGACTCGCCAAACCCATCGGCTCGCTCACCCAGATGGGCACCATTCGTCTGGGCAAGCGGACCGACGCCAACAGCCCGCTGATCAAGGACTTCGTTCCCCTGGCCAAGCTGGACGACCTGGTCTTCACCGGATGGGATATCTTCGGCGGCAACCTTTACGATGCGGCCCGCACCGCACAAGTGCTGGACCGCGACACACTCGACCAGATCCGTCCCTTCCTCGAGTCGATCGAACCGATGCCGGCCGTCTTCGACCAGTACTACGTGAAGCGCCTGACCGCGAAGAAGGCCAAGACCGGCAAGAACAAGTGCGACCTCGCCAGCCAGATCCGCAACGATATTGCCGAGTTCAAGACCCGCACCGATCGCCAGGTGCTTATCTGGACCGGATCGACGGAGATCTTCCTTGAACAGTCCGCGGTGCATCAGTCGCTCGCGGCCTTCGAGAAGGGCCTCGACGAGAACGATCCCGGCATTGCGCCCTCGCAGATGTATGCGTGGGCCGCGCTCAAGGAGGGCATCCCGTTCATCAACGGCGCGCCGAATCTGACCGTCGACATACCGGCGCTGAACGAGCTCTCGCGCAAGATGAACGCACCCATCTGCGGCAAGGACTTCAAGACCGGGCAGACGATGATCAAGAGCGTGCTGGCGCCGGCGTTCAAGACGCGCATGCTGGGCGTTTCCGGCTGGTACTCGACCAACATCCTGGGCAACCGCGACGGCGAAGTGCTGGACGATCCCGAGTCGTTCAAGACCAAGGAAGTCTCCAAGCTGGGACTGCTGGAGATGATCCTGCAGCCGGAGCTTTACCCCGACCTCTACAAGGACATCTTCCACAAGGTCCGCATCAACTATTACCCTCCGCGCGGCGACAACAAAGAGGGTTGGGACAACATCGACATCTTCGGCTGGCTCGGCTACCCGATGCAGCTCAAGGTCGATTTCCTGTGCCGCGACTCGATCCTGGCTGCTCCGCTCGCGCTCGATCTCTGCCTGTTCATGGATCTGGCTCAGCGTACGCCCAGCCTGCGCGGACTCGGCATTCAGGAATGGCTGAGCTTCTACTTCAAGGACCCGGATTCGGCCAAGGATGTCTACCCGGAGCATGATCTCTTCATCCAGTCGATGAAGCTGAAGAACACGCTGCGCCACATTATGGGCCAGGACCTGATCACCCACCTGGGCCTCGACTACTACGGCGAATAAGCAGGCGAAGCCACGATGACCGAACACGCGGAGGACGCACAAGCAGCGACGCTCCGCGTGTTCACTTTTTTGTCCTCCTGGCGCGCGGACTGGCGCGGCGCGCTGGTTCTCGGGTGCGGTCTAAGCGCCGGCGGAGAAGCGTTCTCCATCGCCGCGAACATTGCCGGGGCAGGATTTCTCGGCGTCGATTCGCGGCCGGAAGTTTGCCGCGCAACCCTGCGATCGGGCGCGTGCGATTTCGTCGTCAACTCCGTCGACGAAGCGCTGCGAGTCCTCAAGAATGAGATCCGCAAGCGCAAGCCGGTGAGCGTCGCGCTCTCGATGAATGAGACCGCCGCGCTTGGGGAACTGCTCTCCCGAGGAGTTCAGCCTGAACTGTTTGCGGTCTTTGGCGGAGCGGCAAAAGCTCGCGCAAGAGGCAGCAGAGCGCTTCGGCGCTCTCGGCGCCATGGTTGCCGGCCTCAGCGGCGAATCAGGCATTGGCTCGGACGCCGAAGCGAAGCTCGAAGAGTTCACATCACGGCAAGGGCTTGAATGGGTTTCCCTCATCTGCATGAGCGCCGAACAACTGCGCGCTCGCGATGCTGAACTGCTTGAACTGGTACCGCCCGACGATCCGCGAAGGCATTGGTTTGCCTCCGCGCCGCGCTTCTTCCATCGCGAGCGCCCTTACCGGCGGCTGGCGTACCTGACCGCCAAAGAGCGTCGGAAGCTGGGCCTGTAGTCCGCCGGCCCGGACCAGCGGCGTCACTGCAGAACAGCCGTGAGCCGCGCCCACAGCGCCTTAACGCCCGCCTCGCCTTTGGTCGCCGAAACGGGCAGCACTTCGTCCACCTCGTGCTCGCGCTTCAGCGCCGCCAGCGATTTCGCCAGCGCATTGCCGGAGAGCCGGTCGGACTTGGTGCCGACGACCAGAAACGGCCGCTGGGTCTGCTTGAAGAAGTCGATGAGCTGCTTGTCGCTGGGCTGTGGCGGAATGTTGGTATCGACCAGGCAAACGCCGAGGGCGAGCGTCTCCCGCTCGGCGAGGTACGGCTCGATGAACTTCGGCCACTCCGCCGAGATCGACTTCGAGATCTTGGCGTAGCCGTAGCCCGGCAGATCGGCAAAGATCAGCGTGGGGCGCGCCTTCTTCTTTTCGCCCAGGCCCTCGTGCAGAGCGAAAAAGTTGATCGCCCGGGTGCGTCCCGGTGTGGAGGAGGTATGCGCCTGCTTCGAACCCAGCAGGGCATTGATCAGCGACGACTTGCCGACATTGGACCGCCCCAGGAACGCAATCTCCGGCGCGCCAAAGGTCTTTGCCTCGGCGGGGAAGTGCGCCACATCCGTGGCCGACAGCAGGAATACCGGGGTCAGTCGCATCCCTCGAGTCTAGTTCATTCCCTGTGCAATCATCAGTAGCAGGAGTTGCCGTTATGCCGCCCCAGTCGCCGCGCACCTTTCCCCACCACATGCTGCGCGAGATCTACGAGCAGCCCGCGGCCATGGCCCGGACCCTCGAGTATTATCTCGACCTCTCCGGCCCTGTGCCCATCTTCCGCGACGATCGCCTGAGTTCCATCGCTGAGTTGCTCGGCCAGTATCCGGACCTGATCATCGCGGCCAGCGGCTCCAGCCGGCACGCGGGCCTGGCCGCGGAGATCGTGCTCGAAGATCTCGCCGGCCTGGTCGTCGATGTCGAATACGCGAGCGAATACGCCTGCCGTTCCACCCATGTCCGCCGCCATCCCGGCCACCCCAGTCCGGTGATGGTGCTGTCGCAGTCCGGCGAGACGGCCGACACGCTGGCGGCGCTGCGCGAAGCTGCCCGCCGCGGCCATCCCACGATCGCGGTCACCAACGTTCACGGCTCTACCATGGCGCGCGAAGCGACCCTGGACCTGGCCACGCTCGCCGGGGTCGAGCTGGCCATCCCAGCCACCAAGAGCTTCACCGCGCAGCTTGCGTTGATCATGGTACTGGCGCTGCTGGCGGCGCGCGAGCGCCGCGCGCTTCCCGCGGAGGAGATCGACGAACGGCTGATTGCGTTGGCGCGGGTTCCTGCGTCGATTGCGGCCCAGCTACCCGCATGGGAGCGGTCCATTGCCGCGCTCGCGCCGCTGTATGCGGACGCGCGCACCTTTCTCTATCTGGGCCGCGGCGTGCATTACGCGATTGCCCGCGAGGGCGCGCTCAAGCTCAAGGAGTCCTCCTATCTGCACGCCGAGGGATATCCCACCGGCGAACTGAAGCACGGGCCGAACGCGCTGGTCTCCGCGGAGGTCCCGCTGGTGGTGCTCGCCACGGTCGATTCCAATGACCCGGAGTCGATGCTGCGCTACGAGAAGACAGTCTCGCTGCTCTACGACATGCGCCAGCAGGGAGCGCGGGTGCTGGCGCTGGGCAACGCGGGCGATGCAACCATTCCGGCGCTCGCTTCTCACTCCATTCCGATCGAGTTGGCGTCCGAGTCGCTGCTGCCGATCTCCGAGGTCGTCCCGCTGCAACTCTTCGCCTACTTCATGGCGGTCCACCACGGCGTCGATGTTGACCGCCCCCGCAATTTGACGAAAGCAGTCACCACGGAATAGCGCACTGCGGCGTGCAGGACGGCTGCTCAAGGTGACGGCGGGCACTGCGCCTGCGCGCTCCCTGGACCTAGGCTTTAATGTTCCCGCCACAGGTCCGGGGAGCAATGGCCGCAACCGCGCAACTCACCATCGACTCGACTGCCACGCAGGGCGCAGATGCCGCGGCAGTTGGGATGCCGGTCCCCAATCCGTGGATCGTCGCCATTTCGGTGATGCTGGCGACCTTCATGGAGGTGCTGGATACGGCGATTGCGTCGGTGGCGCTGCCGTATATTGCGGGATCGCTGGCCGCGTCGAATTCTGAAGCGACGTGGGTGCTGACCAGCTACCTCATCGCCAACGCGGTCATTCTTCCTGCCAGCAACTGGTTTGCCCTGCGCTTCGGACGCAAGCGTTTTCTCTTGTCGTGTGTCGTGCTCTTCACCATCGCGAGCTTCTTTTGCGGCGCGGCGCCGACGCTGGAGCTGCTGCTGCTCGCGCGGGTGCTCCAGGGCGCGGGCGGGGGCGCGCTGCAACCGCTCTCCCAGGCCATTCTGCTGGAGAGCTTTCCCCCAGCCAGGCGCGGCGCCGCGATGGCGCTGTTCGGTTTCGGCGTGGTGGTTGCGCCGGTGCTGGGGCCGACCCTCGGCGGCTGGCTGACCGATACCTACAGTTGGCGCTATGCCTTCTACATCAACATCCCGGTCGGCGCGCTGGCGGTGTACATGATCAGCCGCTACGTAAAGGACCCGCCGTACGTGCGGAATGCCAAGCCGGGCGCGTTCGACAATCTGGGTTTCGGCCTGCTGATCCTGTGGACCGGATGCCTGCAGGTGATCCTCGACAAAGGCCAGGAGGACGACTGGTTTGGCGCGGTGTGGATCCGCTGGGCGACCATGATTCTCGGCATCTCGCTGTTCTGGTTCGTTCGCCACTGCTGGCGCAAGCGCGACCCGCTGGTCAATCTGCGGGTGCTGCGCGACCGCAACTTCGCAGTCGGTTGCCTGTTGATCTTCATGCTGGGCTTTACCATCTACATCACCATCTCGATCCTGCCGCTGTTCTATCAGGAGGTGATGGGGTACACCGCATTGACGGCGGGAATCGTGGTGGGGCCGCGTGGTCTGGGTTCCATGCTGGGGCTGCCGGTGATCGGCATCATCAGCAACAAGATCGACAACCGCATCGCGGTCAGCGCGGGATTCATCGCCTTCGGCGTGTGTACGCTCTACTTCTCGTTCGTCAACCTGGAGATCAGTCCGCTGACCCTGCTGGTGCCGATTGTGCTGACCGGGTTTGCCCTGAGCTTCGTGTTTGTGCCCATCTCCAGCATGGCGATCTCGACGCTGAACAACGAAAACATGGGCAATGCGACCTGTGTCTTCAACCTGCTGCGCAACATTGGCGGCTCCATTGGAATCGCCACGGCGCAGACCTTTCTGGTGCGCCGCACCAACTTCCACGAGGTGCAGCTGGCAGCGGACCTGCCGCCCAGCGGTCAGCGCTTGCAGCAGCAGTTGCACGCGGCCGGCGGGTACCTCGGGCAGCATCTGGGCGCCGCCGCCGGTCAGCACGCGGCCATGGGCCTGACCTACCGGCAACTGGAGCAGCAGGCGATGCTGCTGTCCTTCATCGACGTCTTCCGCTGGACCGCGCTGGTGGCCTTCGCGTCGGCGGCGGTGGTCTGGCTCTTCCACCGGGTGTCGCACCGCGAGGACGGCTCGGTGCAGGTGCATTCCGGCCATTGACGGAGGCTATCGGGCTCGCAGCCGGGGTCGGGCCGCGACTTCAAAATCCCCAAAGATTCGGGTGCGGTCTTTATGCCTCTTGATGCCGGCCGCTCCTATAATTCCCTCCTGTGCAGGGAAAGGGGCCATCGGGACAGGCCCTTAACTGCGGGAGGAAGACGATGTTGAAACGGACGAATGCCGGGTTGTTGCTGGCTGTGTTTGTGGCGGTTCTGGCCACGCTGGGCGCTGCGGCTCCGCAAAAGGATGCGGCCCCGAAGGTTCCGAACAAGGTGGTGCTCGGGGAGGGGCAGGTCAAGCAATTGCTGCTGCTGATGGACACCGACAAAAACGGCAGGATCTCCAAGCAGGAGTGGATGGATTACATGAGCAAGGAGTTCGACGCGCTCGATACGGATAAGAGCGGCGAACTGGACGTGAAGGAGCTGTCGCACTCGGCTCTGCGGTCCAGCGAGCCACCGCCGGCAGTCGGCAAATAGGGCTGGGCAAACGTGAAACGGCGGCCACTCGAGGGTAAGCCCTCGAGCGGGGAGGCCTCTGTCGCGCAGGGAAGCGCTGCGAGTTGAGTGTGGCTCTGTTTCTCGGGTACGATCGAAGGGAAGGTTCAGGAGGATGTTGGGATGAGTTTGTTGCGTGGGCGCGAGTCTTGGGTGGATCGGTGGTGGCCGCTGCTGTTGATCCTGTTCGGAGTCATCTTCGTCAGCTGCCTGGTTACGTTCAAGCCCACCATCTGAAGTGGGATGCTTCGGTCAAGAATGATGCGGAGGGGGACGAAAGGTGGGGGATCTCTCCCTGCGCGCTCCTCGATGTCCGAATGACAAGACACGACTGAAAACCGCGCCCCTGAGCGGGGCGGGATGGGCCAACCTGCGAACGATGGCGGCTATTTCTCGTTGCCCAGGCCGGTGTCGAAGCGGAGGTAGAAGGTGTGGAGGACGTTGTATTCGTCGGTGGTGATGTGGACGAAGCTGCCGTGATGGATGCCGTTGGGGAAGTGGATACGCAAGGACTCGTCGTTCCAGTGGGTCATGTCTTTGGTGAAGACGGCACCATAGTCCTGGAGATCGTGGCTGGTGGTGTCCTGGGGATTATGCGTGCGGTAGTAGTAGAGCAGGAGGCCGTCGGCTACCTGAAGCGGAGCCGGGGCTTCCGCCCACGGAGCGGTGATGGGTTCACTGATGCGCTGCCAGGGGCCGGTCATCGACGGGCCTTCGGCGGCGTAGATGCGCTTCTGGAGCGGGTTGGTCCGTTCGTCCGTGAAGATGAGATAGAAGAGGCCGGGCATGCCGCTGCCGAGCAGGTTGGCGTCGGAGACGCTATAGCCGGGATCGAAGAAGACCTGCGCGGGGGCGAACTTCTTGAAGTCGGTGGTGGTGGAGTAGTAGATGCGGTCGACGGGCGGACTGCCGGCGCCGGCGGAGGGGACCGAGGAGGTCCAGAGAATCAGCCAGTCCTTTTTTGAGTCACGGTAGTAGACCGAGGGGGAGCGTGCGGTGAGAGCGCCGGGGATGGATGCGGCGAGCGGCAGCTGGCGATTCTTGGTCCAGTGGAGCAAGTCGAAGGAAGTGGCATAGCCGATGGCGGGCGAAGAGGTGGACCAGGTCCAGACCATCTGGAAGGTGCCGTCGGGGCCGCGCTGCACGAAGGGATCGAGCATCAACTCGTTGCGCTCGGATTGACGGACGATGGGTTTGCCTTCGCTGACGTAGGCCCAGGTGTAGCCGTCCTTGCTGATGGCCATGTAGAGGCCGGTTTCGCCGCTCTTCTTGGAGCCGATGAAGAGCCAGCCGCCCGTTTCGTCGAGATTGTGGCCGAAGACGCGGTCGAGCAGGCTTGGCTTTCGGCTGGGTTCATTGGGTGCCTGGGCGGCGGCAAACAGCACCGGCGAGAGCATCGCAGACGCGGCTGCGACCAGGAGCAAACGGCTTGCGCGGGAAAACATCATCGGGCAGGAGTCCTCCGTTTTCAATATATCTGTTCGGCATCAGGATTGGCGGTTGGTTGACCCGCCCCGGTCTTCTCCTTCGACACTCCTCCAGTTGGTCTTGTGCCGGTTAGCGCCACACCGACCAGCCGCGCCGGTTCAGGCTCCAGAACAGCACGCCAAGGCACGACCCGCTCAGCGCCAGCAGGCCGCAGCCGCTGGCCAATTGCCCAAACAGCAGGTCGCCCACCCCGAACAGCATCGCGTAGATGAGGGTGAAGCCCAGCACCCAGTGGAAGAAGTTGTAGCGCAGGGTGGGTTCCGCCTGTTCGTTGGCCGGGGCAAAGCGCCGCCAGCCCAGCGCGGCCGGCCGGACGCGGTCGTAAAACGCCTGGAGGGTAGCTTCGGTTTCCGGGCGGGTCGCGAGCGTGACGGCGAGCCATATCGCGGTGGTCAGCGTGGTGGTGGTGAGCATCAGCCAGGCGAAGGCGTGGGGATCGTCCTGGTTCAGCGGCGCCAGCGCCAGCATCGGGTCAATGGAGTGCAGCGCGCGCACGACGGGCATGCCGAGATTGCTCTCCAGGGTCAGGGAGATGGTGGCTGCGGCGGTCATGGCGGCGATCTCGCTCCACGCATTAATCCGCCACCAGTACCAGCGCAGGATGAAAACCAGCCCCGCGCCCGCGCCCAGCGCGAGCAGAAACTTCCAGGCCGTGGCGATGGATGCTCCATGGGTCAGCATGTAGCCGGTCGCGCACGCACTCATCGCCGCGACCAGGATGGTGGCGATGCGCGAAGCCGCGACGTAATGATGTTCGGTGCGGCCGGGCACCAGGAAGCGCTTGTAGATGTCGTTGATCATGTAGGACGCGCCCAGGTTCAGGTGGGTGCCGATGGTCGACATGTAGGCCGCGGCGAATCCCGCCAGCATCAGCCCGCGCAGGCTGGGCGGCAGGTAGTGGACCATCACCCACACGTACGCGCCTTCCATGCCGCCCTGCGCGGCGGTGGGGTTGGGCAGCAGCACCAGGGCGACCAGCGCGGTCAGAATCCACGGCCACGGCCGCAAGGCGTAGTGGGCGATGTTGAACCACAGGGTTGCGCCCAGCGAGTGCTTCTCGTTCTTGGCGGAGAAGATCCGTTGCGCAATGTAGCCGCCGCCGCCGGGCTCGGCCCCGGGATACCAGCTCGCCCACCAGTTGAGGCTGAGCAACACCAGGAAGCTGAGAAAGAACGGTGAGGCGCTGGAGGGGATGAAGGCCAGCGTGTCGCGTTGCCGGCCGTTGACCAGGTGCGCCGCATCGAAGCTGTGCACCTGTGTGGCCAAGGCCCCCATCCCGCCGATCGCGTGCACCGCGAAGTAAGCCAGCAGGATGACCATGCTCATCTTCAGGATGAACTGCAGCAGGTCGGTCCACAGCACCGCCCACAGGCCGGAGATGGCGTTATAGGCCAGGGTGAGCGCGAGGCAGCAGAAGACCCCCGTCAGCTGCTGCCGGGTCGTCGTCAGTCCGAGGGTGAGGGCGAGGATCTTCGCCATCGCCAGGTTGACCCAGCCCATGATGATGGTGTTGACGGGGAAGGCCAGGTAGACAGCACGGAAGCCGCGCAGAAAGGTGGCGGGAGGGCCGGAGTAGCGCAGTTCGGCAAACTCCATGTCGGTGAGCACGCGCGCGCGCCGCCACAGCGGGGCGAAGAAGAAGACCGTCAGCATCCCCGAAAGCAGGAACGACCACCACAGCCAGTTGCCGGCAATGCCCTGGGCGTAGATCAGGCCGGTGACTACCAGCGGCGTATCCGCGCCGAAGGTGGTGGCCACCATGGACGTCCCCGCCAGCCACCAGGAGACGCTGCGACCGGACAGGAAAAACTCGCCGATATCCCCGGACGCCCGCTTCATGTAGAAGAAGCCGATGGCCAGGTTGACCGCAAAGTAAGCAGCGATCACCAGCCAATCGAGTTGCGTCAGGATCATCGGGCCTCCCCATCCAGCAAGTTTCCATCCTAGTGCATATTGCTGTAACCGGATGCGAATTGTATTTCGAATCGCGGTGTGCGTGGGTTAGACTCTGCTGGTGATGCCGATGAAAATGTCCTCTTTATTGACCATTGGGCTGGCGGGATTGCTGGCTACGGCTCCTGCAAGGGCTGCGCAATCCGCTGCTGCGACTGCACCCGCGTATGTGAATGAGAACCAGACCGACCCCGCGCCGCTCAAACTGACCGGCGTGGAAGGCCGGGTGCGCGGCCTGGGCGGAGACGGCATGCCCATGGCGTCGGTATCGCTGTTTACGGAGAACGGGCACACGCTGGTCGCGACCGTGCTCAGTGACAAAGACGGCAAGTTCAAGTTCAACAAGGTCGACAAAGGCCTCTACCGCGTGGTCGCGCGGGTTGCGGGCCTGTGCACGGCCAACATTCCCATCCTCGTGGAGTCGTCCCTGCTGGCCCACCACCACCTTGAGATCACGATGCAGGCCGAAGGACCTGGACCGCTGCAGCTACGGCCTGGCCAAGAATTAGCACTTCGTACCGTTCTCGACCGCGATCCGCGGCGGTGACCTGCCGCGAATGACGAGTTACTGTGTCGCCAGGTCGAACACTTTCTCCATGGCTGCCCAGCGCCGCACCGGGTCGGCTCCCTCGGGCACGGCCTGGAAATTTCCCATCACGGCCTCCCATTCCAGGACTTTCGGGTTGGCGGCGTCCATCGCGGCCTTCTTCTCGAACGAGAAGTCGTCGCTCACGTCCATGATCATGAACATGCGCGTCCCGTGCAGGTAAATCTCCATGTTGGTGACGCCGGCGGCGAACAGGCTGTCGCGAATCTCCGGCCAGATCTTCTCGTGGTAGCGTTTATATTCGGCAATCTTGGCTGGGTCATTCTGCAGGTCGAGCGTGAGGCAATGGCGTGGCATAGTTCTCCGTTGGGTTCGTCGATATTGCAGCCCTTGCGCTCTCCCCGTTCCCGTCGGTCCGGATCGCGGAAGAGTTCTGCGACGGCTCCCTGAGCAGCCTACCATCGCACTTCGCCGCCCGCAAAACCGGCGCTGGTGGTAGGCTTCTAGTCGCACCGGAATCGCAGAAAACGCGACGGGGCAAGGCAAGCAGGCAATGGGGACGCAGAGCACGACCACCCCAATCCACGCATCGGCACATCTCCTTCCGGCGATTTGCGCCCGCATCGCGCGTTGTGGCGCGGCGATTGGATTGCTGGCTGCGTTGGCCATCCCCGCGACGCCGCAAACCCAGACCACCCTGCCGCCGCTGCTGCTGCCGTCGGCCATCGCGTTCGACGCCCAGGGCAACCTCTACTTCGCCGAAACCGGCAACCATGTCGTCCGCGAGTATTCCGCGGCCGGGGTGCTCACGACAGTCGCCGGAACTGGCGTGCAGGGCTTCTCCGGCGACAATGGGCCGGCCACGGCGGCCGAATTGGACTCGCCCGCCGGGCTGGCTGTCGATGCCGCAGGCAATCTCTATATCGCCGACACCATAACCATCGCGTGCGCGAGCTTTCGGCCGCGACCGGTGCGATCACGACGATTGCGGGAACCGGAACGGCGGGTTTCTCCGGCGACGGCGGCCTGGCCACTTCAGCCCAACTCGCACTGCCGACCGCGCTTGCGCTCGACTCCAGCGGCAACCTGTATGTGGCCGACACAAACAATCATCGCGTGCGCCGGATAGCGGCTGGCACGGGCATGATCACGACGGTTGCGGGCAATGGAGTCGAGGCGTTCGCAGGGGATGGCGGCGCGGCGACGGCCGCTTCCATCGATTCGCCCAACGGCCTTGCGTTCGACTCTGCCGGCAATCTCTACCTGGCCGACACGCACAATGGTCGCGTGCGCGAGGTCGCTGCGGCAACGGGTGTTATCTCCACCGTCGCGGGCGCTGGCACTGCGGGAGGCAACGTGCAGTCGTTTGGTGGCGATGGTGGCGCGGCCACAGCCGCCGGGATGGCCTTGCCGCGCGGCCTCAGCATCGATGCGGCGGGCAACCTCTACGTGGCGGACAGCGCGAACCACCGCATCCGGCGCATCTCGTCCACGGGGACCATCACCACCGTCGCTGGACAGGGAACTGAGGCCTTCGCCGGAGACGGCGCCCCAGCGGTTGAAGCGAGCCTTGACACGCCGCGGTCGGTTGCGCTCTCGCCGGCCGGACTGCTGACCCTGGCCGACACCCACAACCAGCGGCTGCGCCAGTTGGACGCCCTGCCCGCGCCCGGCCCGGACATCCACAGCATTCCGTGGCTGGGAAACACGGTCGCCGAAACCGTTACGCTGAGCGGGCCGGCGTCGATTGCTTACGGTAGCGGCACCCTCACCGCGACCCTCGCCAGTGCGGTGCTGGCCACCGGAACGGTTACATTTCTGGACACCGCTTCCGGCACGTCGGTGACGGTTGGCAACTCAACCCTGGCGGTGAACGCCGCGGGCGCGGACGCGGCCTCTTTCAACACCGCCGGACTGGACGCCGGGTCGCATAGCATCGTCGCCGCCTACGCGGGCGACGCGACCCACGCAGCGGCGCAGTCCTCCGCGCTCGCGGTCACGGTGACGCCGCTTGGTATCGTCGCCACGCCCAACCCCGCATCGATTCTCTACGGCCAGCCCGTCCCAGCGCTCACCGGCGCGCTTATGGGGGTGCTGCCGCAGGATGCCGGGAAGGTTGCGGCTGTCTTCAGCACCAGCGCCGCCGCGCTGTCTCCGGTGGGGCAATATCCCATCACGGCTGCGCTCACCGGCAGTGCGGCGGGGAACTACGCATTGACGGTCACACCGGCCAGCCTCGGCATCGTCCAGGCACCCTCGACCACCGCGCTCTCGGCGTCATCCAGCGCTCCCAGCCTGGGAGTTCCGGTCACCCTCACCGTGCAGTCGGCCAGCAGCACCAGCGGCATACCCACGGGCAGCGTCACGCTGCTGGATGGGGCCACGGCCGTCACGGTTCTTCCCCTGGCTTCGGGCGTGGCAACGCTCAGCACCAGCTCTCTCACGCTGGGATCGCACAGCCTCAGCGCAGCGTACTCCGGCGACGCAAACTTTCTGCCCAGCGCGTCGCCCAGTGTGAACGTCATCGTTGGCGCTGCAACTGACTTTACCCTGACCGCGGCCGGCGCAACCATGCAGTCTGTCCCGGCCGGCAACGCGGCGACCTTCAGCTTCTCGGTCGCAACCAGCGGCGCGGCGCTGGCCAGTCCTATCACGCTGGCCGTGCAGGGTCTGCCGCTGGGGGCGACGGCTTCGTTCAACCCCGCAAGCCTGCCTCCCGGCGGCGCGGCCACCAGCTTTACGTTGACCATCCAGACGCCGCAGGCACGGCTGGAAATGCCGAGCCGCCCGTTCGCTCCCGGCAATCAGCACCTGCCTGGCTATGCGTCGCTCGCGCTCCTCATCCTGCCGGGGATCGGACTGGCCCATCGGTTCTCGATCAAACGCTGGCGGCGCTGGTCGGCAATTTCCGTCGTGGCCGTATCCTGCAGCTTGCTTGCGGCCTTTGCCACCGGCTGCGGAGATCGCATCAATGCGGCGCCCGAGCTTGTCAACGCAACGACCTATACGCTCACCGTGACCGGCACCGCGACCAGTCCCGCCGGGACCGCGCTGCAGCACTCGGTGAACGTAACCCTTCAGGTGCAATAGGCAGCTAGCCCGGGCCCAGCATGCGCAGCAGGAAGAACAGGACCACCCCGGCGAAGAAGACCAGGGCCATGCGCACGCCCGGCTCGCGATTCACCTCGGGGACCAGGTCGGTCGCGGCGACGTAGATGGTCACGCCCGCGGAGAGCGGCAGTCCCGCCCGCACCCATGCCGGCTCCAGATTGATGGCCAGCACGCCGAGCACCGTCGTCGCCCCCAGGAACAGCGCGGAGTTCAGTGCTGCACGCCGGCCCTGTCCGCCCGCGAGCATTACGCTGGCCACGGTGAAGCCCTCGGGAATCTTGTGCAGAAAGATCGCGATAAACAGCACCCAACCCAGCCACGCCGACACCACAAACCCCGAGCCGATGGCAATGCCATCGAAGAACGTGTGGGTTGCCAGGCCCAGCAGCACGGAGTAGCTGCTCTTGGCCGAGAGGAATTCGTGGTGATGGGTTTCTTCGCCGAAGTGGAAGTGGGGCACCAGCGTATGTTCCAACAGATGCACGCCGCAGTACCCGGCCAGCACCAGCGGAGCGGCCCAATGCAGGTTGAGGCTGAATGCTTCCGGCAGCATCTCCAGCAGCGCGGCTGAAAGCATAAAGCCCGCGCCCAGCGCCACGAAATAGCGCAGCGCGCGCGCGGAGGGCGATCGCCGCACCAGCAGAAATCCGCCCAGGTAGTCGGCCAGTCCAGCGAACAAGCCCAGCGCGAGGGCGATCCAGAAGCGGGAGCCGGGCATGGTGGAAGGCATCATCGCGTGGCTATCCGCTGTGGCGAATATTCAGCACATCGCCATCCTTTACCGGGTAATCCTTGCCCTCCAGCCGCAGCGTTCCGGCCGCGCGCGCGGCAGCTTCGGAGCCGGCAGCCAGCAGCGCGTCCCAATGGATAGTCTCGGCGCGGATGAAGTGTTTTTCCAGGTCGGAATGGATCGCTCCCGCCGCCTCCTGCGCGCGGCAGTTGAACGGAATGGTCCACGCGCGCGTCTCGGGTTCGCCGACGGTGAAGAAGCTGATCAGCCCCAGCAGCGCGTAGCTTTTGCGAATGAGGCGCACCAGGCCGCTCTCGGTCAGGCCGTAGCCCTCCAGAAATTCGGCCGCCTCGTCGTCTTCCATTTCGGCCAGCTCAGCCTCGACTTTGCCGCAGATCGCGGTGGCGCCGGAGTTGGGCCGGGACGCGACTTCGGTGAGGCCATACTTCTCGACTGCAGCATCCAGGTCCGCGCCCAGCGTGGTGCTCTCGGAGATGTTGAGGACGTAGAGAATCGGCTTCTGTGACAGGAACATGAAACCGCGGATCAGCTTCTTCTCTTCCGCGGTCAACTCCATCTCGCGCAGCGGCTTTTCCGCCTCGGTCTGCTGCTTGCAGCGCAGCAGCAACGCATGCTCGCGCTCGAGATCGGCCGTCTTCTGCTTCTTCATGTCCTTGACCACGCGCTCCAGCCGCTTTTCGATCTGGGTCAAGTCGCTGACGATGAGGTCGATCTCAACATTGCCGATGTCGCGCAGCGGGTCGATGGGGCCGACGTGGGGGATGGTGTCGTCCTCAAACGCGCGCAGCACGTGGATGATGGCGTCCACGTTGCGCAGGCTCTGCAGGAAGGCGGTCTCCTTCAGTGCCTCTTCGCCAATGGCCGCCAGGTCGGCGTATTCCACCGTCGCGTAGACGGTCTTGCGGGTGTTGGCCTGCGCGGCGAGTTTGTCCAGCCGGGCGTCAGGTACGCGGGCAAC